>NZ_JBHCHN010000021.1:0-66770 GCF_041802885.1 Streptococcus sp.
AATACAAGGCAATCAACCCTGAAATTGGAGATGAGATTGATGCCTGGGCCTTTGGGGTGGCACCAGATTTGCTGGCAGAATTAGTGGTCCAGGGGGTCAAGACAGCAACGGCCTCGGCATATGATGAATATGTCTATTACGAGGAAGAACTGCCCAAGGTTGGTGATCTAGATGTGGTCCTGGATGGTCAGGGACAGGCGGTTGCCATTATTGAAACGACAAAAGTGACGGTGATTCCTTTCAGGGATGTGTCAGCGGACCACGCCTATAAGGAAGGGGAGGGAGACCGTTCTCTGACCTATTGGCGCCAGGTCCACGAGGAATTTTTCACCAAGTGGCTGGCTCAAATTGGTCTCACCTTTAGTCCTGAATCCAAGGTAGTACTGGAGGAGTTCCAAGTAGTTTACAAATCGGTAAAAGATTCCTAAAGTCAGAAAAAAATTTTAAAAAAAGTGAGGGAAATGAGATGCAGACGAAATCTAGCATATTACACTGGCTGATAATGGCCGCTTTGGGCATAGTTGGGGGACTGATTATTTGGCCTTTTGACCCTTTGAGGGTAGGAACTGGACTGAGTTTTTTAGTTAGTCTGCCCATTTTTGCTTACGTATATGGTGTTATTTGTCGCAACCAGGAGGACAGACAGAAGGCTCTCAAGCAGTATTCGGAATTTCTCCTAGTGGGAAATCTGATTGTCTTGGCGCTTCATGCTAGTGTTGGACTTCCTCTTCCTTCAAGGAGTGCAGGTTTCTGGATTGATCCGATTTGGACCTATGCTGCGAGTGAAATACTGGTTTGCTTATCCATCTATGTGGCAACTAGTCTTTTGTACGGAATGCTTTATTATTTTTTGAAGAAAGAAGAAAGATAGGACCATTAAGGGGGGAAAGCATGAATCTAAAAGTAAGGCAAAGTCAAGGTTATTTATGGGGTTCCATCTTGATTTTGGCGGGTTTTCTCTTTTTCTTTTTGGAAAGTCAGTTTGCCCTGATCGTTTTTGCGACACTGGCCGCCATTGCCCTTCTCAATCTCCTCTATCAGATTTGGATAAAATGGAAGAGGAAGGGGGGCAAATCTGCCTCCTGGCTCAATCTGTTCTTACATGGGCTCTTGGCCCTTTTTCTGGTAAATAACGCCATGTTGCCAACTCATCTATTGGCCCTCTTTATGACACTTGAATTTTTTGCCATGGGCTTGATTTTGCTATTGGATTTTGGGGTCAAATGGTTCAATCAATTGAGGCCATCACTGCTCATCCTTTTGGATGGTGTTGTTCATTTCGTAATTGGTTTGATTGCCCTTTTTAATTTGGATGCTACTCTGGATTTGATTTATCGCCTCTTTGGTCTGTCTCTGCTCTTGCGGGGCCTCTCCAGTCTCTGGGATGCTTGGCGGATAGACAAGGTTGAGATTGCCAATAAGGGACGCAGAAAGCGGCTAGGTCTGCCTATTTTCCTATCTGCCCTCATTCCTATTGGAACATTACGGGCAATCAATCGCCTGCTCAGTCCGGATAAGAGCCGGGCCATCCAGTTGGGAAACCCTTTGGAAAAAACAGGAAAATCAGATCTGGAAGTCTGGATTCATACGGCGAGACGGGGATTTGAAATGATGGGACATGTTGATATTTCCTACAAGGGTGTGACCTATGCTTATGGCCTATATAATCCGGAATCTAGTCGCCTCTTTGGTACAGTGGGAGATGGGGTCCTTATCCGACTTTCCAGTCAGGATTACTTGGATGCTCTGGCCCAAGATGATTGGCGGGCTGTGGTTGGCTATGGGATGGTCTTGACGGATCAACAGCAAGAGGCCATTGAAAGTCGTTTGTCCGAGATTATGAGCTATACCAAGCCTTTAGTTTTGCAGACTGAGAAGCAGCAGCAGAGTTATCTGGGCCAGCTCAATAATCACTATGGTGTAGAGAGTTTCACCTTTAGCAACTCTCAGTTCAAAACCTACTTTGTCATGACCACCAACTGTGTGCTCTTGGCTGATACCATTTTGGAAGTTATCGGTACGGATAACATTGCCAATCACGGTATCTTAACTCCGGGAGTTTATCAGGATTATTTTGAAAAAGAATACCTGAATCCCCAGTCAGCAGTTATCTCAAAATTTATCTTAGGCAAGCAGGAGGTAACGGAACAATAGATTGAGGGCCTTTGGCCCTTTTTCTTATGAAATTATTCTTTTTGGGTTAGATTTTGCTATAATGGACTCAGAGAAATCAGGAGGAATCCAAATGAAATTAGCCTTACTTGGAACGGGTATGATTGTGTCGGAAGTCTTGCCGGTCTTGCGAGATATGAATGGGATTGAGCTGGTGGCCATCCTATCCACACCGCGCTCGATTGAGAAAGCCAAGAGCCTGGCAGCAGAATATGGCCTGCCCCAGGCGACCAGCCACTATGAGGATATTCTGGCCAATCCTCAGGTGGACACTGTCTATGTTGGGACACCCAACCATACCCACTATGACTACGCCAAGCAGGCCCTTTTGGCTGGCAAACATGTAATTTGTGAAAAGCCCTTTACCTTGCTGGCAGAAGAGTTGGAAGACTTGGTCCGCATCGCAGAGGAGAAAAAGCTTTTCCTCCTGGAAGCCATCACCAACCAGTATTTGGGGAATTTCCACTTCATCAAAGAAAACCTGGACAAACTAGGGGATGTCAAGATTGTGTCCTGCAATTACTCCCAATACAGCTCACGTTATGATGCCTTCAAGCGTGGGGAAATTGCGCCAGCTTTTAACCCAGAGATGGGGGGAGGTGCCCTACGGGACCTCAATATCTACAATATCCATCTGGTGGTCGGCCTTTTTGGTCAGCCTCAGTCGGTGCAATACCTGGCCAATATGGAGCGGGGAATTGATACCTCGGGGATGCTGGTGATGGACTACGGGGCTTTCAAGTGCGTCTGTATCGGGGCTAAGGACTGTGCGGCGGAAATCAAGTCTACGATTCAAGGCGACAAGGGGTCTATGTCTGTTTTTGGCTCAACTGGTGCCATGCCAGCCATCAACCTCCAACTCAATGGTCAAGAGGGGCAAGATTTGGATTTGAATGGTCCTCATCACCGCATGCACGATGAATTTGTAGCATTTGAGGAGATGATAGCTGGTCAAGATTTTGCCAGAGCTCAAGCGGCCCTTGACCATAGCCGGACTGTCATGCAGGTCCTGGATCAGGCTGTGAAGTCAATGTAGTTGATAGACTATTGGCCTTTGACCGATGGAAGTCAGGAGTCTTTGTTTTCAAATGTTAAAAATGTATGACATTTGACTCATTTTAATCTTCAAACCAAAAATATGGTATAATGGAGTGGTATTATTTCACTCCATTTAAAAGGAAAAAGAATTATGTCAAATTATGCGATTATTTTAGCAGCGGGTAAAGGTACCCGTATGAAGTCAGATCTGCCGAAGGTCCTTCACAAGGTGGCGGGCATTTCCATGCTGGAACATGTCTTTCGTGCAGTTTCTGACATTGAGCCTGTCAAGATTGAAACCATTGTTGGCCACAAGGCAGAGATGGTGGAGAAAGTCTTGACTGGGAAATCCGACTTTGCCCTCCAGTCTGAGCAGCTGGGAACGGGGCATGCCGTTATGATGGCGGAGCCTGCCCTAGTTGGTTTGGATGGACACACTTTGGTGATTGCCGGGGACACACCTTTAATCACTGGAGAAAGTCTCAAAAATTTGGTCAATTTCCATGTTAGTCACAAAAACGTGGCAACTATTTTAACAGCCCAGGCTGACAATCCCTTTGGCTATGGCCGCATTATCCGCAATGCGGATGGTGAAGTTATCAAGATTGTGGAGCAAAAAGATGCCAATGATTTTGAAAAACAGGTCAAGGAAATCAATACAGGGACCTATCTCTTTGAAAACAAGCGACTTTTTGAAGCTCTGAAAGAGATTAACACGGACAATGCCCAAGGAGAATATTACCTAACAGATGTGATTTCTATCTTCCGTCAGGCAGGTGAGAAGGTTGGGGCCTATATTCTGCGTGATTTTGACGAAAGTCTGGGTGTCAATGATCGGATTGCCCTGGCCACAGCAGAAGCTGTTATGCGCAAGCGGATCAATGAAAAGCACATGGTCAATGGAGTAACCTTCACCAATCCAGAAGCTACCTATATCGATGTGGATGTCGAAATCGGGGCTGAAGCTGTCATTGAGGCCAATGTGGTCCTCAAGGGCCAGACTAGCGTCGGAGAGCGGACAGTGTTGACCAATGGGACCCGTGTGGTCAATAGTCAGATTGCGGCAGATGTGGTCATTTCCAACTCTGACATTGAAGATTCTACTATCGAATCAGGCGTAACGGTTGGGCCTTATGCCCATGTCCGTCCAGATTCTACTCTGAAAGCAGGAGTTCACATTGGAAACTTTGTTGAAGTCAAGTCCTCTACCATTGGAGAGGGGACTAAGGCTGGCCATCTGACCTATTTGGGCAATGCTCAGGTCGGCAAGGAAGTCAACTTTGGTGCTGGGACCATACTGGCCAATTATGACGGGAAGAACAAGTTCACCACCACCATCGGCGACAAGGCCTTTATCGGCAGCAATTCCACTATTATCGCTCCACTGACAATCGGTGATCGGGCTCTGACAGCAGCTGGTTCAGTCATCACCAAGGAAGTGGCGGCAGATGCCATCGCCATCGGTCGCGGTCGTCAGGAAAACAAGGAAGGCTATGCCAAGCATTGCCCTCACCATCCAGAGAAAAAATAAACTAGATTGAGAGTAGGCTTGCCTGCTCTTTTTCTGCATGTCAGCTCCATTTCGTGCATCTTATCTTCTATCAAGTATTTTTGGCTCATTATTCTGCTATAATAAGGCAAGGAGAAGAGCTGTGAAGTTACGTTTAGAAGAAATTTCCAAAGGGCAGGAAGAGGTCATTGTTCGCTATCGGCAGATGAATGCGACAGTTCAAGCCATTTGCGAGCTGGTCCAAGAAGACCCAAAAAAATTGCTGGTGGAGACAGATTTGGGCAGTCGGTATATCTTGGTAGATGACCTCCTCTATTTTGAAAGCATTGACGGTAAAACCTTTGCCTATACAGAGAATTCTGTCTATCAGGTCCACCATAGTCTCAAAGATTTGGTTCAGGCTTATCAGGATAGGGGATTTTTTCGAGCAGCCAAGGCCCTGGTTCTCAACCTTTATCGGATTGCCCAATTTAAAAGCCAATCCTTTGGACGGATCGAGGCGACCTTGGACAATGGGGAAAAAGTGATTATTTCGCGCAAATACGCTACCAAGCTCAGGCAATTACTGGAGGAAGGAGTGGCCGATGAGGACTAAGTGGGAAGAAGTTTTAAGCCAAGAAATTGCCATTAAATATAAATCAGGTATCTATAGTCTCTGCCATCTTTTATACTGTGCCCTCTACCTGATCAGTCAGCAGCGGGACCAGATTGGTTTGCTCCAGCTGGCAGAGATTGTGCTCCTGGCCTGGTTCATCAATCATCTTCAAGTTTATTTTTTGGATAATTTCGATGAAGCGGATCAGATTTCAGGTAAATGGTGGCTCTCTGCCATCCTCTGCTCTATCCTTTACATGCTTGCAGCAGGCTATTTGAGTTGGTTTGGGGGAGATAAATTAGCCACCATCGGTTTTGGCTTCTTCCAACTATTTTGCTACATAGGCGTTTATATCAATAATAAAATCAAGCGCCAGATCGATAGCAAACAGCTTAACAAACAGCTGCAAGACTTCAAACAAAGAAGGGGGAATCACCATGGGTGAAACAGTGGTAAACATCCAAGGACTGGAAAAATATTATGGGAAGCATTTGGCAGTCAGCAACCTGACCCTGTCTGTTCAGAAAGGGGAGATTTTTGGTTTTTTGGGAGCCAATGGGGCTGGCAAATCAACGGTCATTCGTTGTCTTTTGGGTCTTATCAAGAAAAGCAGGGGAGAAATGACTCTCTTTGCGGGGAAATATGATAGCCTGACTGAAAAACTAGCTCACATCGGCTACCTGCCCTCTGAATCGCAATTTTACCCAGATATGACCGTCAAGGAAATCATTGCTTTAGCAGCAAGGGCCAGGAAAAAAGATTGCAGGGCAGAAGCCGAGCGGATTTGTCAAATCTTAGAAGTTCCAGTCGAAAAGAAAATCAAGGATTTATCCCTGGGCAATCGCAAGAAGGTCAGCATTGTCTGCGCCCTCCAGCACCAGCCAGAACTCTTGATTTTGGATGAGCCGACATCTGGCTTAGACCCTCTCATGCAGGAGCGCTTTTTCAAGCTGATTAAAGAGGCTTGTGCAGCTGGGGCCACCTGCTTCTTGTCTTCCCACAATCTAGCAGAAGTCAAAAACTACTGTGACCGGGCAGCCATCATCAGAGAAGGTCAGCTCTTAACCATCGATACGATTGAAAATTTGACCCGCAGCCAAACCAAGCGGGTCACCATCTGGAAGGACGGTCAGGAAGAACACTTTAACTTTGAAGGGACCAGTTTGGAGCTGTTGGCCCATTTACAGGACTTGCAGCCTTCTGATTTCTTGGTAGAAGAGCCCTCGCTAGAAGAACTCTTCTTACACTATTATGAGGAGGTGGAAGCATGATACTTCTGTTGCACGAAATAAAAGAAAATCGTAAAAGCTTGCTCATCTGGTCTTTAACCGTAGGTTTGATTTGTTATGGCTGTATCTTACTGTATAAGAGTGTATCAGGACAGCTGGCAGAAGTAGCTGACCTCTATGCCAATATGGGAGAGATGACCAAGGCTCTGGGCATGGACAAGGTTAGTTTAGCGACTCTAGATGGCTATTATGCCACCCAAATCGCCCTCATGTTTGGCTTGGGGGCAGGCATGTTTGCGGCCATGTTGGGGGTTAACAGCCTGTCCAAGGAAGAAGAAGGGCATACCAGTGAATTTCTCTATACCTTGCCTTATCAACGCAAGACCATCTTCTTGTGGAAATTTCTCAGTGTCCTGGTCCTCATCCTATCATTCAATGCGATTGCTGTTGGACTTAGTTTGTTAGGAATCTGGCAGTTGGATATGACCTTTTCCTACCAGGCCATGTTCCATTATCACTTGCTTGCCCTCCTTATGCAGCTTGAATTAGCCAGCCTAGGCTTTCTGATCTCTGCTATCAGTTCTAAGAAACAGACAGGACTGGCTATGGGCTTGGTGTTATTGACTTACAGCCTGGATATGATGGTGCGTATTGTACCGGACTTGGACAAACTCAAGTACCTGACCCCTTATTACTATGCTAGTGGAGCGGATGTCTTTAGTCAGGTGGACTTGGATATACTTTTGCTCATCAAAGCGGGAGTTGTGATTCTTGCCTCACTTCTCTTCTCGGTGATGATCCTGGAGAAAAAAGATTTGAAGGCTTGATGGAATAAACAAAAAAGTATGGAGTTTTGGCTCCATACTTTTTTATCGGTGTTCTCGTCGCCATTTGGTGGGGGATTGTTGGTAGTGGCGTTTGAAGGCTGTTGAAAAATTAAACTGATTGGAATAACCGACAGACTCTGCGATTTCTTGCAGGGTTTTATTGGTATTTTTCAATAACTCACAGGCTTCGCTGAGGCGGTACTGGATGATGAATTGCTGGGGGGAGATATTAACTTGCTCCTTGAAGAGACGGCTGAAGTAGTGGCGGTTGAGATTGCACTGCTGGGCCAAGTCATCGACTGAAATAGGTTTTTCAAAATTTCGCTCAATGAAGTTCAGCGCTTCGCGGATATAAAACTCTTTTATTTCATCGTGTTTACTGGTGCGATGGTTCAGTGATTCATCAATTAAGGCGGAGATGAAAAGGTAGAGATGACCGATGATTTCAGCACTCTTTGACTGATAATTTTCGAGGATTGCCATCAATTCTTTGTAGACTGGGCTCAGTGCAGCAGGACTTTTTTGGGAAAAGATAGGTTGTTGGCGGGATAGACCAGCCTGTCTTAAAAAATGTTCGGTCTTTAAACCATCAAACTCAACCCAGATATAGGTCCAAGGGTCTTTCTCATCTGCCTCATAGCTGCAGATCATATTGGGAGAGATAAGGAAGCCTTGACCGGCAGTCAGCCGATGGACACGCTGTCCCTGTGTGTCATAAAAATGTCCTGAACCAGAAACGATATAGTGAAAGAGATAGTGCTGTTTGGATGTTGGTCCGAAAGAATGAAGAGGAAGACATTCTTCCATTCCAAATTGAATGGGATAAAAATCCATATAGGACCGGTTATTAAAAACATGAAACTCCATCTTATTTGCCATAAAATACAGGGATCTCCTTTGAATCTTCAGATAGTCAGTTATAATAAATGAATACGCTATCATTATACTATATTTATATGAATTTGTGACATTATATATGCAAAAAACCAAAAAAATCTCAAAATCATATAGAAAAGGTCAAATATTCCTATGTTTTTGAAAGCGTTTTTTTGGTATTCTAATAACAGAAATCATCAGAGTATCTCAAGTTGGTAGACTTGGGAAAATCAGAAAAAGGAGTTATATAGATGAAAAAAGTACGTTTCTATGCGGGAATTTTAGCGACAGCTGCCCTGCTAGCTGCTTGTTCCGGTTCAAATAGTAGCGGTTCTTCTTCAAGCTCAAAGGCTTCAGGAAAAACAGAAATTTCCTATGCCATCTGGGATTCTGGCCAGGAGCCGGGCATTCGACAGATTGCAGACAAGTTTGAAGAAAAAAATCCAGATATTAAAATCAACATCCAAGTGGTGGATTGGGATAACTATTGGACCATGTTAGAAGCTGGGGCGACAGGTGGTTCGTTGCCGGATACTTTCTGGATGCACTCCAATGAAATTTACCGTTATGGCTCCAATGAAATGCTGTTGCCTTTGGATGATTATTTGGCAAAGAGCAAAGAAGCTAAGCTGGAGAATTTCCCAGATGGTCTCAATGAAATCTACAATATCAAAGGTAAACAGTACGCCGTGCCAAAAGATTTTGATACCATCGGTCTCTGGTACAACAAGAAGATGTTTGATGAGGCAGGAATTCCTTATCCGGATGATACTTGGGATTGGAACAAACTAAAAGAAGTTGCGAAAAAATTAACCAAATCTGACGGCAGCCAGTATGGTTTTGGGGCAGGTCTCAGCAACCAAGAGGGCTACTACAACTTTATCTACCAAAATGGCGGCACTGTGATTACAGATGACATGAAGTCAGGCTATGACGATCCAAAAACCATCGAAGCCCTTGATTATTACTTCAGCTTCGTCAAAGAAAAACTCTCTCCGGCCCTGACAGTAGATAAGGAGCGGGCAGAAGCCTTCCAAAATGGTCAAGTTGCCATGAGCGTCTTTGGTTCTTGGAACCTGTCCGGATTTTCAGCCAATGATTATATTCGTGAAAATGCAGATGTAGCAGTTCTGCCAAAAGGACCAGATGGAACACGCGCAACGATTTTCAACGGTCTGGGAAATGCCATTGCCGCCAACACTAAGAATCCAGATGCTGCTTGGAAATGGGTAGAATACCTCAGCTCTAAAGAAGCCCAAGAAATGCAAGCCAGCTTAGGTGTTGCGATTTCCGCTTACAAGGGAACGGCAGATACTTGGGTGAATTCCAATAAGGATTTTGCGATTAAGAATTATGTAGACATGTTGGATTACGCTCAAATCCGTCCTTATTCTCAAACAACTTTGAAATGGGAAGACAAGGCCTATGAGCTCTTGAAACCAGCTTATTTGGGAGAAGAAGCTACAAAAGATGCAGCTCAAAAAACTGCTGACATGATGAATAAAGAGTTAGCTTCTGAGAAATAAAAGAAGGGTCTGGGGGAGAGTCAAACTTCTCCAGACCTTATTGTTTAAGGAGTCTGTTATGTTTAAAAAGAAAGGGAGTTTAAACGAAGCCCTTTGGGGCTGGGCCATGGTGGCACCGACCATCATCGGTTTGATAGTGCTCAATATTATCCCCATTTTTCAAACCCTCAAAATGAGTTTTCATAAGAGTGGGGATTTTGGGCGCAATGATATCTTCGTTGGTTTTGAAAATTATCAGCGGATGCTAGGAGATGCTCAGGTGTGGCAAGCCACTTGGAATACCTTTAAGTATACCCTATTAGT
The DNA here is from genome assembly GCF_041802885.1 of Streptococcus sp. Taxonomy (GTDB): domain Bacteria; phylum Bacillota; class Bacilli; order Lactobacillales; family Streptococcaceae; genus Streptococcus. The sequence continues at coordinate 10,077 of NZ_JBHCHN010000021.1, forward strand.
GGTACCAGCAACGGTTACTCTCGCCATTTTTCTAGCTGTTTTGCTCAATTCAAAAATCAGAGGAAAGCATCTGTATCGGACTATCTTCTTTCTGCCTATGGTGGCAGCTCCTGCTGCGGTGACCATGGTCTGGAAATGGCTCTATAATACTGATTTTGGACTGATCAACTTTGTTTTGGGAAAGATGGGAATTGGGCGGATCAACTGGATTGAAGACCCCAAAATTGCTATGTATTCTATTGCCCTGATTGGCATTTGGAGTACAGTTGGCTATAGTATGATTTTGATTCTAGCTGGTCTCCAAGAAATTCCTAAAGATTATTATGAGGCAGCTAAAATTGATGGAGCTAGTCCTGCAAAGCAATTCTTTCAGATTACCCTGCCCTTGGTGTCGCCGACCCTCTTCTTTGTGGTGGTGACCAGCATCATCCAGTCCATGCAGGTCTTTGATGTTATCTACATGATGGAAGACATTCGCAGTCCTGCCTACGATAAGACTGTCTCACTGGTTTATCTTTTCTATAACAATTCCTTTAAATACACAGACAAGGGCTACGGTTCGACCATTGTTATCCTGCTCTTGGTGATTATCCTCTTGATTACAGCTTTGCAGATGAAAGCCCAGAAGAAATGGGTATATTACCATTAAGGAGGTTATTATGAAAGAAAAAAGTACGAAACAATCCATCGGGGTCCATCTCTTTCTCATCGTTGTTGCACTGGGGATGATTATTCCTTTTGTCTGGATGGTTTTGACCTCCTTCAAGTCGGTCACAGAGTCCACGCAGATGAATCCCTTTCATTTTTTTCCAAGCCAATGGCACATCAGTAATTACACAGAAGCTATTCGCATCAATAATTTTCCTATTTTGTATTTCAATACCATCATGATGATGCTTTGGCGGATTTTTAGTTCAGTCATGTTTTCAGCGATGGCGGCCTATGCCTTTGCCCGCTTGGAATTTCCAGGCAGAAATGTTCTCTTTGGCCTCGTTCTCTTTCAGATGATGGTGCCGCCTCAGCTCTTTGTTATTCCGCAGTATTTGATGATTGATCAGCTGGGGATGCGCAATTCTATTTTTGCTCTGGTATTCCCAGGAATTGTCAGTGCTTTTGGGACCTTCTTGCTCCGACAGTTCTTTGTGGGGCTGCCTCGGGAGTTGGAAGAATCCGCCAAGCTGGATGGTTGCAATATCGGCCAGACCTTCTTTAAAATCATGCTGCCTTTGGCCAAGTCTGGACTGATAGCTCTGGCCATCTTTACTGCCCTCTTTGCCTTTAAGGACCTGCTCTGGCCTTTGATTATCAACTCTAATGCTGATAAAGCTACCCTATCTAGCGCCCTTTCTAAAATTCAAGGGGCTTATGCGGTCAATTATCCACAGCTAATGGCCGCTAGTGTTCTAGCTATTTGGCCCATGGTCGCACTGTACATCATCTTCCAGAAGCAATTTATCCAAGGGATTGCTACTTCTGGCGGAAAATTATAGGAGGAAATGATGCCAATCAACTACAAAGAAAAAACACAAGAATTTCACCTTTACAACGAAAGTCTCAGCTATATTTTTCATGTCTTGCCTAATGGGCATTTGGGCAATCTCTATTATGGAAAACGTTTGAACGAAAAGGTCTCTTATCTTCGTCTAAGAGAATATGGCTATCGGCCGCTGACTTCATTTGTTTATGAAGACGAGCCATCCTTTTCTCTCCAACATACGCGGCAGGAATACGCCTGCTATGGAACGACAGATTTTTCCTTGCCAGCTTTTGAAATCGAGCAAGCAGATGGGAGCTGTCTATCTCACTTTGTTTACCAAAGTCATAGGATTTTGGACGGCAAGCCAAGTATTGAAGGGTTGCCTCAGCTCTATGTCAATGAGGAAGATGAGGCTCAAACACTGGAAATCCTATTGGTGGACACCATTTCCCAGACAGAATTGATTCTGTCCTACACGATTTTTCAGAATCATCCAGTAGTCAGTCGCCATGCTCGTTTTGAGCAGAAAGGAGAGCAGGCCATCAAACTTCAACGGGCTCTTTCCATGACCTTGGATTTACCAGATAAGGATTATGACTGGATGCACCTAGATGGGGCTTGGGGAAGGGAGCGGCATCTGCAGGTCAGTCCGCTCCATCAGGGAAGCCAGTCCATTTATAGCCTAAAAGGATCTAGTAGCGCTGAACACAATCCCTTCATGGCCTTGAAACGGCCGACAGCAGATGAACACCAGGGGGAGGTTCTAGGATTTTCCTTGATTTACAGCGGGAATTTTCTGGGACAGGTCGATGTCAGCTCCTTTGGGCAGACCAGAGTCAGCCTGGGTATTCATCCAGACCGCTTCACTTGGCTCCTGGAAAAAGGGGAATCCTTCCAAACTCCAGAAGTGGTTCTAGTGTACAGCGATCAGGGCTTGAATGGGATGAGTCAGGCCTTCCATGATGTCTATCGAGAGCATCTGATGCGAGGCTTCTGGGGACAAAGGGAGCGCCCTGTTTTGCTTAATAACTGGGAGGCCATGTCCTTTGATTTTGATGAAGAGCAGATTTTGACTCTTGCCCGCAAGGCTGCCTCTGTCGGAGTAGAACTCTTTGTCATGGATGACGGCTGGTTTGGGGACCGCAACCATGAGCGGGCTGGTTTGGGAGATTGGTCTGTCAATCTGGACAAGCTTCCAAGTGGTCTGACAGGCATTATTGACCAGGTGCATGGTCTGGGCATGAAATTTGGTCTTTGGATTGAGCCAGAAATGGTCAATAAGGACAGCCAACTCTACCGAGCCCACCCTGACTGGATTCTCCATCATCCCAAGCACAGTCAATCCCATGGCCGTTACCAATACACGCTTGATTTTTCAAGAGAAGAAGTCTACCAAAACATTTATGACCAACTCTACAAACTCCTGTCCGAGCATGAGATTGACTACATTAAATGGGATATGAACCGCTATATGACTGAGGTTTATAGTCTGGGCCATCCGGTCGAGCGGCAGGGAGAAATTTTCCACCGTTACATGCTCAACCTCTATCGGCTTTATGAAAATCTGACTAGTAGCTTCCCTCATGTTCTCTTTGAATCCTGTTCAAGTGGTGGTGGTCGTTTTGACCCAGGTCTGCTCTACTATGCTCCTCAAACCTGGACCAGTGACAATACAGATGCCATCGAGCGCCTGAAAATTCAGTACGGAACCTCTATGGTTTATCCTTTGGTCAGCATGGGCTGCCATGTGTCAGAAAGTCCCAACCAGCAGGTCGGTCGGCCAACTCCCCTTTCCACCCGTGGCAATGTCGCCTTCTTTGGCAGTTTTGGTTATGAGTTGGATTTGTCTGATTGTAATGCAGATGAGCTAGAAGAGATAAAAGAGCAGATTGCCTTTTACAAGCAACACCGCTCAACCTTCCAATTCGGGACCTTTACCCGCCTCCTCAGTCCTTTTGAGGGGGAAGATGTTGCCTGGCAGGTAGCGTCAAAAGATGGCAGTCAGGTTATCGTCGGTTTTTACCGTCGCCTTGTGACCGCCAATCTTGGTCTAGCTCGCTTGCGCTTAAAAGGACTGGACGAACTGGCCCTTTATGAACTGGATGGAAAAACCTACTATGGCAGTGACTTGATGTATGCAGGACTTCCGATTCACAACGAGGTTCATGTTCAAAAAGACAAGGACTTTTCATCAAGGCTCTACATTCTCAAAAGAATTGAGGAGTCATAAACCTATAAAAAAACTTGGTTTCCTTTAAAAACCAAGTTTTTTGAATGTCCTTTATCCTTCCTTGCCCCTAAAGAAGACATAGCCGATAGTCCAGGCGATGGCACCTGACAGGACGAAGATTCCAGCTGCTAGTGCCAGATTGGCTAGATTAAAAGCGAACCAACCGCTGATAAAGAGAGTCGGAAAGACGACTAAGGCCATAAAGAAAGTGTGGACCAGGGTCCGTTTTCGTAAGGGCCAAGAGTTGATATCATAGATGTTCCAGGTTCCGGCAATGCCAGCGGCGATAAAGCCGACACAGAAGGTCTGCCAGGCTTGACTGGGCTGACCATTGAACTTCCAAATCGAGAGAGCACAGAGGCCAAAGGTCAACAAAACTCCAAAAACACGAAGCAGGGTCACTTTAATATAGGGTCTAAATTCAGCCATAGGGATTATCCACCTTCCTTTTTCAGTTATAGGAATATAGTCATTTGAATTATCTTTGATACATCGTCACTTTCGACTTGCCGTACTCTAGTACAGCCTGCGCCTCAGTTCCTTGTCTGAAAGCTAATTCATTCGACTATAGTATAGTTCTTTTTCTGGAAATAGACAATAGCCATAAAGAAGTGTTTTGGCTCTAAATGGGCCCTTTCAGTGGTCATACTCGCTTTTCTGGCCCGAATATAGTAAAATTTAGGGTAATAGAATCAAGAAGTACCAGCGGAGGTTGAACTTGTGAATTTTGAAGAAAAAACCATCAAGCGTCAAGAAATTTTTAAGGGTCATATTTTTACAGTGGCTGTAGATGATGTAGAATTGCCAAATGGCTTAGGCCAGGCCAAACGTGAGTTGATTTTTCACAAGGGAGCTGTCTGTATCTTGGCTATCACGCCAGAGGGTAAAATCATCTTGGTCAAGCAATACCGTAAGGCCATTGAGCGTGTCAGCATTGAAATACCAGCTGGCAAGTTGGAAGTGGGAGAGTCAGGGAGCGAGGAAGAAGCAGCCCTGCGGGAATTGGAAGAGGAGACGGGCTATACCAGCCCCAAACTAACCCTTTTACATGATTTTTACTCTGCCATCGGTTTTTGCAATGAGCGGCTTCGTCTCTACCTGGCAGACGAGCTGATTAAAGTGGAAAATCCCCGTCCTCAAGATGAGGATGAGGTCATCCAACTCATGGAAGTAACCTTGGAGGAGGCTATTTCCTTGATTGCCAGTGGGGATATCTGCGATGCCAAAACCATCATGGCCATTCAGCATTTACAGATTATCAGAAAGTAGGAAAACCAGATGGGCAAGCCCTTGTTAACAGACGAAGTTCTTGAAAGAGCCCGCCACCGCAAGGATCGGGAAAAAGAATTTGGTTACTATTCGCCAAAATCAGACAACTACGAAGAAGAATTCTACGATGACTATGACGAATATGACCAATACGAAGACGACTGGGATGAAGAATATCAAGGCTATCAAGAAGGACAGACTGTTCGGATTCCAGTTGAACAGTCCATTATCAAAAGTCGCCGGATTGAGACTGTCAAGCGAGAAAAATTCCGCTCTAAGGTCAATAAAGTCCTCTTTTGGGTGGTTCTCTTAGTCATCCTCTTTTTGCTAGCAGTCTTTTATTTATAGGAGAAATCATGAAGTTTGGAATTATTGCCGCCATGGAAGAAGAACTAAAAACCTTGCTTATGGCCTTACAAGATAAAGAAGAAGTGACTGTTTTAGGAAAAACCTACTACGCAGGTCACATCGGGCAACATGAGGTTGTTTTGGTCCAATCGGGGATTGGCAAGGTCATGTCCGCCATGTCCGTGGCTATTTTAGCAGAGACTTTTACAGTAGATTCTATCATCAACACCGGTTCGGCTGGTGCGGTAGCTCATGGTTTGGCGATTGGGGATGTGGTGATTGCAGACAGGCTGGTCTACCATGATGTGGATGTGACAGCCTTTGGCTATGCCTATGGACAGATGGCTGGGCAAGAGCTTTACTTTTTGGCTGACCCAGACCTGATGGCTAAACTGCAAGCTGTTCTGGCCCAAGAGGGACAGGAAAGCCATCTGGGTCTAATCGCGACAGGGGATAGTTTTATCGCAGACCCAGACAGGGTAGCGGCCATCAAGCACCATTTTCCAGAGGTCTTGGCGGTTGAGATGGAAGGGGCGGCCATTGCTCAAGCGGCCCAGGCAGCTGGCAAGCCATTTATGGTCATCCGGGCTATGAGTGATACAGCTCAAGGTGATGCCAACATCACCTTTGATGAATTTATTCTGGAGGCTGGCAAACGTTCAGCCCAGACCCTCCTTGCTCTTTTAGAAAGCTACTAGAAAGATATAGTTTGCTGCTATATCTTTTTCTTTTTTATAAGTATTGGTCAAAAAATCCAAAAAAGAGTAAAATAGATATGTTAGATACAAGTTGAAAGCCAAGGAGGTTCTTATGACACATCAATACAACTTTGAAACCCTGCAATTGCATGCTGGGCAAACACCGGATGCCGAAACCAAATCCCGAGCAGTTCCCATCTACCAAACCACATCCTTCGTTTTTGAGGATGTCCAGGAAGCGGAGGACCTCTTTGCTTTGAGAAAACCGGGTAATATCTACACCCGAATTGGAAATCCAACTGTTGCCGTCTTTGAGGAGCGTATGGCAGCCCTGGAGAAGGGTGTCGGTGCTTTGGCTACCGCTTCTGGTATGGCAGCTATTACCTATACCATCCTTGGTTTAGCCCATGCGGGGGATCATGTGGTCGCAGCGACCACCCTCTACGGAGGAACCTTCAATCTTTTGAAAGAAACCTTGCCTCGCTATGGTGTCACCACAACGTTTGTTGACATCGAAAATTTAGATGAGGTGGAAGCTGCCATTCAGGACAATACCAAGTTAGTCTTGATTGAAACATTGGGCAATCCCCTCATCAACATTCCTGATATTGAAAAAGTGGCGGAGCTGACCCATGCCCACCAAATCCCTCTGGTGGCGGACAATACCTTTGGTACCCCATATCTGATCAATGTCTTCGAACATGGGGTGGATATCTCTGTTCATTCTGCCACCAAGTTTATCGGCGGACATGGCACCACCATCGGTGGAGTAATCGTGGATAGTGGGAAATTTGACTGGGCTGCCTCTGGTAAATTTCCGCAATTTGTAGAAGAAGACCCTTCCTATCACAATATTTCCTATACCAGAGATATTGGAGCTGCAGCCTTTATCGTAGCCCTGCGTGTCCAACTCTTGCGGGATACCGGTGCAGCCATCTCACCTTTCAATGCCTTCTTGCTGCTGCAAGGTCTAGAGACCCTGTCACTGCGAGTAGATCGTCACATTGAGAACACCAAGAAAATTGTCGACTTCCTCGAAAGTCATCCTAAGGTGGAAAAGGTCAACTATCCTAGTTTGCCATCTAGCCCTTACTATGATTTGGCTCAGAAATATTTCCCTAAGGGGGCAGGTTCCATCTTTACCTTCCATGTCAAAGGAGATGCCTCGGATGCAGGTAAGTTTATCGACCAGCTGGAAATTTTCTCCAATCTGGCAAATGTAGCAGATGCAAAATCTCTGGTAGTTCATCCTTACACCACCACTCACTCCCAGCTATCAGATGTAGATTTGGCAGCTTGTGGCGTGACCCCTAACCAGGTTCGACTCTCTATCGGTCTGGAAAATGCAGATGATCTGATAGAGGACTTGCGTTTGGCTCTGGAAACTATTTAATGATATGTCAGCTCCATAGGGCTGACTTTTTGTCTGGACAAGTCTTGAAAAAACACGAAAATTCTGCTAAACTCTTTCTATGAAGACGCTCTATGATGTACAGCAACTGCTCAAACAGTATGGGATTTTTGTCTATATGGGCAATCGACTTTATGAAATCGAGGTTATGAAGCTAGAGTTGAGCCAGTTACATCAGATGGGTCTCATAGACCAGGAAGCCTTTATTGAAGCAGCTATGGTCTTGAGACGAGAGCATCGCTTAGAGTCAGATTATCAGAAGAAAATAGGAGATGAGAAATGAACACTTTATATATCTTGCTAGCAACAGTAGCGGTATTGGCAGCTTGGTTTGGTTTTAATTACTGGCGTTTGAAGCGGGCAGCGACCATTTTGGACAATGCAGAATTTGCAGAAAAGATTTTCACTGGTCAGTTGATTGACCTGCGCGACCCAAACGAATATCGCAGAAAGCACATCATGGGAGCACGCAATATTCCCTATGAGCAGTTCAAACAGAGTTTGGGTGCCATTCGCAAGGATAAGGCAGTTCTTCTCTATGAAAATGACCGTGGCCAGCGCGTGACATCGACAGCCCTTTTTTTGAAAAAACAGGGCTACAATGAAATCTACATCCTCAGCTATGGACTCAATGCCTGGGATGGTAAAGTCAAAAGCAACTAATGGTTTGGGGTAGAACCCCAACCTTTTTCATTAAGACTGGTCTTCTCTTTGTAAACTGTGATAGTCCAGGACATAGAAAACATCAAGGTGGAATAAAATGAATAAACGCTTGTATCTCTTGGCCGGATCGGTCTTGCTATTAACAACCCTTTCGGTAGGAACCGTAGCCTACTTACAAGGTGATTTTAAGGCCCTGACAGGACAGACCAGTACTCCAACTACCGAAACAGTTCGTATTGAACTCTCGGAAAATGGGGCCAAAGTTTCTTCTGATGCGGTCAACGTTTCAGAAGGTACTGTCACTATCACAAAAGCTGGCCAATATGAAATCACTGGTCAAGCTCCAACTGTAACTGTTCAAGTAGCAGATTCGGTATCAAACGATGTGACCTTGCGCCTCAATAATGCTAGCCTTGCTTCCTTGGACCTCCAATCAAGTGGCGCCAATATTGTGGAACTGGCGAAGGAATCAACCAATAGTCTGACAGGGGGAGAAGTCGGCATATCAGCGACCAATATCACTCTCACAGGTGAGGGAAGTTTGGCTATTTCGGAAGTAAACAGTTATGGGATTTTAGCGACAGATGATCTGGTCATCGACTCTGGCAATCTCAGCATTGATTCAGCTGGTTCGGGTCTTTATGCCTTTCATGAGACGAAGGCTAGTCAAGGCAATCTGACCATCAACGGAGGGAACCTGACTATCACGTCATCACAGCAGGAAGGGGCGGCGCTTTTTGCCGGAAACGAACTGACAATCAACAATGGAACAGTGACTGTTGACACAGCTTATGAAGCCTACGTTGGTAAAAAAATAGCTATTAATGGTGGTACAGCCAATCTTGCGACAGTAGCCAATGGTTTAGCTGCCAGAGATTCTTTTGCCCAAGAGGGTCAAAATTCAGAAGCTAGTATTGAAATCAAGGGTGGTACCAATACCATCACTGCTGGGACGAGTCCACTTTTGGCTAACGGCAATATCAATCTTGCTGGTGGTGTCAATACTTTCATGACTAGTATTCCTGAACAGCCTATCCTCAATTATACAGACACTGCAGAAATCTCTGGCGGAACCCTGATTGCGCTGGGGAGCGCTGAATTGACCAGTTCAAACCAAAATTTCCTTCTGGCTAACTTGATTGGGAATGCTGGTGATACGGTCACGATTACTGATGCAGCCGGTAATGAAGTAGCCAGCTATGTGTCTCCTGTATCCTTTACCAATGTGACCTATTCATCAGAAAATCTGACAGAAAATGATGTCTATTATCTGTCGACCACCAGTGGCAATTATGGACAAGCAACCGCAACCAAGGGAAGCCCAACAGCGCCCTAATAAATTGAGCAGGAATTTCCTGCTTTTCTTTTTATCGAAACCAAATATTAAAATATCAGAAAATTTAATTTTTTGCCCATTTTAGCTTTACATCTCCTAGAAAAAGCGTATAATGGTACTATCATTGTTTGAAGGGGGAGTATTATGAAAAAAAGTTTTATTCATCAACAAGAAGAAATTTCCTTTGTCAAAAACACCTTTACCCAGTATTTAAAAGACAAGTTGGAAGTGGTAGAAGTTCAAGGTCCCATTTTGAGCCGGGTCGGAGATGGGATGCAGGACAACCTATCAGGGATTGAACATCCGGTTTCTGTCAAGGTCAAGTTGATTCCTGAGCACACCTATGAGGTGGTTCATTCTTTGGCCAAATGGAAACGACACACCCTGGCTCGTTTTGGTTTCAATGAGGGTGAAGGACTCTTTGTCCATATGAAGGCCCTGCGCCCAGATGAAGACTCGCTTGATCCCATCCATTCTGTCTATGTGGACCAATGGGACTGGGAAAAGGTCATTCCAAATGGCCGCCGGGACTTAGGTTATTTGAAAGAAACAGTCGAGCAAATCTACAAGGCTATCCGCTTGACCGAATTGGCTGTCGAAGCCCGCTATGATATTGACTCTGTCCTGCCAAAACAGATTACCTTCATCCATACAGAGGAACTCGTCGAGCGCTATCCCGACCTGACTCCGAAAGAACGTGAAAATGCCATTGCCAAAGAATATGGAGCAGTCTTTCTGATTGGTATCGGTGGTGAGCTGGCGGATGGCAAGCCCCATGACGGACGAGCACCGGACTACGATGACTGGACCAGCCCATCTGAAAATGGCTACAAGGGTCTCAACGGCGATATCCTGGTTTGGAATGAGCAATTGGGTGAAGCCTTTGAACTCTCCTCCATGGGAATTCGTGTAGATGAGGATGCCCTTAAGCGCCAGTGTGCCATCACAGGGGATTTGGATCGTCTGGAGTACGAATGGCATAAGGCCTTGCTACATGGTCTATTCCCTCTCTCAATTGGGGGCGGCATCGGACAATCCCGTTTAGCCATGTTCTTGCTCCGCAAGAAACACATTGGCGAAGTACATTCCAGTGTTTGGCCAGCAGATGTCCTCGAAAGCTTTGATAATATCCTGTAAAAGACAGCTTCGGCTGTTTTTTGTTGGGAAAAAAGAAAAAAATTCTAAAATCAATCTAAGTTCACCACTTAATTTGTAACTTTCTGCCAATCCTCTGAAAACATTTACATTGTCTAAATTCTGCTCTTTTACCCCAAACTGTGTTATAATTCTTTAGTTAAACTAATTATTAAAGAGGAAAAAATGACAACATTAAGAAATGATATCCGTAACGTTGCGATTATTGCCCACGTTGACCACGGAAAAACAACCTTGGTGGATGAATTGCTCAAACAATCCCAAACTCTTGATGAGCGGACAGAATTATCTGAGCGGGCCATGGACTCAAACGATATCGAAAAAGAGCGCGGTATCACCATTTTAGCGAAAAATACAGCAGTTGCTTACAACGGAACCCGTATCAACATCATGGATACACCTGGACACGCAGACTTCGGTGGAGAAGTTGAGCGGATTATGAAAATGGTGGACGGGGTTGTCTTGGTAGTGGATTCATATGAAGGAACCATGCCCCAAACCCGTTTCGTACTGAAGAAGGCTTTGGAGCAAGACTTGACACCAATCGTGGTTATCAACAAGATTGATAAACCATCTGCTCGTCCAGCAGAAGTAGTGGATGAGGTTCTTGAGCTCTTTATCGAATTAGGGGCTGATGATAATCAGCTGGATTTCCCAGTCGTATATGCTTCAGCTATCAACGGAACATCCTCTTTGTCAGATAATCCAGCAGACCAGGAAGCGACGATGGCTCCAATCTTTGATACCATCATTGAACATATTCCTGCACCTGTTGATAATTCAGATGAGGCACTGCAGTTCCAAGTTTCCCTCTTGGACTACAATGACTTCGTGGGTCGTATCGGTATCGGACGTGTCTTCCGTGGCACCATCAAGGTTGGTGACCAGGTTACTCTTTCCAAATTGGATGGCACCACTAAAAATTTCCGTGTTACCAAACTATTTGGTTTCTTTGGCCTAGAGCGTAAAGAAATCAAGGAAGCAAAAGCCGGTGACTTAATTGCTGTTTCAGGTATGGAAGACATCTTCGTTGGAGAAACCATCACACCGACGGACTGTGTGGAGCCCCTCCCTGTTCTCCGTATCGATGAACCAACTCTTCAAATGACTTTTTTGGTCAACAATTCTCCGTTTGCTGGCCGCGAAGGAAAATGGATTACCTCCCGAAAGGTGGAAGAGCGCCTCTTAGCAGAGTTGCAAACAGACGTATCTCTTCGTGTTGAAGCGACGGATTCACCAGATAAGTGGACCGTTTCAGGTCGTGGCGAATTGCACCTCTCTATCTTGATTGAAACCATGCGTCGTGAAGGCTATGAACTGCAGGTATCTCGTCCAGAGGTCATCATCAAGGAAATCGACGGTGTCAAATGTGAACCGTTTGAGCGCGTTCAAATTGATACCCCAGAAGAATACCAAGGTGCCATTATTCAATCCCTATCAGAACGAAAAGGTGACATGCTCGACATGCAGATGGTTGGAAATGGACAAACTCGTCTGATTTTCCTTGTACCAGCTCGTGGTTTGATTGGTTATTCTACAGAGTTCCTATCTATGACTCGCGGTTACGGTATCATGAACCACACCTTTGATCAATACCTCCCTGTTATTCCAGGTGAAATTGGTGGTCGCCACCGTGGTGCCCTCGTTTCCATCGACCAAGGTAAGGCCACCACTTACTCCATCATGCGGATTGAAGAGCGTGGCACCATCTTTGTTAACCCAGGAACAGAAGTCTATGAAGGTATGATTATTGGTGAAAATGCTCGTGAGAATGACCTCGGTGTCAACATCACAACGGCTAAACAAATGACCAATGTCCGCTCTGCAACCAAGGACCAAACTGCTGTTATCAAGACGCCACGCATCTTGACACTCGAAGAGTCTCTGGAGTTTTTGGATGATGATGAGTACATGGAAGTAACACCTGTCTCTATCCGACTCCGCAAGCAAATCCTGAATAAGGCTGAGCGTGATAAAGCCAATAAAAAGAAAAAAATTGCTGAATAATAAATAAAGGGAGAATCGGCTATGTTTTACCTGATTATTGCCATTATGCTGCTCTTGTTTTATATTTTTGCTGCACCGCGCAATGTTAAGGGAACCATGAACCTGGTCGCTTCGGTCTTCCTCTTGGTAGGCTTGGTCATTGTCCTCATTCTTGGAATTTTGAAGGTAGTCCAGTCTCCGCCAGAAATTTGGCTATGTATTGGCATGATTGTCGTAGGCTTCTGGGCTATGTGGGACATATATCACATGCCACGGTCGGCATATACCAGAAAAAAATAAGATGATAGAGAGCGGGATAGAAATTCGATTTCGTCAACAAGTCTTTATTTCCAGTTGTTGACCTAAAATGGTCTATCCCCAGACCTTGAATGATGTGAGCTGACTACCGTCAGCTGCTATCTCCCACTTCAAAAGGTCTCCCAGACCTTTTGAACTCCCACCTCCGCATAGCTCAAACTGTCTGGGAGACAGTTTGAGGTTGGAGATAAAGCGAACTCCGTTCGCATCAATCGTATAGGGCTGTAAAAGCTGATTTATCAGCGCATTTTGACACAAACTCCGTTTGTTTCATTTCCGACCTCTAACAATCTCCCAGATTGTTAGAGCCCACTCAACCACTGCGCTATTAGTATTAAAACGAAATAGAGTTTGGAACTACTTTTGTCCCAAACTCTTCTTTTGTGTTACAATGATGGTAGAAAAATAAAGGAATGGACTTGCCTATGCTAGAGAAAAAACATATTCCGTCAGTCATGTCAGACCTTCGTTATGAGATCGTAGAGGTACCGGCCAATATCAAGCAATGCTCAGGAATCCAAATTTATGGCCGACGTATCAAATCGGTCATCTTTACTACGGATGTTTCCATCATTGCTAATAACAATGCCGATGCAGTCCTAGCAGTTTATCCCTTTACCCCCAATCCAGCTATTCTCAAAAGTATTATGCAAGTTGCCTCAGTGCCTGTTTTTGCAGGAGTGGGAGGCGGTTTGACCAAGGGTGATCGATCAGGCAATATGAGCCTTTTTGCTGAGTCGGAGGGAGCCTTTGCGGTTGTGGTTAATGGACCAACGGATGTGCCAACAATTCAGACCATCAATAAAATGATTGATGTGCCCATCATCTATACAGTTGTCTCAGACAAGGCAGATATCGCTTCCCGCATCGAGGCAGGAGTGGATATCCTCAATGTCAGCGGAGGTAGCCAAACGGCTTCCATCGTGACCAAAATTCGGGAAAGCTATCCTCATTTTCCCATTATGGCGACAGGTGGTCCGAGTCTAGAAAGCGTAGAAGCCACCATCGCAGCTGGAGCCAATGCAATCACATTCACACCGCCGAGCAATGCAGAACTCTTTAAATTCAAAATGGAGGAGTATCGCCTGACCGAAGAAAGAGGTCATTAATTAGTCTACAAGGTAAGAAAGAATAGGGAATTGCACCACTTGATACCCATTTAGAGAGAGTTTTTCAGCTCTTTCTTTTTTATTTAGTTTACTCTGGCTTGAAAAAGGAGCCAAATCAAGGTAAAATAGATGAGTTAGAAAGATTGGACAAAGAGATGAAATACATTACAGACTTTAAAGATAAAAAGGTTTTAGTACTTGGCTTAGCCAAGTCTGGAGAATCAGCAGCCCGCCTCCTAGATAAACTGGGAGCTATTGTGACTGTCAATGATGGCAAGCCATTTGATGAAAACCCGACTGCCCAAAGTCTTTTGGAAGATGGTATCCGTGTCATCTGTGGTAGCCATCCTCTGGACTTATTGGATGAAGATTTTGCCCTTTTGGTGAAGAACCCAGGCATTCGATACGACAATCCCATGGTAGAGAAAGCCCTCCAAAAGGGCATGCCGGTTTGGACTGAAGTTGAATTGGCTTATTTGATTTCAGATGCCCCAATTATTGGAATCACAGGTTCCAATGGCAAGACGACGACCACCACCATGATTGCAGAAGTCTTGAATGCAGGCAGAAGGCCTGCCAAGCTCTGTGGTAACATCGGCTACCCAGCCTCCAGCGTAGCCCAAGAGGCTACAAAAGAGGACGTCCTTGTCATGGAACTCTCCTCCTTCCAGCTCATGGGTATTAAGGACTTTAGACCGCATATTGCTGTTTTGACCAACCTGATGCCTACACATATTGATTACCATGGATCAGTAGAGGCTTATATTGAGGCCAAGTGGAATATCCAAAACCAGATGACTGCTGAGGATTTTGTAGTCCTCAACTTTAACCAAGCAGAAGCTCGTGAACTTGCCAATCGCACTCAGGCGACTGTGGTGCCTTTTTCGACCACTGAAAGAGTAGAGGGTGCTTATCTGGATGGAGAGGTTCTTTACTTCAAGGATGAGGAAATCATGAAAGTTAGTGATATCGGAGTCCCTGGCAGCCACAATGTGGAAAATGCTTTAGCGACTATCGCTGTGGCTAAATTATCTGGTGTTGACAACCAAGCCATTAAAGAAGCTCTTTCGCACTTTGGTGGAGTTAAACATCGTCTTCAATATGTAGGGGAAATTAATCAGATTTCCTTCTATAACGATAGTAAATCTACTAATATATTAGCTACTCAAAAAGCCCTCTCTGGTTTTGACAATCGTCAGGTCATCTTGATTGCTGGTGGCCTTGATAGGGGCAATGAGTTTGATGAATTGGTTCCTGATATTGAAGGTTTGAAAAAGATGGTCATCTTAGGGCAATCAGCAGACCGTGTTAAACGAGCTGCGGACAAGGCAGGGGTATCATATGTGGATGCAATCGATATCGCCGATGCAACTCGTAAAGCCTTCGCACTGGCTACAGCAGGGGATATAGTCCTTCTTAGCCCAGCTAATGCTAGTTGGGATATGTATGCCAATTTTGAAGTACGGGGCGATCTTTTCCTAGCAACCGTAGATGAATTAAAGGAAAAAGCATGAAAAAAATAGTCTTTACAGGAGGAGGGACCGTGGGGCATGTGACGCTCAATCTCCTTCTGATTCCCCGTTTTATCGAGGATGGCTGGGAAGTACATTATATTGGTGATGAGCATGGTATTGAGCACGAACAAATCACTAATTCGGGGTTGGATATCAGTTTCCATTCCATAGCGACTGGAAAACTCCGCAGATATTTTTCTTGGCAAAACCTTTTGGATACTTTCAAGGTTGCTTTTGGTATCGTTCAGTCCCTTGTTATTATTTTTAAAATGAAGCCACAAGCCCTCTTTTCTAAGGGAGGTTTTGTTTCTGTGCCTGCTGTTATTGCCGCTAAGTTGCTGGGGGTTCCTGTCTTTATCCACGAGTCAGATTTATCTATGGGACTGGCAAACAAGATTGCATATAGGTTTGCAAACATCATGTACACTACCTTTGAGCAGGACTCCAGTTTGACGAAGGTTAAGCATGTGGGGGCGGTGACAAAGGTGGATACAAAGACCAATGTAATACCCATTCAGCTCCCAGACATCATGTCTCATTTTGATAACAAGTTGAAGACCCTTTTGTTTGTTGGTGGTTCTGGCGGTGCCAAAGTTTTTAATGATTTTATCAGCCAACATGAAGAGGCACTGACCAAACGATTCAACATCATCAATTTGACAGGGGATTCCTCTCTCAATAAACTGAGCAAAAATATTTACCGTGTAGATTATGTGACAAATTTGTACCAACCGTTGCTAGAAGCATCAGATTTGGTGGTGACACGCGGTGGCTCCAATACTCTCTTTGAATTGCTAGCCTTACAAAAACTGCACCTCATTATTCCATTGGGCAAACAAGCCAGTCGAGGAGATCAGCTTGAAAATGCCCGTTATTTTGAGGGAAAAGGCTATGCCAAGCAGTTGGAGGAAAGCCAACTCAGTTTGGACAATCTCTTAAAGGCAATTCAAGATGTATTTGCACAAGAAGTTGTGTATAAGGATAAGATGTCCCATACGCAGGAAATCCAATCAGTGGAGAGTTTTTATACTCTTCTAAGGGCAGATGTAGATGGAAAGGAGCGTCATGACTGAAAAAGATATACATGAAGCGACAGACTCAGAAACGAGTCCATCTTCTGCACCAGAAGAAATGGTTCCAGCTGACAAGAACTCTTCTGAAGAGGATTCTGAAAGTAGGGAGCCTGTGGCAGAGACTCTTGAAGAAAAAGCAGCCCCTGAGTCTGAAAGTGAAGAAAACCTAGAAGAAGAAACACAAGAAAAGCAGGAGGAAGAAGCTAACGAGCCCAGTGAGTTTTTGCAAAAATGGCAAGAACGACATGAGGCTTATTTGGCGAGCCAAAAAGAGGGAGAGAAATCCCAATCAGAACAGGATCAAACGAAGAAAAAGTCAAGCCAGAAAAAACCAACCCTTTTCAAGAAAAAAGAGCAACTGGAGATAGATCCACTAATCTTATCCCAGGAGAAAAGTCCAAGTGACTCAGACAATGACAATCGCAAAGTGAAAATCCCTCAGGAACTAATCTGGAAAGCGACTCCCATTATCGCCCTTGCCCTTTCTATTGCGATTATCTGTCTGTATTTTATCACCCCATTCGGGAAGTTGAAACAACTCATCATCAAAGGCAACGATCATGTAGAGTCCACAAAAATTGTAAAGGCTAGCCTGATTCGGCAAGAAGATTATGTTTTGTCCACTCTAATCAATCGTTCGGGTCATGAAAACAATATCAAACAGTCGAGTCCCTGGGTCAAGGATGTAGCCATCGGTTTTAGCTTTCCTAATACCTTTACGATTTCCATTCAAGAATACAATCAAATTGGCTTTGTCAAACAAGGTGAAAAATACTTTTCCGTGCTCTCGAGCGGTGCAGTATCTGAAACGGAAACATCACAGGACCAACTTCCCCCTGTTTATACAACCATCCACCTGACAGACCGCGAACTGATTAAAAAACTAGTGTTGCAGTTGGCAAATGTGAATCCATCCATCTTGGCAGATATTCAAGATATCCAGTTGACTCCTAGCAAGGTAACCAATGATCTCTTGACCCTAACCATGTTCAGTGGACACAAGGTTTTAGTGCCTCTTTCGGATATTGATTACAAGTTACCATACTACGAAAAAATTGCACCTCAACTACAGGTAGCCAGTATTGTTGATATGGAAGTCGGAATTTTTAGCTATGCCAGTCCATAACTGGGAAAAATATCTAAAAAAAGTTTAAAAATTATGGAAAAAAAGCGGTTATTCTCCCCATTTTAAAAGATTGTGTGTTATAATGGAGGATGAATAATTCTATTTTTCCTAAATAGGAGAATCATATAAAAACTCGGAAGTAAGAGAGGACTGATAGAATGGCTAGAAATGGCTTTTTTACGGGATTAGATATTGGAACCAGCACTATTAAGGTCTTGGTCGCAGAATATATTGATGGACAGATGAATGTCATTGGTGTCAGTAATGTCAAAAGTGCTGGTGTCAAGGACGGTATTATTGTAAATATTGACGTAGCAGCAAATGCAATCAAAACGGCTCTTGCACAGGCAGAAGAAAAGGCAGGAATTCGGATTGATAAGGTCAATGTTGGCTTGCCAGCTAACCTACTTCAAATTGAGCCAACTCAAGGTATGATTCCAGTGACCACCAATTCACAGGAAATCACCGATGTGGATGTAGAGAATGTTGTAAAATCAGCTCTGACAAAGAGCATGACACCAGAGCGTGAAGTGATTTCCTTTGTTCCAGAAGAATTTGTAGTGGATGGCTTCCAAGGAATCAAGGACCCACGTGGTATGATGGGGATTCGCTTGGAAATGCGCGGTTTGCTTTACACTGGTCCACGGACAATCTTGCACAACCTTCGTAAGACAGTTGAACGTGCAGGTGTTCAGGTGGAGAACATTGTGATTTCTCCGCTGGCCCTGACACGCTCAATCCTCAATGAAGGGGAAAAAGAGTTTGGTGCGACCGTTATTGATCTCGGTGGTGGTCAAACAACAGTTGCCGTGATGCGCGGACAAGAGTTGCAGTACACCAATATCTACCAAGAAGGTGGCGACTACATTACCAAAGATATTTCTAAAGTCTTGACAACATCTCAAAGCATAGCGGAAAACTTGAAGTTCAACTATGGCATTGCTTATCCGCAACAAGCGACTGAAAAAGAGAAATTCACAGTTGAAGTGATTGGAGAGAGTAATCCAGTTGAAGTGACAGAGCGTTACTTATCTGAGGTCATTGCGGCCCGCCTTCGTCAAATTTTCACTCGTGTGAAACAAGATTTGGAGCGTACTCGTGCCCTTGAGTTGCCAGGTGGAGTTGTCCTCGTTGGTGGTGGCGCCATTTTACCAGGTATTACAGAATTGGCGCAAGAAATCTTGGGCGTCAATACTAAATTATATATTCCAAACCAAATCGGTATTCGCAACCCATCCTTCGCCCATGTGATTGCTCTTGTTGAGTATGTTGGTGGTTTGGATGATGTTGAAAAAATCTCCCAAGCAGCGGTCAACGGAGAAGCAGATCTTCGTCAAAAACCAATTGACATTCCAGTAGCTTCCAAACGACCAAGTGCTTCACCAATTGTTCCAAAACCAGTAGCTGCTGAGCCATACTCTGAAGAGGAAGTTCAAGCCGATGCTCCTGCCTACGCGAACAATTCAGAAGCGGAAGAACCAAAATCTAACATTGGAGATCGTCTCCGCGGGTTCTTCGGAAGCATGTTTGAGTAAATTAAGAAAAGGTGATTAAAAGTATGACATTTTCATTCGAAACAGCAGCGACACAAGGTGCTGTCATTAAGGTTATTGGTGTCGGTGGCGGTGGCGGTAACGCTATTAACCGCATGATTGAAGAAGGTGTAGCAGGTGTTGAATTTATCGCTGCAAACACTGATGTCCAAGCTCTTAGCAGCTCAAAAGCTGAAACAGTTATTCAACTGGGTCCTAAGTTGACTCGTGGTCTGGGTGCTGGTGGTAATCCTGAAGTTGGTCGCAAGGCTGCTGAGGAGAGCGAAGAAGCTTTGACAAATGTCCTTACAGGTGCTGATATGGTCTTCATTACAGCTGGTATGGGTGGTGGTTCTGGTACTGGTGCCGCACCTGTTATCGCTCGTATTGCAAAAGGACTCGGCGCTCTGACTGTCGCTGTTGTCACTCGTCCATTTGGTTTCGAAGGAAACAAACGAGGCAACTTTGCGATTGAAGGAATTGATGGCCTTCGCGAACAAGTTGATACTCTCTTGATTATTTCAAACAATAACTTGCTTGAAATCGTTGATAAGAAGACTCCGTTGATTGAAGCTTTGAGTGAGGCAGACAATGTCCTCCGCCAAGGTGTTCAAGGGATTACAGATCTGATTACAAACCCAGGTCTCATTAACTTGGACTTTGCGGATGTGAAATCTGTCATGGAGAACAAAGGGAATGCTCTCATGGGTATCGGTATCGGTACTGGTGAGGAACGTGTTCTTGAAGCAGCCCGCAAGGCGATTTACTCACCTCTCCTTGAAACAACAATTGATGGTGCAGAGGATGTCATCGTCAACGTAACCGGTGGCTATGACATGACCTTGACAGAAGCTGAAGAAGCATCTGAAATTGTTCACCAAGCAGCTGGTCAGGGTGTTAACATCTGGTTGGGTACTTCAATTGATGAGACCATGAAAGATGAAATTCGCGTAACAGTTGTTGCAACAGGTGTCCGTCAAGATGGTGTTGAAAGTTCTCCACGTAAACGTGAAGTTTCAAATGCCCTAACTCGTCCAACACGCTTTGATGGGCCAACTCCAGTAGCAGGTAATGCTCCTCAAGCAGAAGCTCCAAAATCATCTGCATTTGGTGAGTGGGATCTCCGTCGTGAAAATATTCTTCGCACCCATGATGCAGAAGCACAATCAGCAGTATCTGTTGAAAAATTCACTATCGAAGATGATGAAGATGAATTAGATACTCCGCCATTCTTTAGAAATCGTTAAAATGAACTTTCAAAAGAATAAAGATGAGGTCTTTCAAGCTGTTGCCAATGCAACAGAAGAAGCCCATCGACCACAAAATTCAGTAAAGATAATAGCTGTCACAAAGTATGTTGACAGCTCTATTGCTAAAGACCTCCTAAAAACAGGAATTGAACATATCGGTGAAAATCGAGTAGATAAATTTCTAGAGAAATACGAGGCCTTGGCGAATCTAAAACTGACCTGGCATCTTATCGGGAGCCTTCAGAGACGCAAGGTCAAGGATATCATCAACTATCTGGATTATTTCCATGCCCTTGATTCTGTCAAATTGGCTGCTGAGATTCAAAAAAGAGCCAATAAGCCCATCAAATGTTTTCTTCAGGTGAATGTTTCCAAAGAAGAGAGCAAGCATGGATTTATGGTAGAGGACATTCATCAAGCAATCGAAACTATCAAAAATTACGATAAAATTGAATTGGTTGGTCTCATGACCATGGCCCCTTTTGGAGCTGATGCGGACCAACTCAAGGATATTTTTTCAAAAACACATGCTTTACAAAAGGAATTGCAACAGCTTGGAATTGCCAACATGCCTTTCACAGAATTGAGTATGGGAATGAGCGGTGATTTTAAAGAAGCTATCGCAAATGGTTCGACTTTTGTCCGTATTGGAACAGCATTTTTTAAGTGAGGAACATAAAGTGGCACTGAAAGACACATTTAAAAGTTTATTTAGTTACTTCGAAATTGACGATTCAGCTGATGGAGAAGAGAGAGGAGGAGCCTACCGCATGGAAAATGATACCCCAAAAATGCGCGTTGCCCCAGCTCCTACTCCAGCAGAACGCAATGATGTAGTTGAAATGAGAAGAACTCCCAGTCGTTCGCAGGCACCCGTTGAGCAGACCAATCTTCAACGTTTGAATGAGCGCCAGCAAGAACTGCAGTCGGAGTCGGAAGCAAAGAAAACAACCATTGACATCAAGTTTCCTAAGAGATATGAAGAGGCTCCTGAAATCGTCAATCTTCTCTTGGGAAATGCCAGTGTCTTGATTGACTTCCAGTATATGTCTGAAACCCAGGCTCGCCGTTGTCTAGATTACTTGGACGGCGCCCGCTCTGTATTGGCTGGAAACTTGAAGAAGGTTTCCAATACCATGTGGCTTCTGACCCCAGTTAATGTGACAGTTAAGATTGAAGAGTTGCGTTCAGCTAGTTCTGCTCCATCAGAGTCGCATTTTGACTATGATATGAGACGGTAATTAGTATGCAGATGATCATTATTATCCTCTTGAGAGCTATTGAGATTTATTCTTATGTCCTACTGGCCTATGTTGTTCTCACTTGGATTCCAAGCCTTTATGACACGGCCTTAGGTAGACTGATTGTTTCCTTGGTTCGGCCTGTCATCACCCCTTTTCGAAAACTTAACCTTCAATTCTTCGGCCTAGATTGGACAGTGTTTGTCATTTGGATAATTTTAAATGTCATTTCTAGGATTCTTGTCCGACTACTATTCTTCCTCTAAAGGAATGATAAGATGAAGAGAACAGAAGGAATTTTTCAACATTTTGCTCCTGATGAGAGGGGTTTTGTTGAAAAAATGATGGATATTTGCCAACAGGTTGAAGAGACCTATTCTTATCATTTGACTTCCTTTCTCAATCCCAGAGAGGAGGAGATTCTCCAATCTCTTGCAGGATATTTTCATTTAAAGCTATTTTCGAGTCGACAAATTATAGCAACAGAATTCATCAGAGTCATTGTTGCACCAGACTACTACCTTTTGAATGAAGAGGATTTTGACATCATGGCTCTTGAAATTTGCTATCCAAGGAAATTTCATCAGTTGAGCCATGCGCAAGTTTTGGGGACACTGTTGAACCAACTGGGAATCAGAAGGGAATTCATAGGAGACATTCTGGTAGGTGATGAGCAGCTTTTTGTGATATTGGATAGAAAATTTGGAGACTTAGCCAAAAGTACGGTCTCTAAAATATCTCGTGTTCCTGTCACTTGGAAGGATTATACCTTATCTCAGCTTCCCATAGGGGCCAATCAAGATTATAAGAGCTATCAAGTGCTCGTGTCTAGTCTGCGGTTGGATAAGTTGATAGCTATCGGATTTAAACTTTCACGCTCTCATGCCCTTAAGCTCATAGAATCGGGACAAGTAAAGGTCAACTACAAAGAGGTCAAGCAAGCTGGCAAAACCTTGGATATAGGCCATTTAATCAGCGTGAGGGGTTTTGGAAGATTGAAATTGAAAGAATTTTTAGGTTTCTCTAAGCAAGGCAAGTTAAAATTAGAGATCGAAATTATAAAGAAGTAGGAGACATTATGGCACTTACAGCATTAGAATTAAAAGACAAGACCTTTAGCACTAAATTTAGAGGCTATAACGCAGAGGAAGTGGATGATTTCTTGGATATCGTCACTCGTGATTATGAGGACTTGGTTCACAAAAATCATGCTCAGGAAACAGAGATTAAATCCCTCAAGGATCGTCTCTCTGTCTTTGACGAAATGAAGGAATCCCTGAGCCAGTCTGTTATCTTAGCCCAAGATACGGCTGAAAAGGTTAAACATGCCTCTGAAGACCAGGCCCACAACATCTTGAAACAGGCTGAGTACGATGCACAAAATCTTCTCAATGAAGCGAAGGAAAAGGCCAATGCCATTCTTCGGTCTGCAACTGACAATGCTAAGAGTATTGTTGTGGAGACAGAGGAGTTGAAAAATAAGACTCGACTCTTCCATCAACGTCTAAAATCAACGGTGGAAAGCCAATTGTCTCTAATCAATTCTTCCGAATGGGAAGATATTCTTCGTCCAACTGCTACTTATCTGCAGACTTCTGATGAAGCCTTCCGTGAGGTCTTGGAAAAAGTCTTAGAGGAAGCTCCTGCTGAGACATCGGAAGAAGATTTAGAAATCACCCGCCAGTTGACTCCGGAAGAGTTGGAAGAATTGCAGCGGCACACTTCCCAGATGGACTCTTCTTCCCATCACGAAGGTGATGAATATCAAGAAACAGAATAAAAACCCAAGAGCAAAAAATGCTTTAGATATGATATTTTTAGCGAGTAGGTGACGGTGGAAGACCTGCAATTCCTCAATCTTTGGCTATCGTTTTGCTGGTTTTTTCCTGAAATATAGTAGGGGAAAACGTATGGCTCTCGTTACGAGCCGCAGAGGGACAGGGGAAACTCTGTCTAAATTAAGGTGGTACCACGAACTTTCGTCCTTTCTGGCGGAAGTTTTTTTATGTATTATGATTAAATTAAAAATGGTTGATGAGACAACTTTTGATCAAGTCATCGAGCTGTCTCTTGCAGAACAAGATAAGCGCCGCGTCGCTTCTAATGTTTATTCTCTAGCCCAGGCCTGGCTCCTGCGGGAGAAACATCAAGTCTTCCCCCATGCCATTATCAGTGGGGAGACAGTGGTTGGTTTTCTTCTTTTGACCAAGGATAGGGACAAGAAGGAGTATTATGTCTGGCGTTTGATGATTGATCAGAATTATCAAAATCGGGGCTATGGCAAGGAAGCGATGAGATTGGTGATTCAAATAGCGCAAGCTGACCCAGAATGTCACCGCCTACGAGTGGCTTATGTCATGGGCAATCATCGGATGCGCGGTATCTTGGACAGTTTAGAATTTAAGAGTAGTGGGCCATCAGGAAATGAAATCGTGATGACCTTAGATGTAAAATAGTTAGGAGAAAAAATGAAACTCAAAGAAACCCTCAATTTAGGAAAAACAGCCTTTCCAATGCGTGCTGGCCTTCCAAACAAGGAACCTCAGTGGCAGAAGGAATGGGATGAAGCAGACCTCTATGCTAGACGTCAGGAACTAAATGCTGGCAAGCCTGCCTTCCATCTCCATGATGGCCCTCCCTATGCCAATGGAAATATCCATGTAGGCCACGCCCTCAACAAGATTTCTAAGGACATCATTGTCCGTTCGAAGTCTATGTCAGGTTTCCGTGCCCCATATGTCCCAGGTTGGGATACCCATGGTCTGCCTATTGAACAGGTTTTGGCCAAACAAGGGGTCAAGCGCAAGGAATTGGACCGGGCTACCTATCTGAAGATGTGCCGGGATTATGCCCTTTCTCAGGTGGATAAGCAGCGTGAGGATTTCAAGCGTCTAGGCGTTTCAGGTGACTGGGAAAATCCTTATGTGACCCTCTATCCTGAGTTTGAAGCAGCTCAAATCCGTGTCTTTGGAGCCATGGCAGACAAGGGCTATATCTACCGTGGTGCCAAGCCAGTTTACTGGTCCTGGTCTTCTGAATCAGCCCTCGCTGAGGCTGAAATCGAATACCATGATATTGACTCCACTTCTCTCTACTATGCCAACAAGGTTAAGGATGGCAAGGGAGTCCTAGACACAGACAGCTATATCGTCGTCTGGACCACAACCCCCTTCACCATCACTGCTTCTCGTGGTTTGACCGTTGGTGCGGAGATGGATTATGTGGCGGTACAGGTTCCTGGCTCTGACCGCAAATACATTTTTGCTGAAGCCCTACTGGATACCCTAGCTCCTAAGTTTGGTTGGGAAAGTTTTGAGATTGTTGCCAAGTATAAAGGGGCTGATTTGGAGCATATTGTGACCGAGCACCCTTGGGATAGCCATGTGGATGAGTTGGTCATCCTGGGTGACCATGTCACGACTGAATCTGGTACAGGGATTGTCCATACAGCCCCAGGTTTTGGTGAGGATGACTACAATGTCGGTATCCAGTACAATCTGGAAGTAGCAGTGACAGTGGACAGTCGCGGTTTCATGAATGAGGCAGCTGGTCCTGATTTTGAAGGACAATTCTATGACAAGGTCCTGCCAACTGTTCTTGAAAAATTGGGTGACTTGTTGTTGGCCAAGGAAGTCATCAATCACTCCTACCCATTTGACTGGCGGACCAAGAAGCCAATCATCTGGCGGGCTGTTCCCCAATGGTTTGCCTCCGTTTCCAAATTCCGTCAGGAAATCCTGGATGAGATTGACAATACCAAGTTCTACCCATCATGGGGCCATACCCGCCTCTACAATATGATTCGAGATCGTGGTGACTGGGTTATCTCCCGTCAGCGTATCTGGGGTGTTCCTCTGCCAATCTTCTATGCAGAGGATGGCACAGCCATTATGACTAAGGAAGTGACGGACCATGTGGCCAATCTCTTTGAAAAAGAAGGTTCCATCATCTGGTGGGAACGTGATGCCAAAGACCTTTTGCCAGCAGGTTTCAGCCATCCAGGTTCGCCAAATGGCCTCTTTGAAAAAGAAACGGACATCATGGATGTTTGGTTTGACTCAGGTTCTTCTTGGAATGGGGTCATGAATGCCCGTGAGAATTTGGCCTATCCAGCTGATTTGTACCTGGAAGGATCAGACCAGTACCGCGGATGGTTTAACTCATCGCTGATTACTTCTGTTGCAGTCAATGGCCATGCCCCTTACAAGGCTGTTCTGTCTCAAGGCTTTGTCTTGGATGGCAAGGGTGAAAAAATGTCCAAATCCAAGGGCAATATCATTTCGCCAAATGATGTGGCCAAGCAATACGGTGCTGAAATCCTGCGCCTTTGGGTTGCTTCAGTGGATACTGATAACGATGTCCGGGTTTCAATGGATATCCTGGGACAGGTATCTGAAACCTACCGCAAAATCCGCAATACCCTGCGTTTCTTGATTGCCAATACATCTGATTTCAACCCTGAAGTCCATGCAGTGGCATACGCAGACCTGCGTCCAGTAGACAAGTATATGACCATCAAGTTCAATAGTTTGGTCAAAACCATCCGGGATGCCTATGACAACTATGATTTCTTAGGTATCTATAAGGCCGTTGTCAACTTTATCACTGTTGATTTGTCAGCCTTTTATCTGGACTTTGCCAAGGATGTGGTGTATATCGAGGCTGAAAATGCCCTGGCCCGCCGTCAGATGCAGACAGTCTTCTACGATATCCTGGTCAAGATTACCAAACTCTTGACACCAATTATCCCCCACACTGCTGAGGAAATCTGGTCCTATCTCGAATGTGAGGCGGAAGATTTTGTCCAACTTGCTGACCTACCTGAGGCTAAAGTTTTCCCTGACCAAGATGCGATTCTGGAGCAGTGGGAGGAGTTTATGGCCCTTCGTACCAAGGCTCAAAAAGCCCTGGAAGAAGCCCGCAATGAGAAAATCATTGGGAAGTCTTTGGAGGCTCACTTGACCATCTACGTATCTGAGCCTGTTTCAGCTCTCCTGGCTAGTCTTGACAGTGACCTTGCCCAGCTCTTGATTGTGTCTCAACTGACCATCACAGAAGAAGCTGCTCCTGCCCATGCCCTTGTCTTGGATGGAGTTGCCTTTGTAGTGGAACATGCTAGTGGTCAGGTTTGTGAGCGTTGCCGCCGCATTGATGAGACCGTCAAAGACCGTCCATACCATGCCTTTGTCTGCGACCACTGTGCAGATATCCTTGAAGCAAACTTTGCAGCAGCTGTTGCTGAAGGCTTCGAAAGCAATGCAAAATAAGGGGCTTTGAATTTCAAAAACAGTAACCGACCTGGAAACCAGGTCGGTTTTTTAAAGATAAATTGCAAAAAAAGAGCAAGCCACGGCTTACTCTTACTTATTACTTTATTGCTCTATTGGAATTGACATTTCAATCAAGCGTTCGGTGTGGATGGTTTGGATTTTTTCAGGATTGATAGAATTTGTATCTATTTTGCGTTTGAGGAAAAAATCTCGGATACCTTCAATCTCTCTTGGTAAAACAGCTCTGTATTTGTTGGTAATCAACAGTTCATAGTGAAGTGGAGCCTGGGTGAAAATCACATCGGTATTTCCAGCTGAATAAGTCTCCACTAAAATAGCATCGGTATTCTCTAATTGGCTTTGGACGAGATTTAGGTGGCTGTTGGTCGTATTGATTAATTTCATGCTAGACCTCCTCTTATTTGGATTTATTATAGCACGCTTATGTTGATTTTTCTAGCTTTTTACACATTTTTTCTATTTTTCCATTGCTCAATGCCCCATTTGTGACTGCCTCGTTTGAGTTTTTCAATAGCGTGATCAACAGGGAACCAGGCAAGGTTGTTGAAATCTTCCAAGGGTTGTCCAATTTCTGTGTAGCTGGTGACTTCGTAAAGATAGGCAGGATTGTAGTAGTGGGTATCTCGGTGGCGGGAATAGAAATATTCATCTGCCTGTCCATAGTACTGACCAATGGTGGCTGTAAAACCTAATTCTTCAAGGAGTTCTCGCTCTAGGGCTGCCAGATGATTTTCACCTGCCTCAATTTCACCACCTGGTAAAAACCAGGCTCCATTGGGAGCTTGGACGAGGATGATTTCTGTTTGTTCAGGATTAGGAATGACAGCATAGACTCCGTATCGGGCCTGATAGTCTTCTCCCTCAACCTTTTCTCCGAAAACTGGAATTGTCATAAGCACGACCTTCTTTATTGATTAGTCCTATTATACTAAAAATAATATGAAAATTCTACCCCATAAATCTTAAAACTAGCTTAAAAGTCAGTTTTAGGATTTAATGTGATGTTTCGCCCTTTTCCTTGTGCGCGGATTTGACGATAATTCGACCGTTTGAGGTCATAACTGCTCGGAGCTCTTTGTCGCTCGGATGTTCCAAATAATAATCGGTGATGGCATCTTCGATTTGATCTTGGATAATACGACGTAGTGGGCGAGCACCCATCTTTGGATCGTAGCCTAGGTCCACCAATTTTTCCTTGACCTTGTCAGTCACATGGATGTGGATGCCGTTGCTGGAGAGTCGTGCATTGACATCGTCCAACATGAGGTCCACAATCTTGAGGAGATGACTCTTATCTAAAGCCTTAAATTCGATAATACCGTCAAAACGGTTCATAAATTCAGGGCTGAAGAAGTCGCCAAGTTGGCCAAGGACTGACTGGGTCCGTCCTTCCATGGCTGCTCCAAAGCCAACAGAGGCTTCAGTTTTGCCGGTGCCAGCGTTGGAAGTCATGATGATGATGGCATCTTTGAAGCTGACAGTACGGCCTTGTCCATCTGTTAGGCGGCCATCATCCAGGACCTGCAAGAACATGTGCATGACATCAGGATGGGCTTTTTCAACCTCATCTAGGAGGATGAGGGAGTATGGATTGCGGCGGACTTTTTCAGTTAACTGTCCAGCCTCTTCATAGCCGACGTAGCCTGGAGGGGCGCCGACTAGCTTGGCCACGCTGTGTTTTTCCATGTACTCGGACATATCAAAGCGAATCATGCTATCGGCTGAGCCAAAGAGCTCGATGGCTAATTGTTTGGAGAGTTCGGTCTTACCGACCCCAGTTGGTCCGACAAAGAGGAAGCTGCCGATAGGGCGATTTGGGGCACCCAGTCCGACACGGTTACGGCGGATGGCCTTGGCAATCTTATCTACGGCCTCGTCTTGACCAATGACATGGGCCTTGAGGTCATCAGCCAGGTTGATGAGCTGAGACTGCTCTTTTTCTTTGAGCTCGCCTACAGGAATATTGGTTTTTTGCTCGATGATGGCCTCGATTTCTTTCTCAGTGATGAGGGGAATATCTTCTTCATTGAGACTGGTCTTTTGCATTTCCTTATACTTGGCAATCTGATCACGGTAGTAGGCTGCTTTTTCGTAGTCTTCATCACGGGTAGCCTGAGCCTTGCGGTTTTCAGCATCTACCAATCGTTGATCAAGCTCTTTTGGATCGATGAAGTTGAGGGTTAAATTCATCTTAGAGCCGGATTCATCCAACAGGTCAATGGCCTTGTCTGGTAGGAATCGGTCTTGGATGTAGCGATTAGAGAGGACGGCAGCAGCTTCGATGGCTGCATCTGTATAGCGGACATGGTGGTAGTCTTGGTACTTGTTCTGAATGCCTTTGAGGATGGTAATGGTTTCTTCCACTGAAGGCTCATCCACTCGGACAGGCTGCATGCGCCGTTCAAGTGCTGCATCTTTCTCAATGATGCGGTATTCGTTGAGAGTGGTAGCGCCAACCATCTGGAGTTCACCTCTGGCCAGGGCTGGCTTGAGGATATTTCCAGCATCCATATTGCCATCGCCAGCTGCGCCAGCACCAACGATTTCATGGATTTCATCGATAAAGAGGATGACTTCCTTGCGGTTGCGGATTTCCTCCATCAGTTTTTGCATGCGTTCTTCAAATTGACCGCGAATACCTGTTCCTTGTACTAGGCTGACAACATCCAGGCGGATGACTTCTTTACCTTGGAGTTTTTGAGGAACCGTTCCGTCGACAATCTTTTGCGCCAGACCTTCTACAACGGCTGTTTTACCAACCCCAGGTTCCCCAATCAGGACAGGGTTGTTTTTGGTCCGTCGGTTGAGGATTTCGATGACTCGAGTGATTTCTTCATCGCGGCCGATGACAGGGTCAATGTTGCCTTGGCGGGCAATTTCTGTGATATTGATACCAAATTCTTCTAGCAAACCGTTGGCTTGTTGAGGCTGTTGTGGCGGCTGTTGGAAGCCTCCTCCGCCATTGCGCCCAGCCTGGGTAGGTGGTGTTTGATCGGGCTGGCGTCCAGCAGGTGTTTTGCCAGGATAGCCCCCAATGTTATTGAAAAATTCGCTGAAAGGGTCCATGTCATTGGGATTTCCCAAATCGCCTAGGCCCTTCAAAATGGCGTTATTAGGATCAGTTTTCATGATTTGATAGCAGTTGTGGCAGAGATCCACTTGCTGTTGTTTTCCATTGAGATTTGTATAGAGATGAATGGTTGCATCGTTGATTTTACAGTTTTGACAAAGCATGGCAATACCTCTTTCTATAAAGTACCTTTCAATGGTCAGAAAAGGTCAGATATATGTTCATTATACCAATATTCCGGAAAAATGCAAGAATCTGACCCGATTTGGAGGGATTTTTTGTAAAAATATACTGATGAATCTGGAAACCTAGCTTTTATGGAAGACATATTAGGTAAAATATGGTAAAATAAACCTATAAAACGAATAGGAGAAGGAACATGGAATCACATTTGGTGAGAATAATCAACCGTTTGGAAGCTATGGCAACTGACGGCGGTACTCTTAAACGTAATTTCGAACGTGATGGTGTTGTGGTAGCAGAAGTTGCATACAATCATGATGAAGAAAACGGTTCTGTATTTACTTTGCGTGATGTCGCTGCTCGGGAAACCTACACTTTTGACAGTATTGACCTGATTGCGATGGAAATCTACGAATTGTTGTACTAGGATGAAAGAGACACATTAGTGTCTTTTTTGTTTTGTATAAAACTTCCATTGTTCTTGTAT
This sequence comes from Streptococcus sp., assembly GCF_041802885.1. Taxonomy (GTDB): domain Bacteria; phylum Bacillota; class Bacilli; order Lactobacillales; family Streptococcaceae; genus Streptococcus. Next base: position 40,844 of record NZ_JBHCHN010000021.1, read on the forward strand.
GATTATTCAAATTGTGGTACAATATCACTTTAAATGATAAAAACGGAGTAAACAAATGAATTTTTCTTTCTTGCCCAAGTATTGGCCTTACTTTAATTACGGGGCTGTCGTAACCCTCATAGTGGCCCTTTGTGTGGTGATTCTTGGCAGTATTCTGGGTGTCTTGATTGCTTTTGCACAGCGCAGTAAGTTTCGCCCCTTGGTCTGGTTGGCTAAAATTTATGTCTGGATTTTCCGGGGTACGCCGATGGTGGTGCAAATCATGATCGCCTTTGCCATGATGCACATTGTAGCACCGACTTTCCGAATCGGGATTTTGACAGTGGACATGACTCGTTTGATTCCGGGAATTATTATTATCGGGATGAACTCGGGCGCTTATGTCAGCGAGACCGTCCGAGCTGGGATCAATGCGGTTCCAAAAGGGCAGCTGGAAGCAGCCTATTCTCTAGGGATTCGGCCGAGAGAAGCCATGCGCTATGTCGTTATGCCACAAGCTATCAAGAATATTTTACCGGCCCTGGGGAATGAGTTTGTGACGATTGTCAAGGATAGCTCTCTCTTGTCTACAATCGGTGTGATGGAGCTGTGGAATGGGGCGACAACTGTTTCCTCTACTACCTACATTACTTTGGAGCCTCTCTTATTTGCGGCTGCCTACTATCTCTTGATGACCAGTGTCTTGACACTTGCCATTCAAGCCTATGAGAAAAAATTGAACAAGGGAGGAAAGACGGGTGTCTGAGGCGATTATTTCCATTAAGAATTTACACAAGTATTTTGGGGACAATGAGGTTTTAAAGGGTATTGACCTAGAAATTGAGCAGGGAGAAGTTGTGGTGATTATCGGTCCGTCAGGGTCTGGTAAATCCACCTTCCTGCGGACCATGAACCTTCTGGAGGAACCAACCATGGGTGTGGTGACCTTTGAAGGAGTGGACATTACTGATAAGAAAAATGACATCTTCAAGATGCGGGAAAAGATGGGCATGGTCTTCCAGCAATTCAATCTCTTCCCCAATATGTCTGTTTTAGACAATATTACCCTATCTCCCATCAAAACCAAGGGCCAATCAAAGGCTGAAGCTGAAGACAAGGCGCGGGATTTGTTGGTCAAGGTAGGCCTGCCTGATAAGGCAGATGCCTATCCTCAGAGCTTATCAGGTGGACAGCAGCAGCGGATTGCCATTGCCCGTGGCTTGGCAATGGACCCAGATGTTCTCCTCTTTGATGAGCCAACTTCGGCTCTGGATCCTGAGATGGTTGGGGAAGTTCTAGCCGTTATGCAGGATTTGGCCAAGTCTGGTATGACCATGGTCATTGTAACCCACGAAATGGGCTTTGCCCGTGAGGTAGCAGACCGGGTCATCTTCATGGATGGCGGTGTCATTGTGGAGCAGGGTTCACCTGAACAAGTTTTTGAAGCAACCAAAGAAGACCGGACCAAGGATTTCTTGAGTAAGGTTCTATAAGGGAAAAGATGGACTTTGGTCCGTCTTTTTTTATGTCCACATTTTCGGATAGGATTGGACCTGGTGGAGGGGATATGCTATACTAGAATTGTCTGAAAACAAGAGAAACATTAAAAAGAAAGGCTGCTATCATGAGATTGTTGGATGCTCCCTTGGAGTCGATCTATCAGATCCTTAGCATTGATTTGCCGGAGGAAAGCCAGAGGCATTTATCCAATCTGGGCTTGAAACCTGGAGTCAACTTAAAATTTATTTCAAAAACAGCAACTGGCGGGATTGTGATGGTAAAATCCACGCGTTTAGCCTTTGACCGCTCCATCTTGCAGCAAATCGATGTAATCGAGGCAGGTGGCCAGGAAACCTCCATCCCATTATCAAGCTTGAAGGTGGGAGAGTTTGCCTATGTAGAGGGGATTTATGCGGCTAAGGAAGCCAAGCGACGCCTGATGGATATGGGTTTGACCCGCCATACCAAGATCTACCTGCGCAAGGTGGCCCCACTCGGTGACCCTATTGAAATTAGTTTAAGGGGATATGAGCTGACCTTGAGGAAATCCGAAGCTCAGATGATTAGTGTCATCCCTGCAGAAAAAGAGGGAGAGGAATAGAGGACATGGAGACAGAAATTGCTTTAATTGGAAATCCAAATAGTGGAAAAACCACCCTTTTTAATCTCTTGACAGGTACCAGCCAGCGGGTGGGGAACTGGCCAGGGGTGACGGTTGAGAGAAAGAGTGGCAAGGTTCGCAAACTGGCTCAGGTTAATGTGCAGGATTTGCCAGGGATTTATTCTATGTCACCATACAGTCCAGAGGAGAAGGTGGCTAGGGACTATCTCTTGAGCCACCATGCGGATAGTATTTTGAATGTGGTTGATGCGACAAATTTGGAGCGAAATCTCTATCTGACCACCCAGTTGATTGAAACAGGAATTCCGGTTACCTTGGCCTTGAACATGACGGATGTTTTGGCCAGTCAGGGGAAAAGCATTCAGGTGGATAAGTTATCCTATTGGCTGGGAGTGCCTGTTCTGTCCATTTCTGCCCTAAAAAATCAGGGGGTAGATGAGGCGGTGAAAAAGGCTGCAAAGAGGACACGCAGAAGTGTGGAGGAGCCTAGCTTTCCCCAGTACGATGATCGCTTTGAGGCAGCTATTGCACAGATTATCGAGGTCCTGGGAAATTCCGTCCCTCAAACCGCAGCACGATTTTATGCCATCAAGTTATTTGAGAGGGACAGCCTGATCAAAGAGGAGCTGGATTTATCTCCCTTCCAGAGGTCTGAAGTGGAAGACATTATCCAGATCACAGAGGAGATTTTTACGGAGGATTCCGAGTCCATCGTTATCAACCAGCGCTATGCCTTTATCGAAAAAGTCGTCAAAATGGCCCAATCGGAGGATGCTGGTTTCAAGTTTAATCTGTCTGATCGGATTGATATGGTGGTGACCAACCGCTTTTTGGCCCTACCGATTTTTGCCTTGGTCATGTACCTGGTCTACTTCCTGTCTATTCAGACAGTGGGAACCGTCTGGACGGACTGGGTCAATGATGTCCTCTTTGGGGAATGGATTCCTAGCTGGGTGGAGACGGCCCTGGATTATCTCCAGGTAGCGGATTGGATGAAGTCTTTGATTCTGGATGGGATTGTAGCGGGTCTTGGGGCTGTCCTGGGCTTTCTGCCCCAGATCTTTGTGCTCTTCATTTGCCTGGGAATTTTGGAAGATACGGGCTATATGAGCCGCATTGCCTTTGTCATGGACAGGATTTTCAGGCGCTTTGGCCTGTCTGGAAAGTCTTTTATTCCCATGCTGATTGCGACGGGTTGCGGGGTTCCAGCCATTATGGCCAGCCGCACCATTGAAAATGAAAGAGACCGAAAGATTACCATTATGACGGCGACCTTCATGCCTTGTTCGGCCAAGCTGGAAATCATTGCCCTGATTGCAGGGGTTTTCTTCCCTGGGAACCCCTTGGTTGCCCCGTCGGCCTATTTTCTGGGGCTGGCAGCGATTATCCTCTCAGGGATTGCCCTGAAAAAGACCCGCTTTCTGGGTGGTGCTGCCAGTCCTTTTATCATGGAGCTTCCTGCCTACCATTGGCCTAAGATGCTGACAGTGGTCCATTATGCTACTGGAAAGGCTCTGAGTTTCCTCAAACGGGCTGGAACAGTCATCTTTAGCTTAATGGTTATCATCTGGTTCCTCTCTTCTTATGACTTGCAGCTCAGGGCAGTGGAGACTGAGGCCAGTATCTTGGCTACTTTGGGGCAGTCAATGGCCTGGATTTTTGCTCCTCTTGGCTTTGGAAATTGGAAGGCGACGGTGGCTGCGGTGACTGGATTAGCAGCCAAGGAAACCGTTGTGGCTACCTTTGGAATCCTTTACCATGATTCTAGCAGTGAAGGGTTAGGAAGTCTCTTACAGGCGGATTATTCCCTGCTGTCAGCCTATTCTTTCTTGGCCTTTAATCTGCTTTGTGCCCCCTGTTTTGCGGCCATCGGCGCTATCAAAAGAGAAATGAATGACCTCAAATGGACCTTGGGAGCCATTGGGTTCCAGACAGGTCTGGCCTATGTGGTTTGTTTCTTAATCTATCAGTTTGGGCTGGTCCTTTTCTATGGAAAGGCTGTGACAGTTTGGACCTTGGCAGCGAGTTTGCTACTTGGACTTCTGCTCTACTTTGTCTTGCGAAAACCGAGGACTGTGGAAGATGAAGTGATTGGCTTAGACAATTTGCCCATCTTGAAAGAAGGAGGGAGACTATGATTGCGACTATCATCTTAGCTCTAGGCATTGCTGCCGCTGTCTTTTTTGGACTCAAATCCTTTGTCAAAGGAAAGGGTTCCTGTGGAGACTGTGCTTGTTCCTGTCCCATCAAGGATGAAATGAAAAAGCCTGGACAGGAGTAAAAACTAGAAAGAAGCCCTTCAAACCTGGTTTGGAGGGTTTTATGCGCTCTCCAGAAGTGCTATAATAGAAACAGAAGAAGTGGAAAAGGGGAGAAAGAATGCGGATAGATGGTAGACTTGCAAAAATGGTGATTAGACCACGGCCCAGAGTATCTCACAAGGGAAGCTTTGGTAAAGTTCTCTTGATTGGCGGCTCTTATCCTTATAATGGGGCCATTATCCTCTCCGCTTTGGCCAGTGTCCATGCTGGTGCAGGACTGGTAACGGTCGCTACAGAGAAGGATAATATTTCAGCCCTTCACAGCCAGCTGCCAGAAGCCATGGCCTTTGATGTCTATGATTTTAGTCTCTTGAAACAGCAAATCGAGCTGGCGGATGTCCTCTTAATTGGGCCAGGCTTAGGGGAGTCGGTCCTGGCTGGAAAGATTCTGGATTTGGTCCTGACAGGAGTCCAGGTCCATCAGAGCTTAATCATCGATGGTTCGGCCCTGAACCTCCTAGCCCAGGAAAATTCTGTTCACTGGCAGACCCAGCGACTCGTCTTGACCCCTCATCAGAAGGAATGGGAGCGTTTATCAGGCCTGCCTATTTCAGAGCAGAATGAGGACAATACCCAAGAGGCTTTGCGTTGCTTTCCTGACCAAACTGTTCTCGTTGCCAAATCCCATGCAAGCAAGATATATCAGGGTCATCAGATTGGCTACCTGGATGTTGGGGGACCCTATCAGGCCACAGGCGGCATGGGAGACACTTTGGCTGGTATGATTGCAGCCTTCGTGGCCCAGTTTCCAACTGACTTCTTTGCCAGTGTAGCCGCAGCCACCTATCTCCACTCAGCTATTGCAGATGAACTGGCCCAGGAAGCCTACGTCGTCCTGCCCTCAGCCATCTCAAAAGCTATACCCAAATGGATGAAAAAACTGTCTGAAGCGCCTGAAATGGATGAGGTTTTCTTGTAAAGAATTTTGCTTATTTTTCTATATTTTCACGAAAAATTCCAGAAAATTTTCTTCGATTCCGTACATTCTCTTTTCTTCTGATTAGATTGTTGGGAATTTACCCCGATTTTTAGTATAATAAAGAAAAAGATGAAGGAGTATGTTATGGCATTGATTGATGGGAAGGTACTTGCGGCCAAGATGCAGGGGAAGTTGGCTGAAAAGACCGCTCAGTTGAAAGAAGAAAAAGGAATCGTTCCTGGTTTGGTGGTGATTCTAGTGGGAGAAGATCCTGCTAGTCAGGTCTATGTCCGCAATAAGGAGAGGTCTGCTCTGGCAGCCGGTTTCAAGAGTCAGGTTGTCCGTTTAGCAGAAACCACAACGGAAGAAGAGCTTTTGGCCTTGATTGAGAAATACAATCAGGATGCAGACTGGCACGGGATTTTAGTCCAGCTGCCACTTCCAGCCCATATCGATGAAGAAAAGGTGCTCTTTGCCATTTCACCGGAAAAGGATGTGGATGGCTTCCATCCGACCAATATGGGGAAACTCTGGTCTGGTCATGCGGTCATGGTTCCGTCCACGCCAGCTGGGATTATGGAAATGTTCAAAGAGTACCAGGTGGATTTGACTGGTAAAAATGCGGTGGTCATTGGGCGTTCCAATATTGTTGGCAAACCCATGGCTCAACTGCTCATGGATGCTCATGCGACAGTGACCATCGCCCATTCCCGGACCAAAAATCTGGCTGAATTGGCCCGCCAAGCGGATATCTTGGTGGTGGCCATCGGTCGAGGTCATTTTGTCACCAAGGATTTTGTCAAGGAAGGTGCAGTTGTCATTGATGTCGGCATGAACCGGGATGAAAATGGCAAGTTGATTGGTGATGTGAAATTTGATGAAGTTGTCCCTGTGGCCAGCTTGATTACGCCCGTTCCAGGCGGTGTGGGACCAATGACCATTACCATGCTGATGGAACAGACCTATGAGGCGGCCCTGCGAAGTTCTCGGTAGAGGAGGAATTCCTATGAAATTTGTTTTTGATTTGGATGGGACCCTGTGTTTTGACCGCAGGACCATTGATGATGAAATCATGCAGGTCTTACTCAGTGCCCCTAAATATGGTCATGATCTTGCCTTTGCCACAACTCGTTCCTATCGTGATTGCCTTGGAACCTTGGGCCCAGAACTCAGCCAGAAACTAGTGGTTGGTCTCAATGGAGGCTTGGTTTATGAAAATGGGCAGCTGATTTTTGAGCGCTCGATTGATGAGCGGGCCTATCAGATTCTGGTGGACTGGTGTCAAACCTATAATTTACCCTTCATAGTCGATGATCATTTTGATTATTCTGGCCAAATTCTTGAAAAAATGCCCTTTATTTCCAGAGTTGATCCGTTGCAAAAAGCTAAATACTTATCACTTGAAGATATCAAAAATCCGATTAAAATGGTGATTTATATGGGCAACCATGAAAATTTGGTCGAGGAAACTCTGGCCCAATTTGCCAATGAAAAGAGCCTAGAAGTCTTCTATGATGAAGGGGAGAAATGTATCTATCTCAATCCAGCAAAAACTCATAAAGCCAGTACTTTGGTCGAACATGTGGGCAATGATGTGGTCGTCTTTGGCAATGACCGCAATGATATTGAACTCTTCAAGGAATCTCTTTATGCAGTTCAGGTTGGAGATGTTTCAGTCTTGACAGAATTTGCGGACGAACAAGTCAAGCTGATTGGTGACTACAAATCAGCTATTGCTGCCAAGATTCTCGAAGTCTTTGCCCTTTTTAGAGGAAGATAGAAAAATCAGCCCTAGGACCGATGCAGGTTCCTGCTTTTCAAGTTATACTATACTCAATCCTAAATATTTTTCATAATCTCCACAAAAACAGCAGTCAATCATGGCTGCTGTTTTTGTTGTTTGGAAGTTGATGAAATGAAGATTTTTATCAGAATATGCTATACTTGAAAAAAGGATCTTATGAAGGAGTACCTATGCAAACAATCATCCCCCATCTTTGGTTTGACACGCAGGCCTTGGAGGCTGCCCAACTCTACACCAGCCTAATTCCTGACAGTCGGATTGACTGGACCCACCAATTGACAGATACGCCTTCTGGTGATGCTGTTTTGATTCAATTTCAACTAGCCAATCTGACTCTGGCTGCTATCAGCGCGGGCCCTTACTTCAAACTCAACGAATCGGCCTCGTTAATGGTTCATTTTCGGGATAAGGCCGAATTAGACCGTGTCTTTCAGCTTCTCTCTGAAGGTGGCCGCATCCTCATGCCACTGGGAGAGTATCCCTTCAATCCCTATTATGTTTGGTTTGAAGACCGCTTTGGTCTCTCCTGGCAATTTCTCCTAGTACCCCAGCTAGACAAGTCAGTTCATTTGGACATTTGCCTTCTCTTCTCAGAAGAGCAGGTTGGCTTGGCCAAACCCTTCTTAGATGAAGCCCTAACCATCTTCCCAGAAAGCCAGCAAGGCCAGCTCAGTTATTATCAGGAAGGGGAGAAGCAGGTGCCAGCAGCCCAGCTCAATTACGGGGAACTGCTCCTTGGTGATCAGAAACTGGTGGTCATGGATCATGGCTATGGTGGAGTGGCCTACATCAACGAAGCCTTCTCACTTATGGTCTATACGGACAGTCAGGAAGAAACATCAAGACTCTATGATCTTCTTTCCCATGAGCCAAAGGCCGAGCAATGTGGCTGGGTCAAGGACCAATTTGGGCTTTCCTGGCAGATTGTTCCCCGTCCGCTCATGACGGCCTATGAGGAGCTATCCAAGGATCAAATGAAGGAAGTGAATGATGCCATCCTCAGCATGAAACGCCTGAATTATGATGAGATCGTCTCCTTAATCAAAAAAACCTCCTAAATCAGTCCTAGGACCGATGAAAAGGGAGAAATTTCGGGTTATACTGTATTCAATCCTAAATATTTTTCATAATCTCCACAAAAGCAGCAGTCAGCAATGGCTGCTGTTTTTGGTTTAAACCAGTTTTTTTCTTATCAAAGTGCTATACTGAAAGAAAAAAGGAGATGATAGGATGAAAAAACAGTTCAAAAAAATATTCAGCTCTTTTCTGGTGGTCTGTCTGGCTAGTTTTCTATTGATTAGCAGCACCGTCTTTGCTGCAGAAGACATAGACTATCGGGCTATTAGTCAACAAATAGCTCAGGATGTGGAGGCTTACCGGATTCCTGCTATGGCGGTGATAGTGGTGGACAAGAATCAAGTAGTATTTCAAGAAACCTATGGAGAAAATGTCAGTCCTGATAGTCCTTTTATCATCGGTTCGATGAGCAAGTCCTTCACCGCACTTGCCATCATGCAACTGGTAGAAAAAGGAAAAATTGACTTGACTGCTCCGATTTCAACCTATATCGATGCTTCCAAATGGTTTGTAAAGGATGGTCAAGATGAGAAAGTGACTGTGCGTGACCTTCTCCATCATACTAGTGGCCTTGGGACCTATCAGACCTTTGGTCACTTGGAAATAACAGACTCTTATGGACAGCACCTCTATGCCAATGCCAATTATGGTTTGCTGGGGTTAATCATTGAAGCAGTGAGTGGAGAATCTTATGAGTCCTATGTGACAAAACATATTTTTCAGCCACTGAAGATGAGCCAATCTTCAGCCTCCCTGCAAGCCAGTATCGAAAAAGGCTTAATAGCAGGTTACCGCAATTACTTTGGCTTGCCCATTTCAGGTCCAGCGGATTATCCAGGTCCCATCGACAGAGGGAGCTGGGGAAGTGTTCCTGCGGGTTACCTCTCAGCCAGCATATCGGATATGGGTAGATATCTGCAGATGTATCTGAGAGATGGAGACGCCATAATCAGCAAAGAGAGTGTCCAGCAGATGTTTTATGATACGGTGCCAGTTGATGATGAGGGTCTTCGATATGGTCTGGGCTGGGGCTATACCGAAAAAAGATTGGACCAGCCCCTTCTTGTGCATGCAGGTTTGGTGGAGAATTATACTTCCAAAATGTTTATCCTCCCTGAAAAAGAGATTGGCGTGGTAGTGTTGGTCAATATGAACGACTACTTGGTGACCAATAATGTACTGGATACAATCGTCGATCCCTTGCTTGGTGAGCCTCGAAAAGATCTGCCAAATCACTATCTCCTTCTCCATCTGGCCATTGATGCCCTATATCTGCTATTGACCATCATCAGTATTTATTCTTTCATCACCATTGGAAAATGGAAGCAAAAAGAGAAAGGGATGAAAACCTATATTCTGGATATTCTGCGCCATTTTCTTCTTCCAGTAGGTCTGCTCTGTCTCCCGCTCTTGGTTGGCAGTCCGCCTCGGATCATCTGGCTCTTTGTCAAAGATTTATTTGTTGTTCTCTATTTCAATGCCTGCGTCCTCATACTCATTGGAGTGTATAAATTATTTCTTATCTGGAAGAATAGACAAAATCAGTCCTAGGACCGATGAATAGGGAGAAGTTTTAGGTTATACTATACTCAATCCTAAATATTTTTCATAATCTCCACAAAAGCGGCAGTCAGCAATGGCTGCTGTTTTTGTGTGGAAAAGTTTGATGCTTCCTAGCTTTCCGCTACCCTTTTTTATGCAAAAAATGGTATAATTGTATAGATATACAGCGAAGAAAAGGGTTTTATGACAGAATATTTATCGGTCTCCCAGTTGACCAAGTATTTAAAGTTAAAATTTGACCGAGATCCTTATCTGGAGCGGGTTTACCTGACAGGTGAGGTGTCCAACTTCAGGCGGCGGCCGACCCATCAATACTTTTCCCTCAAGGATGAAAAGGCGGTCATCCAGGCTACCATCTGGGGCGGTGTTTACAAAAATCTAGGTTTTGAGCTGGAGGAAGGCATGAAAATCAATGTCATCGGCCGAGTCCAGCTCTATGAGCCCAGCGGTTCCTATTCCATCGTCATTGAAAAAGCTCAGCCAGATGGGGTCGGGGCATTGGCCATTCGCTTCGAGCAGTTGAAAAAGGCCCTGGCCCAGGAAGGCCTTTTTAACCCGGAGTGGAAACAGGTCCTGCCTCAGTTTGTCCAAAAAATCGGAGTCATCACCAGTCCAAGTGGAGCGGTTATCAAGGATATTATCACCACCGTTTCCCGGCGGTTTCCCGGTGTTGAAATTGTCCTCTATCCCACCAAGGTACAGGGAGATGGAGCGGCCCAGGAGGTGGCAGCCAATATCCAGGCTGCGAATCAGCGGGATGACTTGGATGTTCTCATTGTCGGTCGTGGCGGTGGCTCCATTGAAGACCTCTGGGCCTTCAATGAGGAAATCGTGGTGCGGGCCATCTTTGAATCTCGGATTCCCATCATTTCCAGTGTGGGCCATGAAACGGACACTACCTTGGCTGATTTTGTGGCGGATAGGCGGGCTGCAACCCCGACAGCAGCGGCGGAGCTCGCAACACCAGTGACCAAGGCGGATATCCTGGCCTGGATTGGGGAGCGGGAAAACAGGGCCTATCAGGCAGCCCTCAGAGCTATCAAGCAGAGGCAGGAGCGTTTGGAAAAGTCTAGCAAATCGGTCATCTTTCGGCAGCCTGAGCGGCTCTATGATGGCTATCTGCAAAAATTGGATGGACTAATGACTCATTTGCAGTCAGCTATGCGCCAAACATACAGGGAGAATCTGAACGCAGAGAGAATCCTAAGCCAGCGCCTGCGGTCCTTGGACCTGCAGGGGCGTTTGACCAGCCTGAAAGAGAAAATCCAGCAGCAGGAGCGCCTCTTAAGGAGCAACATGGCCAATAGCTATGACCAGAAGGTGGCCAAGGCAGACAAGCTAATGGAGGCCTTGACCATGCTGGATACCAGCCGAATCGTGGCGCGTGGTTATGCCATGGTGGAGCAAGGGGGGCATGTCGTTGACAGTGTGTCCAAAATTGATGAGAAGGAAGCCATGACCATCCGGATGCGGGACGGTCAAGTTCATGTGGAGGTAAAAGATGTCCAAAGAGACGAAAACATTTGAAGAAAATTTAGCGGAATTGGAAGCAGTGGTGACCAAGTTGGAGCAGGGGGATGTGGCCCTAGAAGAGGCTCTGTCTGAGTTCCAAAAGGGGATGAAGTTATCAAAGAGCTTGCAGAAAACCTTGAAGGAAGCAGAAGAAACCCTGGTTAAGGTCATGCAGGCTGATGGGACAGAAACAGAGATGGATGCCTGATGGACAAGTTACAGGGAATTGATGCGGCTATCCGCCGCTTTTACGGGCAAGAGGCCGTTTCTGAGGAGCTGATCGAAGCCATCCTTTATTCGGTAGATGCGGGAGGGAAACGGATTCGCCCTCTCATCCTCCTAGAACTCTTAGAAGGCTTTGGTCTGGACTTGACGGAGGCCCATTTTGATGTGGCAGCAGCCTTGGAGATGATTCATACGGGCAGTCTCATTCATGATGACTTGCCGGCCATGGATGATGATGATTACCGTAGGGGGCGCTTGACCAGCCACAAGAAATTTGATGAGGCCACGGCCATCTTGGCTGGGGATAGTCTCTTCTTAGACCCCTTTGGCCTCTTGGCAGAGGCAGACTTACCAGCTCCTGTCCTTGTGAACCTAATCCAGGCCTTATCGGCTGCTTCTGGCACCTTTGGCATGGTTGGTGGCCAGGTCTTGGACATGAAGGGAGAGGGGCAGGACTTGAACTTGGACCAACTTTCGGCTATTCACGCCAATAAAACAGGCCGGCTCTTGGCCTTTCCCTTTGAAGCAGCGGGCATCATTGCTCAGCAAAGCTTGGAAGTTCGCCATCAGCTCTTTGAGGCCGGCAGCCTGGTCGGTCATGCCTTTCAGGTGCGTGATGACATCTTGGATCTGACAGCCAGCTTTGAAGAGATTGGTAAGACACCTAAGAAGGACATTCTGTCTGAGAAGTCAACCTATCCAAGTCTGCTCGGTCTGGAAAAATCTTATGAGATTCTAAAGGAATCCCTCGATCAAGCCCAAGCTATCTTCAAAGATTTGCAGCAGCAAGTTGGTTTTGACCCTGAAAAGATCCTGGAAATGCTAGAAAGGTTGCGACTGAATGTCTAAGGAAAGAGTGGATGTTTTGGCCTACAAACAGGGCCTCTTTGAGACCCGTGAGCAGGCCAAGCGAGGTGTCATGGCTGGCTTGGTGGTTTCGGTTCTTAATGGTGAGCGCTTTGACAAGCCAGGTGAAAAAATCGATGAGGCTACTGAACTCAAACTCAAGGGAGAAAAACTCAAGTATGTCAGCCGGGGCGGTCTGAAGCTGGAGAAGGCCTTGCAGGTCTTTGCTATCTCGGTGGAGGGTTTGACCACCATTGACATCGGGGCCTCGACCGGTGGCTTTACGGATGTCATGCTGCAAAATGGTGCAGCCCTGGTTTACGCTGTTGATGTAGGGACCAATCAGCTGGTCTGGAAATTGCGCCAGGATGAGCGGGTCCGCTCCATGGAACAGTACAATTTCCGCTATGCTGAGAAGGATGACTTTACAGAAGGTCTGCCTAGCTTTGCCTCCATCGATGTCAGTTTTATTTCTCTGCGGCTCATCCTGCCAGCCCTCAACAAGGTTCTGGCTGACGGTGGGCAGGTCGCGGCCTTGATTAAGCCCCAATTTGAAGCCGGCCGAGAGGCTATCGGAAAAAATGGCATCGTCCGAGACAGGGGTGTTCATGAAAAAGTTTTGAAAGATGTTGTTTCTTTTGCCATGGAATACGGATTTACAGTTAGGGGACTGGATTTTTCTCCTATCCAGGGTGGCCATGGCAATATCGAATTTTTAGCTTATTTAGAAAAATCACAAGCGCCACAAAATCTCCTAAAAGATTCGCTGGGGGAAGTCGTGGCCAGAGCACATGGAGAATTTACAAAAGATGAATAAAAAAGAACGCTTGAATCTGATTAAGGACTTGGTGGTTCGCTATCCCATCGACACCCAAGAAGAAATGGTAGAAAAATTGAGCGAAGTTGGTGTCCACGCGACCCAGGCTACCGTCTCCCGCGATATCAAGGAGTTGGGGATTGTCAAGGTGCCAGTGGGCAAGGGCTACATTTATGGCCTGCCAAAGACAGGCAGCTCCAAGGTCCAAAATAAAAATGTCCTCAGCATTGACTCAATGGATAAGATGCTCCATCTCAATCTGGTACCGGGCAGCACAGCTGTGGTCAAACGCCAGATTTTGGAGCGCTTCAAGGACCATATTTTCAGCATTATCACGGATGACGACAGCATCCTCATCATCGTCAAGGAAGAGATGGCTCTTCCGCAAATTGAGCAAACAATAAGGGTTTGGTAAAGCATGTTACTAGAAATTTCCATTAAAAATTTCGCCATTATCCAGGAGGTTTCCCTGACCTTTGACAAGGGCATGACTGTCCTAACCGGGGAAACGGGTGCCGGGAAGTCCATCATCATTGATGCCATGAATCTCATGCTAGGTAGCCGGGCCACGACAGATGTCATCCGCCATGGCAGCCCCAAGGCTGAGATTGAAGGCCTCTTTTCGCTGGAAAAAAATGCGGAATTGGAAGACATCTTGACCCAGCAAGGGATTGCGGTGTCAGATGAGCTAATTATTCGCCGGGAAATCCTGGCCAATGGCCGCTCAGTCAGCCGTGTCAATGGTCAACTGGTCAATCTGTCCGTTCTAAAGGAAATGGCTCCCTATCTGGTAGACATCCATGGTCAGCATGATCAAGAAGAATTGATGCGGTCCAGCCACCATATCGGCCTTCTGGATAGCTTTGGTCAGGCGGATTTTCAGGAGCTGAAAGCTAGCTACCAGCAGGTTTTTGAAGCCTATCGGACCCTGCGCAAACAGGTCTTGGACAAGCAAAAAAATGAACTGGAGCACAAGGCCAGAATCGAGATGCTGGAATACCAGATTGCAGAGATAGAGGCAGCAGACTTGCAGGCAGGTGAGGATGTAGCTCTCTTGCAGGAGAGAGACCGCCTGCTCAACCACAAGCAGATTGCGGATACCTTGACCAATGCCTATGCGATGCTGGAAAACGAGGATTTCTCCAGCCTCTCCAACCTTCGTTCGGCCATGAACGACATGCAGTCGGTGGAAGAATACGATAAGGATTACAAGGAAATCTCCCAGCAACTGACCGAATCCTACTATGTCATCGAGGACATCAGCAAGCGTTTGGCGGATATCTTGGAGGACTTGGACTTTGATGGCAACCGCCTCCTGCAGGTGGAAAACCGTCTGGACTTGATCTATTCCATAAGCAGAAAATACGGCGGCCAAGTCGATGATGTCTTGGAATATTTTGCCAAAATCAGCCAAGAATACCAGCTGCTGACAGGCTCCAACCTGACAGGTCAAGACCTAGAAGGCCAGCTCAAGGTTTTGGAGGCAGACCTGATTGCAAAAGCAGGGGAGCTCAGCCAGGCCAGACGGGAATTGGCTCAAGTCCTGGAAAACCAGATTCATCAAGAGTTGCAGGACCTCTATATGGAAAAGGCTCGCTTCCGTGTGGACTTTTCCAAGGGCAAATTTGGCCGTCAAGGCAATGAGCAGATAGAATTTTACATTTCAACCAACCCAGGTGAGGACTTCAAGCCCCTGGTTAAAGTGGCTTCTGGTGGGGAATTATCCCGGCTCATGCTGGCCATCAAATCAGCCTTTGCCCGCAAAGAAGGCAAGACCAGCATTGTCTTTGACGAGGTGGATACGGGCGTGTCGGGCCGGGTGGCCCAGGCCATCGCCCAGAAAATTTACAAGATTGGCCAGTTTGGCCAGGTCTTGGCTATTTCTCACCTGCCACAGGTTATTGCCATTGCGGACCATCAGTTCTATATTGAGAAAATTTCTGATGAAGCGTCCACGGTTTCCCAGGTCCGTCTTTTGACCTTTGAGGAAAGGGTGGAAGAAATCGCCAAGATGCTGGCGGGTGATGTGGTGACAGAAGCAGCCAGAACCCAGGCCAGACAATTAGTTTCAAAGTAAGCGCCAGCTTACTTTTTTTGAAAGAGGAAAGAGATGAAAGAGGAAAAAATCCTGCAAGAAGTAGCCACTTATGTGGAGCGAAAGTTATCAGGTGAGGGAAGTGGGCATGACTGGTGGCATATCGTCCGAGTCCGAAAGCTGGCAGAAAAGCTGGCCCTAGCTGAAGGGGGAGACTCCTTTATCTGTCAGTTGGCCGCCCTGGTCCATGATTTGGTGGATGATAAGTTGGTGGCTGATGAAGGGCTGGCCTTGGCAGAGGTCAGGGACCTATTGACCAGAGTGGGAGTCGCTGCAAACCAGACTGATCAGGTGCTGACCATTATTCAGTCTATTTCCTACAAGGGAGGAAATCAGAACCATCTGGTCTTAAGCTTGGAGGGGCAAATCGTCCAAGATGCCGATCGGCTGGATGCCATGGGGGCCATTGGTGTGGCTAGAACCATGGCCTATTCGGGTCATCATCAGCGGATTATTCATGACCCAGAGGTGGCGGTCCGTCAGAACATGACCCTGGATCAATATCGGTCTCATCAGGGCACCGCTATTACCCATTTCTACGAAAAGTTGCTTCTCTTAAAGGACTTGATGAATACCAAAACAGCCCAGGAGCTGGCCAAGGGGAGGCATGCATTTTTAGAAGCCTATCTGGACCAGTTCTTTGCAGAATGGGATGGTCAGCGCTAGGTCGCCTCTATAAAGTAAATGAAAAATGCCCCTATTTTGGCATTTTTTTGATATAATAAGAGCAGAAATTGTAAAGTAGGAAGTTATATGACAGTGAAGATTGTAACAGACTCCAGCAATACCATGGAGCAGGACCTGGCTCAGGAACTGGGTATCACTATTGTTCCTCTGACCAGTATGGTCGATGGGGTGGTCTATTCTGATTTGGACCTGAAAGAGGGTCAGTTTTTGGAATTGATGCGAACCAGCAAGACCTTGCCCAAAACCAGTCAGCCTCCAGTCGGTCTTTTTGCGGAAGTTTTCTCTGATTTAGCTAGTGATGGCAGTCAGATTATTGCCATCCATCTTTCCCATGCCTTATCTGGAACGGTGGAAGCCGCCCGGCAGGGTGCAACCCTATCAGGCGCAGACGTGACAGTTGTGGATTCTGGCTACACAGACCAGGCTATCAAGTTCCAGGTTGTTGAGGCGGCTCGTTTAGCCAAGGCGGGAGCCAGTAAGGAGGAAATCCTTGTGGCAATCGAAAAGGTCAAGGAAAAGACAGAACTTTATATTGGCGTATCAACCTTGGAAAATCTGGTGAAGGGCGGACGCATTGGCCGTGTAACAGGCTTGCTGAGCTCTCTTCTCAATATCCGTGTCATCATGACGATGAAAGACCACCAGCTAGAGCCAGTAGCCAAGGGTCGCGGTAATAAGACGTTCAAAAAATGGCTGGATGAATTTGTTGCTGGCTTGCAGGGAAAACAAGTGGCTGAAATCGGGATTTCCTATGCCGGTTCTTCTGCCTATGCTCATGAAATGAAGGAGCGCTTGCAACCTTTTGTGCCTACACCTATTTCTGTCCTAGAAACCAGCTCTATCATCCAAACCCATACGGGTGAGGATGCCTGGGCCATCTTGGTGCGCTATGAATAGTCGGAAAATATTACAGGGACTGGTCTTCTTTTTTACCAGTCTTTTAGGTTTTGTGTTCATCTTCCATGTTCTTGTGCCTTCTGCTCAGCCAGTTTTGACCAAGGCGGATTATCAGACAAGAAAGGTGCAGCAATTCTCCTATGTAGCCTTGGGCGATTCCTTGACCCAGGGGGTTGGCGACACGACCAATCAGGGGGGCTTTGTTCCCTTGGTCGCCCAAAGTTTGACCAACGAAGAAGGCTATCAGGTGGATGTCAAAAATTTTGGTGTGGCAGGCAATACCAGCAATCAAATCCTCAAGCGGATGAAAGAGCAGGCTGAGATTGCGGATGCTTTATCCAAGGCGGATTTGATGACTCTGACGGTTGGGGGCAATGACTTGCGTAAAGTCATTTTGGACAACATTACCAGTCTTAAAATATCAACTTTCAAGAAACCCTCTGTGGCGTATAGCAAGCGCCTCGTAGAAATTATTGAATTGGCCAGAAAAGACAATCCTGATCTACCTATTTATGTTTTGGGAATTTACAATCCTTTCTACTTGAATTTTCCTGAAATGACGGATATGCAGACGATTGTAGACAATTGGAATCAGACAACCCAGGACACCATTGCCAAATTTGACAAGGTTTATTTTGTGCCTATCAACGATCTTCTATATCAGGGAATTGATGGCCAGGAGGGAATTGTGCAGACATCGGGAGAGGCGACCAAAATCATCAATGATGCCCTTTTTCAGGGAGACAATTTTCATCCCAATAATACGGGTTATGAAATCATGAAACGAGCAGTATTGGAGAAAATTCGTGAGACAAAAGATAAGTGGAAAAACTAATATTTGGAAGTGGCTTTTCCTCATACTATTGGCAGCAGTGTTGGGTTTGGGTCTAGTTTTAATGAGTCGCGTAACCACCTACAGAGAAGATACCAGTCAGATTGCAGTCAAAAAAGGGACTGAAACCAAAATTGGGACCTTTACGACGACAAGAGATCAGCTGAATGATACAGTAGCGACCTATTTAAAAGATTACCAAACCAAGGATTTCACCTACAAACTTTATGCCAGCAATCAAATGGTCTTGTTTGAAGGTGAGTATGTTTTTTTGGGGCAAAAAATTCCCCTCTATATCTATTTTCAGCCCAGCAAATTGGAAGATGGCAGTGTCTTGCTGACGGTTTCAGAAGTTTCAGCTGGTACTCTGGGCCTGCCACGGGCTGAAATCTTGACCTATCTCAAGAAAAATTACAAGTTACCAGACTTTATTTCTGTGGATGTTGAGGCATCCAGTATTCTGATTCAGACAACCGCTATCACCAATAATTTGGGCATTTATGTAAAAGCTAATACCATAGACCTCTATAATGATCAGATTATCTTTGATATTTACCGGAAAAAGTAGGTTTTGCATGTAAAAAGCTTGACCAATTCAAGTTTTTTCGGTAATATAATAGAGTGAGTATTAACTCAGAAAATTTTTGGAGGATTTAGCAAAATGGCTAATAAACAAGATTTGATTGCAAAAGTTGCAGATGCAACTTCATTGACTAAAAAGGATTCAGCAGCAGCTGTAGACGCAGTATTCGCAGCAGTAGCTGACTACCTTGCAGCTGGTGAGAAAGTTCAGTTGATCGGTTTCGGTAACTTCGAAGTTCGCGAACGCGCAGCTCGTAAAGGTCGCAACCCACAAACTGGTAAAGAAATCACTATCGCAGCTTCAAAAGTTCCAGCATTCAAAGCTGGTAAAGCTCTTAAAGACGCTGTAAAATAATAGCGACTTAAAAAGCCTATTGCATCAAGCTTTCTAGCTTGTGCAGTAGGCTTTTTTGTTGTTTTTGGGGCATTTTTGGGGCATAAAATCAGTAGTTTTCCATGATGTCTGTGGCGTTGGATTTTGACTTTCGATCTGTTTTGGTCAACTCCAAGGGTCATTCTCAAAATTGAGCCAGTCACCCTTTTCTATGCTATAATATATAAAAATAAGTTAGGAAGTGTGTGCATATGTCCCAGGAAGAGTTTCTCAAGGTCTTCAATGATTTGGAGCAGACGCTGCAGAACAAATACGATACGACGGAGACCATTTATGATTTGTTGGAGCGGGAGAAGAATGCGGTAGAAAATAATCCAACCAAGGCCAATTGGGAAATCTTGGATATTGCTAGGCGTCTCCGCAATATTCTGGCCCACGAAACTAGGACGACCTTGCCAGTGGTGGCGACACCCTCCCAGCAAATCATTGATGTACTAAAAAAAGTGACCCATGACTACCAACATCCCAAGACCCTGGGCGATTTTTTGGCAGAAGGGGAGCGGGAGAAGATTTTATCCTTCCAGCTTCAGGACCAGCTGACGGAAGTTTTGAAGGCTATTCATGAAAAACATTTTAACCAGTTTCCAGTCTTTGATGAGGCGGGCTATGCTGGCCTGATTTCCAACAATGGGATTGCCAGTTGGTTGGCGGCCTTGAGCGAGCAGGGTAGGTCTGTCGGTCTGGATTTGACTGGGGTCAGGATTTCTGAAATCTTGCCTTTTGAGGAAAATGGCGATACGGTCATCAGACTTTCTAAGGACACCAGCCTCTTTGAGACCCTTCATCATTTTACAGGAAGCAAGGTAAGGCTGGTTCTGGTCTGCCAGTCAAAGGACCTGTCCATTCAAAGACCAGCAGATATTGCTGGAATCATTACCAAATCGGATCTTGGCCAGATGGTTAAGGACCTGCGCTAAATCCATTTCCAAAGTAAAATGCCTGACCTAGGTCAAGCATTTTTTTCTTTTAGTCGGACAAGTCTTGGCCATTGCTAGCAATGACTTTCTTGTACCAGTAGAAGGAATCCTTGCGGTAGCGTTTGAGGGTCTTGAGGTCAAAGTCGTCGCGGTCAACGTAGATGAAGCCGTAGCGTTTCTTGATACCCTCGTGGGTGGAAATGAGGTCAATGGCAGACCATGGATTGTAGCCCATCATCTCCACTCCATCTGTGATGGCCAAATGGATTTGCTCGATGTGGTGGCGGAGGTAGTCTATGCGGTAAGGGTCGTGGACTTTGCTATCCTCTGTTAGAGTATCATAAGCTCCTAAGCCATTTTCCGTGATGAGAATCGGTAGGCGGTAGCGGCTATAAATCTCTCTGACCGTTGCGCGGAAGCCGATAGGGTCAATCTCCCAGCCAAATTCGGTCTTGACCAGGTTGGGATTTGGAACGCTTCTGGCGATACCTGGGAAGGTTTGGCGGGACTGCTGGTCTCCAACCACACCGGCCTGATCCTCTTCAGTAGAGGCTTCGACGGTCGCGGTATTGTAGTAGTTGATTCCAAGGAAGTCTGGCTTAGCAGCCTTCATGATGGCTAAGTCTTCGGCGGTAACCTGAGGAGTAGCATCGTTTTCTTCCAGGTAGGACCAGACAAGGTTGTTGTAAACCCCGTAAACTGCTGCGTCCAGATAGAGCCAGTTGCGGATAGCGTTAAAGTTTTGCGAAGCAATCACATCTTCTGGCTTAGAGGAAGCGGCATAGACTAGGGCGATATTGGGAGCTGGGCCAATCTTGGCCTGCGGCAGCATTTGATGGCAAATCTGCATGGCCTTGGCTTGGGCAACCAGCTGATGGTGGTTTTGTTGGTAAATTTCCTTGGTCAGATTGGTGGTGCCTTCTGGAACATGGAGGGTACCGATAATGGGACCAACCAGGGTCAGCATGTTTTGTTCATTGATGGTTAACCAATACTTGACCCGGTCGCCGAAGTTTTCAAAAAGAACAGTGGCAAATTCTGCGAACCAGTCGATGGATTCCCGTTTGGACCAAGAGCCACGCTCATCCAGAGCAGCTGGCATGTCGAAGTGGAACATGGTCACGATGGGCTCGATGCCGTATTTCAAGCACTCGTCAATCAGGTTATTGTAAAAGGCGATTCCTTGAGGGTTGACTGCTCCAGTGCCTTCTGGCAAAATACGAGACCAGGAGATGGAGAAGCGGTAGGATTTGAAGCCCATTTCAGCCATCAGGGTGATGTCTTCCTTGTAGCGGTGGTAGTGGTCAACAGAGACTGAAAGATCTGAAGTTCCTTCTGGAATCTCTTTGACATCCTGGCAGGATGGCCCCTTGCCATCTTCCAAGGCAGCTCCCTCAACTTGGTAGGCTGATGAGGATGCACCCCAGAAAAAGTCATCTGGGAAGGGTTTGAGGTCTTTATGAAGCATAGGATTCTCCTTTTTTATTAGATTTACAGGCCAGGGGCCTGTTTGCATTCTTATTTAATAGTATACTAGCGGATAATGGGGGACGCCAATGATATAAACCGCATTCCTGGTATTATCCTCTGATGTTCTTTGCTTTTCCTCCGAAGTTGGCTAGAGATTCTTGTAAGTGTTTTCAAAATGGTTTAGAATGGGGGCAAGAAAACAAAAAGTGAGGTGTTCTGATGACAAAAGGACTGAAAATTGCGACCATCGGTGGTGGTTCCAGCTACACACCAGAATTGATGGAGGGCTTTATCAAGCGTTATGAGGAGCTGCCCATCAAGGAAATCTGGCTGGTAGATGTGGAAGCTGGCCGGGAAAAACAAGAAATTGTCGGTGCCATGGCTCAGCGGATGTGGGATGCTTCTCCTTATGATGTCAAGGTTTATACAACTCTCAATCGGGAAGAAGCCTTGAGGGATGCGGATTTTGTCACCACCCAGTTTCGTGTCGGCCAACTCAATGCTAGGGTCAAGGATGAACGGATTCCCTTTTCCTATGGGCTTTTAGGCCAGGAAACCAATGGGGCTGGCGGTATGTTCAAGGCCTTTCGGACCATTCCAGTCATCCTGGAGGTGGTGGAGGACATGAAACGCCTCTGTCCAAATGCCTGGTTGATCAATTTTGCCAATCCAAGCGGCATGGTGACGGAAGCTGTCCTCCGCTATGGGAAGTGGGATCGGGTTATCGGCCTGTGCAATGTACCGGTCATGGCTAAGATGACTGAGGCCATCATGCTGGACAGACCGGTTGAAGATTTGATTTATAAGTTTGCGGGTGTCAACCATTTCCACTGGCACAAGGTAGCTGATAAGGCTGGCAATGATGTGACTCCACTGGTTATCGACAAGCTCTATCAGGAGGACAATGGTCTGCCAAAAAATATCCACGGCGTGCCCTTCTATCGGGAGCAGCTGGATGAGATGAATATGATTCCATGCGGTTACCACCAATATTATTACCGGGCAGAAGAGATGCTGGCCCATGGTTTGGAAGAGTATGCAACGGTGGGAACCAGGGCAGAGCAGGTCAAGGCCCTGGAAGCAGAGCTCTTTGAGCTCTACAAGGACCCTGCCCTCAACTATAAACCAAAGCAGTTGGAGGAAAGGGGCGGAGCCTACTATTCGGATGCGGCCTGTGAAACCATCGCCTCCATCTACGCCAATAAGAATACAGAAATCGTGGTCTCCACCCGCAATGATGGGGCAGTTCCAGATTTACCAGCGGACTGTGCAGTTGAAGTGACAGCCTACTTAGGTGCCCAAGGTGCCCGAAATGTGGCCTTCGGCCCTCTTCCAACTGCTGAGCGGGGTTGGTTGCAGGTCATGAAAGCCATGGAACTCCTGACCATTGAAGCAGCAGTGACAGGCAACTATGCCCTGGCCCTCCAAGCCTTTACCATCAATCCCCTGATTCCATCAGGAGCAACGGCCAAGCAGGTCATGGACGAGCTCTTTGTGGCCCACAAGGCCTATTTGCCACAATTTGCCGAGGTGATTGCTAAGTTGGAAGCTGAGGGTATCACCATCAAGGATGAAAAAGTTCGTGCTCTGATGGGAGAATAAGCATAAAGAAGACCTCGGGGTCTTCTTTTCTATAAATTCAGTTTACTTTGGTCATAGAGTTCCTGGAGAAGGGCGATGAGGTTGGCAAGGGCTGGGTTGAGCTGGTCTTGGTGGCTGACAAGGACCAAGTCAAAGGATTCGGGACAGTCAAAGGGAATCCAGGCAAAGACCCCGCTGTGGTCGTTGAGATAGCCTGGAGATAGACAGATGGCCTTATCACTGGCCACCTGTATCAGGGTGAAATCATGGGTGGGGCTATTGAAATAGTGGATGGGCACTGTGCTGAGAACCCTTTGCTGGACCTGGCGCAGGGTTTGGGAAGAACCGCCATTAACCAGGAGGGTTCTGCCAGCCAAATCCTGTGCGGTCACCCTGTCCAGCTGGGCCAAGGGGTCCGTCTGTTGGCAAAGCAGATAAATCTGGCTGATATAGAGGGGATGGATGACCACGTTGCTTAACTTCTGCGCTTCCTGCTTGGGGAGGAGAATGAGGTCCAATTCCTTGTGCAAAAAGGCTGTTAGAGAATCATTTGGAGCCTGAATCTCGGGGACAATCTGGACATCAGGATGCATTTGTTCAAAGAGCTTCATGGCTTGGGGCAAATAGTAGAGGGCGCTGCGGGAGGCAAAGCCAATTTTGATGGAGTCTGTGTAAATCTCCCCCATGTTCTGGGCCTGTTCGATGGCAAATTGGAGGTCAACTGAAATCCGTTGGAGGGAAGTGACCAGTTGTTGGCCAGCAGGTGTCAGGCGAATGCTCTTTCCTACTCGGTCAAAAATGGCAAAACCCACTTCCTCCTCGATGACCTTGATTTGGTAAGATAGAGCCGGTTGAGAAATGAAGAGATTTTCAGCCGCTCGACTGAGGTTGAGGGTCTTGGCGGTTTCGATAATGTAGTCCATCTGCTTGGTATTCATGGAAGCTCCTTATAAAAATATTTTATAAATAATCTAAAATATGTATTGGATATTTTTATTATAAGGAATTATAATCAAATCATCAAGTAGAAAAAAAGGAGAAAGTCCATGACAAAAGAAGTAGTATTAGTAATAGGGGCAGGGCAAATTTCCCTAGCCATTACGCGTCGGGTGGCCTTTGGCAAGAAGGTGCTTTTGGGGGATAAATCCTTAAAAAATGCGCAAGCAATGGCACAAATCTTAGCCCAGGCAGGTTTTGATGTGGAGGCGGTGGAGATGGACCTGGCCTCTCGGGAATCAATCAAGGCCTTTATCGCAAGGGGGCAGAAATTTGGCCCCATCAAATACCTGATCAATGGGGCTGGGGTATCTCCTTCTCAGGCTTCCATTGAAACCATCCTCAGGGTGGACCTGTATGGGACTGCGGTGCTCTTGGAGGAAGTTGGCAAGGTCATCGACAGCTCTGGAGCTGGAGTGACCATTTCCAGTCAGTCAGGCTTTCGGATGCCGGCCCTGACGGCCCAAGAGGATAGGCTTCTGGCCACCTGCCCGACAGAGGATTTGTTGAAGTTAGATTTCTTACAGCCGAGCGTCATTCGGGATTCTCTTCATGCCTATCAGCTGGCCAAGCGGGCCAATGAGAAGCGGGTCATGTATGAGGCTGTTCGCTGGGGAGAGCGGGGCGCTCGCATCAATGACATTGCTCCTGGAATCATTGTGACACCCTTGGCTCTGGATGAGTTCAATGGACCCCGCGGGGATTTTTATAAAAATATGTTTGCCAAGTCGCCCGCTGGCCGGCCGGGGACGGCAGATGAGGTTGCCCATTTGGCGGATTTGCTGCTGAGTGAACGGGGGCAATTTATCACTGGCTCCACCTTTCTCATCGATGGCGGTGCAACAGCTAGCTTTTTCTACGGGCCACTTCAGCCTGAAGAGGAGTAAGAGGCTGTTTTGGCTTGACTTGAAGTGTACTCCAAGGCTTATAATAGAGAAAATGATGGAAGGGAGGTCTTGCCATGAATATTAAGAAGGTCAGTAACTTGACGGGGGTATCGGCCGATACCATTCGCTACTATGAGCGGATTGGCTTGATTCCGCCAGTAACTCGGAATCAATCGGGAATCCGGGATTTTACGGAGCGAGAGATTGGGCTTCTGGAATTTGTCCGTTGCTTTCGAAAGGCTGGTGTCAGCGTCGAGGCCTTGATTGACTATGTCACTCTCCTGGAAGAGGGGGAGGGGACAGAAGAAGCCAGGCTGGCTATCTTGAAGGAGCAGGCGGAGAAGCTGGATGCCCGTTTAGCGGAATTAAGGGCGGCGCGTGAGCGCTTGGCCTATAAGATTGACAATTATCAAGAGGTGATTTCTCAGAGAGAAAAGGAACTCTTTGACTAGAACTTTTAGAAGGAGGAAACAATGGCACGATTTGAGGAATTAAAGGAAAAGGGGAACTTTCCTTTGGGCGAAAAAAATGAGGCTTACGCTCAATTCTTTACCGGTCAATCCTACCTGAAAGCCTTGGCTCAGGCACCTGATGGGCATTTTGGGGTGGGAAATGTGACCTTTGAGCCTGGCTGCCGCAACAACTGGCACCGCCATCTTGGAGGTTACCAAATCCTGCTGGTAACAGGGGGACAAGGGCTCTATCAGGAAGCTGGAAAACCAGCCCAGCTCTTGCGCCAAGGCGATGTGGTCGTCGTTGCAGATGGTGTCAAACATTGGCATGGGGCGACAGCAGATTCCTGGTTTAGTCATGTGGCGATAACAGCTGGTCAGGCGGAATGGCTGGAGGAAGTGTCTGATCAAGACTATGCCCAGGCCCATCCAGGAAAATAGGAGAAAGAAATATGACTGAAAAACAAGAAAAAATCGTACAGACTGCTGGTCGTGATCGACTGGGGGACTTTGCACCAGAATTTGCCCACTACAATGACGACATTCTTTTCGGTGAAAACTGGAACAACCAAGACCTTGACTTGAAAACCAGGTGCCTCCTGACTGTGACAGCTCTCATGGCTCAAGGAATCACGGATGCTTCTTTGGAGCACCACCTGCAAAATGCCAAAAATCATGGGGTTAGCCAGGCAGAAATCGTCGCGGCCATCACTCATGTTGCCTTCTATGCTGGCTGGCCCAAGGCTTGGGCTGTCTTCAATCTGGCCAAGGGGATTTGGATGGAGGGAGACAAAAATGCCTGACTTAGAGGTGAACCGCACCCCAAAAGTTAGACAGACAAAATCTAACTTTTGGGGTGTTATTTTTATGAAATTGAGCTATGAAGATAAAATCAAAATCTATGAACTACGTCAAAGTGGCCAGTCTATCAAGACCTTGTCAAAACAGTTTA
>NZ_JBHCHN010000022.1:0-5452 GCF_041802885.1 Streptococcus sp.
AATATAATCTAAGACAAATGCAAAAAGCAAACTTAGCAATATTAGACTAACAGAGCCTAGAAATTGCCCTAAATAGATGTTAATGATGTCTTTTTTGCTTTTTCTTTTGGCAAAAAATAACATTAGGATAATAAGTAAGTCTACGGCTGTCCCAGAATACAGGATTATTGAAGTAACAACATTTTGAATCATAAAACACCTCATTCAAATATATTTTTGAATGTATTCTAACATTAAACTTTGTAGATGTCAACTTAAAATCCACCAATTAATAATTGCATGTCAATTTTTGTATTGTGTAGTTTAAGAAATATATTGTAATTCAAATTGTAGAAAATTACATCAAATATTATAATGAAAAAAGAATCCAACAAAAATTGGACTACCTGTCTCCGGTTGAATACCGGAGACGGTAGCCCTAGGGTGTTTTTTTTAATTCTCACTTTTTTGGGGTCAGTCCCACGACCGTTGATTGAGCTTAAAACTATTTCGATTTATGAGCCATTGGAAATCTCGTATGATGAATATATGTCTAATTGCAAACATTAACTAGAGTAATAGCCTAGTTAATAAGCATGGGAGGGAGTTATAAGCTCTCTCTTTTTTGTCTGCGCTGTTCGCGGACAAATCGCACGTTGATTCGTGCGACGGGCGAAGACCATTTTTTGCTGATAATTTTAGCGCAGCTGAAATTATTTTGTTAGCAAAAGATGGGCAAGCAAAAATTGCGTGAAGCAATTTTTTCGGTGCGTAGTTCGCGCCGATTTTTTCGAGGCCACTTTTGTGGGCCGAAAAAGCAGTGAATTTTTTGAACCGTGAGGGTCAAAAAGGGGGTGCAACCCATAGCCCTCGGCAGAGCGTTTGTAGTTTTGATGAACCGTAGGGTTGTCAAAACTACAAAAACGTTACTTTTTGACAAAAAGTAACAAAAACCTCTGTTACTTGCTTCTCAAATTTTTTTAAGGAAAATCATTGAGTCTAATTTATTTGGTGAGGAATAGCGGAGCGCCTCACCGTTGCTCGCTATTCGAGCAATCATAACACAAAATTTTAAGATATTGATAATTTAGAAATCAACAGACCAATCTTAAATAATCACTTTTCTACAAAAATAATGGAATCATTTATCTATCCATTTTTTCAGTAATCTTTGATTTCTGAATAAGTGGCTTCCTTCTTGACAGAAATATCTTTGAGGTCGTCTTCATTGATTTCAAGATCAATATGATGATTGATATCTCGTTTGGACAATTTCACAACCGCCTCCGTTCTAGCCGTATGTGGAAACATATCGACGCTCTGGATATAGTCGATATCATAGACCTGAGCCAGCTTAACCAGATCCCTGGCCAGAGTGGAGACATTACAGGACACATAGACCATCTTCTCAGGCTGATAGCGCACAATCGTATCCAAAAGCTGATCATCCAAACCAGTCCGCGGCGGATCCACCACCAAAGCATCCGCCCGATAGCCTTCCCTATACCATTTAGGAATAATCTCCTCTGCCTGACCGACCTCATAATAGGCATTGTCAAGGCCCAGCCGACTGGCATTTTTCCTAGCATCCTCGATCGCTTCCGGAATGATATCCATCCCCCGCACCGAAGCCACCTTGCCCGCAAAGGCAAAGCCAATGGTCCCCACCCCGCAATAGGCATCAATCAAGTGCTCGCTTCCGTCCACATCCAAGGCCCTCACAGCCTCCCCGTAAAGGACCTGCGTTTGCTCAGGGTTTAATTGGTAAAAAGCCCGAGGTGATAAGTCGAAGTCGTAACCAAGAACGGATTCGCGGATACTATCCTGACCCCAGATGTTTTCCGTCTTCTCTCCATAAATCTCACTGGACTTGCTCCGATGATGATTAAGGGCCACCGTCACAATATCAGGATAAACCCCTACCAATTCCTTAATCAAGTTCCCCAAATTCACCTGACGGGAGGTCACAAAAATCAGCTGAACCTGGCCTGTCTTACGAGAACGCCGCACCATGACCGTCCGAATCCCTTGCTGCTTGCGCTCGTCATGAATGGGGATTTTGTGCTTGGTCAACAACTGAGCCACCATGTTGATAACAGCCTGGGTCACCTGATCCTGGACCAGACAGTCCTGGATGGCCACCAAACGATGACTCCCCTGAGCGTAGAGCCC
Source organism: Streptococcus sp. (assembly GCF_041802885.1). GTDB lineage: Bacteria > Bacillota > Bacilli > Lactobacillales > Streptococcaceae > Streptococcus. The sequence continues at coordinate 2,152 of NZ_JBHCHN010000022.1, forward strand.
AGCCTGAACCTGCCCCTTAACATTCCGCGTTTGGAATTGCAGCTTGGCCCGGTAATATTCCGGCTCCTCCATCCCAAGGGTTGGCCGCAATTCATAGGCCTCATAACCTGCCGGCTGGTATTTTTTCAAGGCCTGCCGCAACAAATCCACCTTAAAATCCAGCTGCTGATCGTAGCGCAAATGCATGAGCTGGCAACCCCCACAGGCCTCGTAAATCGCACACTTGGGCGTAACCCGAAACTTGGACTTCTTATTGATGGTCAAAAGCCTGGCCTCCGCAAAATTGCGCTTAACAGCCGTCACCTGACAAAAAACATCCTCACCCTTGAGAGCCCCTGGCACAAAGACTAAGCTCTTCTTATAAAAACCAATCCCCTCGCCATTGATACCCATCCGCTTAATTTTCAGCGGTATTTTCTGTTTTACTTCTAGATTCATACCCCCATTATACCACGCTTCTCCCAGAAATTTTTACAATATGGTACAATGAAAGAATGAAGAAAGAAGTTTCCATCCAACTGGCAGATTACCCAGAAAGCCTCCGCCTTTTTTTAGAAAATAGCAAGGCCTACGATACCTCATCGCATTCTGGTGCAAAGGTCCTCTATTTAGATCAGGGTTACTATTTGAAAATCGATGGCAAAGAAAGCTTACATCAAGAAGCCCAACGAATCAAATGGTTCGTCAAAGAAGACCTGGGAGTCCCTCTTATCCAGTACATTTCTACTGATAAGGATTACCTGCTCACCAAAGCAGCTGATGGATTAGATGCCACCCACTTTCTCCAAGAACCAGAAAAAATCTGCCAGGCTATGGCCAAAGCCCTCAGAGAACTGCACCAACTCAGACCAGCAGATTTCCCAACCAATCACCATCTTGCCCACTATCGAAATGTGGCTCAAGAAAACTACGAAAAAGGATATTTTTATCCAAAAGCTCTCTTGCCGCAGTTTGGAATCACCAGTCGGAAGGAAGCCTATCAACTCATCCAAGAAAAAGGCCATCTCCTCACAGAAAATGCCCTTATCCACGGAGATGCCTGCCTGCCAAACATCATTCTAAAGGAAGATGCTACATTTTCTTCCTTTATCGATGTCGGCTTAGCTGGTATGTCTGACAGGCATATCGACATCTACTGGGTCATCTGGTCTCTCCATTACAATCTGGGCAACGCAGCATACGGCGACATTTTCTTAGACCATTATGGCAGAAACCAAGTCGACCAAGAAAAATTACGCCTCGTCGCAGCCTTTGAAGCCTTTGGCTAGAAAGACAGACATGAAAATTACCAAACTTGAAAAGAAAAAAAGACTCTATCTCCTCGAAACGGACCAGGACCAGAAAATCTACATCACAGAAGATACCATTGTCCGCTTCTTTTTATCAAAAGATAAGGAAATTACAGAAGAACAATTGAAGGAAATTCAAACTTTTGCACAAAAGTCCTATGGCAAAAACCTAGCCCTCTACCACCTATCCTTCAAGCAGAGAACAAAAAAAGAAGTCAGCGACTACCTCCATAACCATGAAATTGATACCAGCATCATTCCAAGCATCCTCAGTGAACTCGAATCAGACAACTGGATTAACGACCAAGCCTATACCCGAAATATGTTGGATCAAAATCAACATTCTGGCGATAAGGGCCCTCACATCCTCCAACAAAAGTTGGGCCAAAAAGGCATTGAGAAACAGATGCTAAATCAGCTAATAGCAGAATATGATTTTTCAGCAGTTGCTGAAAGAGTAGCTAAAAAAATGCTCATGAAATACCAGACCAAACTTCCCCATAAAGCCCTCAAAGATAAACTGACGCAAAGCTTGATGACCAAAGGTTTTTCCTATCCACAGGCCCAAGAAGCCATTGCTGCACTAGAAATAGAAAGCGACCATGAACAAGAAGAAGACCTAATCTATAAAGAATTGGACAAACAACACCGGAAATATTCCAAAAAATATGAAGGCTACGACCTGCAGCAACGGTTAATCCAATCCCTAGTCAGAAAAGGCTATGACTATGACCTCATCAAGTCAGCCCTCAGAGATTACATGTAAAATACTCCCCTTTCTCCCCAATTTATGATATAATGATTTGGATTAAACTTAAATTGTAGAAAGATGGTAACATTGTGAAATTGCCCAAAGAAGGCGACTTTATTACAATTCAAAGTTATAAACATGACGGGGAATTGCACCGCACTTGGCGCGATACCATGGTACTAAAAACAACAGAAAATGCCATCATCGGCGTCAACAACCATACTCTGGTGACTGAAAATGATGGCCGCCGCTGGGTCACCCGTGAACCAGCCATTGTCTATTTTCATAAGAAATATTGGTTCAATATCATCGCGATGATCCGTGAAAACGGGATTTCCTACTACTGCAACCTAGCCAGTCCCTATATTCTGGACAGTGAAGCCCTCAAGTACATCGACTATGACTTAGATGTCAAAGTCTTTGCAGATGGAGAAAAACGGCTCTTGGATGTGGATGAGTACGAAAGACATCGTAAACAAATGCACTACCCTGCAGATATTGATTATATTCTCAAAGAAAATGTCAAAATTCTTGTAGACTGGATCAATAACCAACGTGGCCCATTCTCACAAGCCTATGTTAATATTTGGTACAAACGATATTTAGAACTGAGAAATCGTTAAAGTTGCATAAAAGAAAAAACCTGTATGGACAGGCTTTTTTCATAGCTAAAGAAAGAAGGATTAGCCATGGCCTTTACCCAAACAAAAGGAAGATATGCCACCTTTGGAATCGTCACCTCTCTACCAGGAGAAGTCATTGACAGTTTTTGGTATTTCATCGATCAATACCTAAAGCACGTTATTCCCCTCAAGCACATCCTCCATTTCAAACTGCAAAACAAAAAAGGAAAACTCAGCCTTTCCTTCTCTCAAGAAAAATATCCAAACAGCATTACAGTAGACTTTCCCTACAAATTTGATCCCTTCTATCCCCCTTCTGTCCTAGTCGTAGACCGTAGCGGGAAGGAAACCATTGCCCTACCGGATGAACTCATCAATCTATAAGCACAACCATCAAATAGAAGTAATAAAGACGGCTCTATAATTTCTGTAGTGGGTAAATCCAACATGGAGATTATGGAGCCTTTTTGAGTGTATACAAAAAGTCCCATATGACCTATAATGAAAAGCGACCAAACTATCATTGGAAAGACTCATATGGAACAATTAAATTTTATCACAAACTTACTAGGAATAAAAGACCCAAACATCACTATCTTAGATTATCAGGACTGCGGTACACATAAGGAAATCAGTGC
>NZ_JBHCHN010000023.1:0-8508 GCF_041802885.1 Streptococcus sp.
CTGGTCTGGATAATGCCTTGGAATATCTTAATAGTATTGGTATCGACTATCCTGAACTATTGTATTCAAATGCCATTTCCAGTAATACAACCGTGTCGGATCAGAAATACGGTGCTTCTAGTGAAAAAATGGCTGCTGCCTACGCTGTATTTGCCAACGGCGGTACCTACTACAAGCCACAATATGTCAACAAGGTAGTCTTTACAGACAACACGACCAAAGAATTCGCTCCTGAGGGTAAACAGGTTCTCAGTCCAGAAATTGCCTATATGATGACAGATATGATGAAATCTGTCTTAACCTACGGAGTTGGTGCGAATGCTGCTATCAGCGGAGTACCAATCGCTGGTAAAACAGGAACCTCCAACTATGCAGATAATGAATTAGCTGCTGTTCTGGCTTCAAATCCAGCTGCATCCAGCAGTTCCATGGCGGCTCCAGATCATAATTTTGTTGGCTATTCTACCAAGTATGCTATGGCGGTCTGGACAGGTTATTCAAACCGAAATACGCCGATTTTAGATAATGGTAATCTGGTCGCAACAGACGTTTTCCGAAGCATGATGACCTACCTCAATCCTGTGGAAACTGCCTTGGACTGGGAGATGCCGAGTGGTTTATACCGTTATGGTTCTTACCTCTACCTGAATGGTGCTCAGCGCCGCAACACGTATGCTAACACCACAACCAGTCAGACACCTGCTCCAACTGTCCCTGAAAGCACAGAAGGAGATGAGGGGGTCACAGAAGAGGAAGCTACAGAGGAGGTTGAAGAGCCAACAACTGCTGAAAACTCTCCTGCAAGCCCTTCAAATGATTAAGGATGAAACTCAGAAATTTTTCTGGGTTTTTCTTTTTGCTTGAATATGATAAGATAGAACCATGAAACCAGAAATCTTTTACCAAGACTTGGCCAAGCTAGGCTTTGAACTGACCGACCTACAAAAAAAACAATTTCATGACTACTTCCATATGCTAGTAGAATGGAATCAAAAAATTAACCTGACAGCCATCACTGCTGAGGAGGAAGTCTACCTCAAGCACTTCTATGACTCTCTGGCGCCGATTTTACAAGGCTATGTACAAAATGAACCGATTTCCCTTTTGGATATCGGAGCTGGGGCTGGCTTTCCTAGCCTGCCTATGAAAATCCTCTTTCCGCAACTAGAGGTAACCATCATCGATTCCCTCAACAAGCGGATCCAGTTTCTGCATCTTTTGGCAGAGGAATTGGGCTTAGAAGGCGTCCATTTCTACCATGGGCGGGCGGAAGATTTTGCCCAAGATAAGCAGTTTCGGGCCCAGTTTGATTTGGTAACGGCTCGCGCGGTGGCTCGGATGCAGGTTTTGTCAGAGTTGACCATCCCCTTTCTCAAGGTAGGGGGCAGACTGATTGCCCTCAAGGCTTCCAGCGCCGAGGATGAATTGCACCAAGCCAAGAATGCTCTCAATCTCCTCTTTGCCAAGGTCCTAGAAAATGTGGACTACCAGTTGCCAAACGGAGACCCACGTACCCTCACCATTGTTGAAAAGAAAAAAGAGACACCTAATAAGTACCCCCGCAAGGCCGGAGTACCCAATAAGCGTCCCTTGTAGACTCAGCCGATATCCATCAGGATGTCGGTCTTCTTGTTTTTATGGAATAGCTGGAAACTCTTCTTTTTCTAGCTTAAAATGATTGCTGGATTGGTTGATAATCATGTCAAACTCCTCCTTATATGGCTCCATGTAGAGTTCATATTGTCTACGTCTGTGGGCCTGGGTTTTTAGGACAAAGTCCGGCTGACGGCCACGCTGGGTAGTATCCCTTTCCAGACGGCGCTGCAATTCTGTATCGGCATCAGTGTAGAAGAAGAGGGATAAATCAAAGAGTTCTGCTTCTAAAAATGTTGGAGTAATCCCTTCGACGATGGTTACCGGGCAGTCTGCCCGCAGGATTTTTTCTGGTGACCAAGGAAAATCTGCTGTCAGGCAGTCCATCCCTTTCTGGAGCATGATTAAATCACGCCTTAGACTAGTGAGCTCGTGACGAGCTGGATGGCAGGCCGTGATGGGATGAAAGCCGATTTCATCTTGAAGTTCATAATGAAGAAAGGTATCCTTGCTATATTCTCCTGAAATAATATAGGCATCTGTTTCGATAACTTGGCACCGTCCAGCAGGATATGCTTTCAGTAGTCTATTCGCAAATGTGGATTTTCCCGAGGCACCATGACCGCAAATCCGAATCACTGTGGTTTTCCGATTTTCCGTGTAATCTTTTAATTTTTGAATGAATTTTTCCATAGAGCTATTATAACAAAAAACCAACCGAAGCGGCTGGTTTGATAAAATAGACCAGAAATGGCTATGGCTGGCTATTCCAGGCTAGACCTTCTTGGTTCCAGCCTCGTGTCGCCAAAATCTTATACTCATTTTGATCCTTTGTATAGAGGTGTTTTTTCAGTCCAGGATTGTAGAGACGATAGACTGGAACAGTTCCATAAGAACGATAGGAGACTCCTTCTTGGTTCCAGCCTCGTGTCGCTAAAATCTTATATTCATTGCTGTCCTTGGTGTAGAGATGGACCTTGATACCTGGATGGTAGAGACGATAGACTTCCTCTCCCTGCTTATTTTCTGACTTCCAAGATATGCCTTCATAGTTCCACCCTCGCCCTTGGAGAATCTTGGCTTCATTAGTATCTGTCGTATAGAGATGGTTTTTTATGTCAGGATGGTAGAGGCGATAGACATTGATGAGGGTTTGAGAGTTTTGTCCGGGGATGGGTTTTATTTTTGCAATGGCCTGATCAGCTGCCGCAATAATATCCCAGGAAAGCTTTTCAACCTCAAATCGACTGGAACCTGCATGGTACTTAGAAAAATTGACCCGCATCTTGATGATGTAAGTTGTATCTGATGTGCTGGGATCTACTGCAAGTAAGTCTCCCTGATATTCGTGTTGACTCAGCATCTCTTCCATGGGGCCGTCAAAAAAGGACTTGGCTGCCTCAAATGTCGGAAACTCATTGGTCACAAATTCAAATTTTCCGTTGTCGGCATCACCACTGACTTGTTTGACTGAACTGGCTGAAACCTGAGAATGAGTTAGCAAGGCTAAAATAATCAAAAGACCTATCAACAAGGATTCTTTTCTTGAAAACCTGGCGAACATGAACGACTGTTTCCTTTCTATTTTTTATTGTTACCGATTTGAGGATGATTTGAAACCTCTTTCACTAAGACTATTTTATCAAAGCTCGACAAAAAAAGCCAGTTATTTTGACATTTTGATTTATCAAATGAAAAAAACAAACCAGTAGCTACTGATTTGTTTGACTGTTGATTTAGGCAAGAACCGCTTCTGGTAATCTCTCTCCGATAGCTTCGAGGCGAGCAGCCCATTCTGAACGAGTAAGGTTGTTCTCGGATACATAGCGGTTTCGCTCGTGGGCACGGCAGTCTGCTGAACAGCCACGAACATAATTCTTTTCCGTCTCTTCGGTCATAAAGACTTGTTTATTGCAGAAAGGATTGGCACAGTTGACATAGCGCTCGCAAGGCTCGCCTGTCATCATATCCTTACTGATAATCGTCGGGTTGACACGGTTGACGGGTACGGAGATGCGCTCATCAAAGACATACATAGCGCCATCCCAAAGTTCTCCCATGACTTCTGGATCTTTTCCATAAGTCACAATGCCGCCGTGGAGTTGGCCTACATCCTTGAAACCTTCGCGGACCATCCAACCGGAGAATTTTTCACAGCGAACGCCGCCAGTACAGTAGACAACCACGCGCTTCTCCATGAATTTTTCCTTATTGTCGCGAACCCATTGGGGCAACTCGCGGAAGTTGCGAATGTCCGGACGGATAGCACCGCGAAAATGACCGAGGTCATACTCATAGTCATTGCGGGTGTCCAATACGACTGTATTTTCGTCCAAAAGGGCTTCTTTAAATTGCTTTGGATTTAGGTAAGCACCTGTTGTGACCAGAGGATTGATGTCACTGTCGAAGTCATTGTCCTCTAAACCAAGGTGGACAATTTCTTTTTTGTAACGGACAAACATTTTTTTGAAGGCATCCTTTGGTTCATTATCAATCTTAAACCAGAGGTCGCTAAAGAGAGGGTTGGCATGGACATAATCCATGTATTTTTGGGTGGTTTCATAATCTCCTGAAACCGTCCCATTGATGCCCTCATCCGCAATCAGAATACGTCCTTTGAGGCCGATGGACTTGCAGAAGGCCAAATGCTCTTTGGCATAGCTTTCTGCATTTTCGATCGGAACATACTTGTAGTACAACAACACTCGAATATCGTTTGACATAGTTTCTCTCATTCTTTATAAAATTTAGATTTTTCCAATATTCTATATTTTATCTTTTTCCAGAATAGATTGGAAATGATTTGGCTGAAAAATGGAGGTGCTCTTCTATCATGTCAATTTTGTTACAGTTTCTTTAAATTTCAGTACGATGGCTAGTAAGAAGGTAGCTTCCATGGTAGAATATTGGTACTATATAATGAGAAATCAGGAAGAAGGATTTTATGAATTTTAGGAAGTCACTTTGCTCTGCTTTACTGCTGGCTCTACTGTTGGAAACAAGCAGCTCTATTCAGGTGTTAGCAACGACTGAAACAACAACTAGTGAACCGGCGGTTACGAACGAAATCACTTCAACAACTACTGAAGAAACAACTACAACTGTGGCAGATGCCATTTTACCAAGCACTGAAACTCTTCCGTCAACTGAAGCGACTACGACGACTGAAGAGGCTGTCGAGAACAGAAAACCAATGGAAGATAGTGGACTTCCGGTCCTAGAGAGCGCCATCAGTATTGCTCGCGGGGATGACTATCCGGACTACTTGAAGAAGATTCCTTATACCAACTACACTGTTGATCCATGGAGCTACTACCATCGCCAATGTACGTCATTTGCTGCCTTTCGTCTGATCTATGCCAATGGTTTTACAGATGTCAGAAACTTTGGTAATGCTTTTGAATGGGGAAGCCGTGCTAAATCTAGGGGTTATACTGTTAATAAAACACCTGCATTGGGTAGTATTGCCTGGTGGGATGCCAATGCGGCGGACGCATCTTCATATGGGCACGTTGCCTGGGTCTCTGGCATCAATGGAGACTATGTAGAGATTGAAGACTATAATTCCTGGAGAGGCGGCCCGGGTTTGTATAACAAGCGTTTGATTCACAAGAGTCGAGTCAGCGGATTTATCCACTTTAAAGACATTGCAAATAAAAACAATGTTCAAAGCATCAGCCTCAACACCAATGCCCAAACCTTGGCAGTTGGCAGCTCCTTTACTCTGACTGCAACTGTCAGTCCAGCGACAGCTAGCAACAAGGCCATCAAATGGCAATCAACCAACCCAAAGGTTGCTACTGTTGTGAACGGAAAAGTGACAGCACTCAAGGCGGGAACTGTTGATATCATTGCGACAACTGTTTCTGGTGGAAAGATTGCCAAGGCCCGCATCACTGTGCAAAACAAGGGAACCTTCAAAATTGCCTCTGTTTATCGCCTCTACCATCCGGGTAACAAACGCCATCTCTATACAAAGGATCCAAATGAAGCCAATACCCTGAGCAAGCGCGGCTGGAACTTTGAAGGACGGTCATTTGGAACCGCCACAGCTGGACAACCTGTCTATCGGCTTTATAACTCTTCTTTGAAGGAGCACCTCTACACAACCAGTAAGGCCGAGAATGACGCCCTGGCTGCAAGAGGGTGGTCTGCAGAAGGAGTTTCCTGGTACTCATCCGGCACACGACCAGTCTACCGCCTCTATCATCCTGGCTTAAACATCCACCTTTATTCGTCAGACAAAAATGAAGTAAATGTACTGGTTACGCGTGGCTGGAAAAATGAAAACATCTCCTTCTATACAAACTAATCTGACTTTGCACAACAGTAAAACACTCCATCTTAACATGGAGTGTTTTTTGCTTTATTTAAGCTACAATGGCTTTGGCTACTTCTTCTGTGGTCATGCGGGAGAAGTAATGAGTGGTGTCGATGGTTTTTAGTTTTTCAAGGACATCCACATACTCGTAGCGAGTGCCGACGAGGAGCTTCTCAATATCTGAAACATCGCCAATTCCGAAGAAGTCTCCGTAAATCTTGATGGATTCAATGACAGATTTTTCTGTTTTGATGTAGGAAGTAATCTTACCAGCTGGGTAGCGGACACTGCGCTCCACGGTGTATTCTGGGGTTGCACCGAAGGTCCAGTCCCAGGTCGCAAACTGGCTATCACGGATTTCTTGGATGCGGGCTAAGTCGCTTTCTGACAGGACATATTCATCCATGTCTGGGTATTCTTTTTTCATCTGGTTGAGGATGGCTTCCTTGAACTCAAGGACGGTCATCTTTTCAGGCAGTTCATTGTTGATATTGGTCACGCGGGCACGGACAGACTTAACACCCTTGGACTCAATCTTATCCTTGCTGACCTTAAGGGCGCTGGCCAAGACAGACATGTCCACATCAAAGAGCAGGCAGCCGTGGTGCATCATGCGGCCTTTAGCGTAAGCTTGGGCATTGCCACAGATTTTCTTGCCGTCAATTTCCAAGTCATTGCGGCCAGTGAAGTTGGCTTCTACGCCAAGGGTTGCTAGGGTATCAATCACAGGCTTGGAGAAGGTCTTGAAATCAAAGGCACCTTCTTCTGATTTGTTGGAAATGATGGTATAGTTGAGGTTGTTGAGGTCATGGTAAACAGCCCCACCACCGGACAAACGGCGAACCACATGAATGCCATTAGCATCTGTGTATTCCTTGTTGATTTCCTGGATGGCATTTTGGTGCTTGCCGATGATGATGGCTGGTTCATTGATCCAAAGGATAAAAATCTCATCAATATCGGTCAATTCTTTGAAGGCATAGGCTTCAAGGGCGATATTATAGGCTGGGTCGTTTGAGTTATTGACGATATACTTCATATTTTACTACCTTGCGCGCCAAAAACAGACTGGCACATGTTCCCTTTCTTATTTAACAGATATTCCTATTATAATGAAAAGGAGGGCAATTGACAATGGAATTGTTTAGAATGAGCCGACTTTAGAAAGTAAAAGCCAACACCATTCCTGATTACAGAAAATGGTGTTGGCTTTTATCTTTACCCTTTTTGGGGTTTATGGAAGCTGAAGCGATTTGTCTTTATAGGGGACAGCCACTCTAAAAACAAATCAACCCACTTGTATACTTGAGCGTTTTGATTACTTTCTTTCGTACCTGTTCTCAAGTCTCCTAATACAAGTCCATGTTTGCCCTTGTTAAAAATATGAAGTTCGTAAGGTACGTTGATTTCGTCTAGTGCCTGACAGTATTTTAAAGCATTACTTGCTGGTACCAAACTATCCTCCATCGTATGCCATACGAAACTCGGAGGGGTATATGGACTGACATTTGCTATCGCATTGAGTTTTTCAATGAGTTCTTGACTTGGATGAGTATAACCTGTTGCTGCAAATGTTACCTTATCGAAGATTTCAGAATCAGTATCGGCATTAAGAGCAAAGGCTGCGTATGCCAAGAGGAGATGGGTCGGCCTATATAGTTCCTTATCTTTTCCCAATAGTTCTTGAAGCCAGGGTTTGTGCCAATGTGTCCCTAGCTGACTTGCTATATGGCCCCCTGCCGAAAAACCGCCAACAACGACATAATTTAAATCAACATGAAAGGAAGCAGCATTCTCTTTAAGATAAGACACTGCCTTAGCTAGTGCAACAAGAGGCCGAGGAAAAGCTGAGACCGGATTTGCTGGAAGTTGTTCGATATCATCTGAAGCCATTCTTTCTAATCCCTCTGTTGCATAGTGAACCACTATCACATGAAAGCCCTCAGCTAGAAAACGAAGTGCAACTGACTCATCTTCACGAAATGAGGTCCAAAAATAGGCTCCTCCTGGGCAAATCACTAAACTCGGATAAAGTCGGTCCGAATCAATCTCTTGATTGGGCTCCTGAAGATAAAATTTAGCATAAGATCCATTATTATCTAATGGTTTTTCAAAATACTTCATATCTGGCACTTCCTTTCTCATTTTAATCTATTATAGAGCTTCTTGGTATTTTGTAAATAGCAGTTTCTTGCAAAGAAAATACCACTTTTTTAGAAGGTCGTCATTCCTTATTCAAGAGAATATCTGGTGCTAAATAAGGTTTATATCCCAACTCTTGGCTTTGCTTTAAAATCTTATCCGCCTGATAGGGATTGGCTCCGTATTCGATAATATAGACTGCGATATTTGCTTGGGAGACCATTCTTAGATAATTCAGATAAAAATCTTCTGCTTCTGCTGTCTGCTGAACAGGCTTGTCTGCATCAAAATCGTAAGCTAAAAAGACACTTTCTTGATTGACTGCGTAGATGAGTTGTCTTGCGAGTTTAGGATTTTCGGCAACAAATTGTGATACAAAGGTCGAACCACCGTTGATGATAACAGGCAGGTCCATGGCTTGAAATTCTTTCAACAGTTGAACTAGACTACCA
>NZ_JBHCHN010000024.1:0-15243 GCF_041802885.1 Streptococcus sp.
ATACCCAGCGGGAGGCTGGTTTGGCCCTAGGAATTTCTCGTTGGGAAACAGTCCTCCACGTCGTGATTCCAGAAGCTCTTCCAGGTATCGTGACGGGTATCGTCTTGGCTTCTGGTCGTATCTTTGGTGAAGCGGCAGCATTGATTTATACAGCTGGTCAATCTGCACCAGCTCTTGATTGGTCCAACTGGAACCCTTTCAGTGTGACCAGTCCAATCTCTATTTTCCGTCAATCAGAAACCTTGGCTGTTCATATATGGAAGGTCAATAGTGAAGGTACCATCCCAGATGGCACCCTTGTTTCTGCCGGAAGTGCTGCAGTACTTTTGATTTTCATCCTGATTTTCAACTTAGCAGCGCGCAGAATTGGTAAAGTCTTGCATAAGAAATTAACATCTGCCCAATAATCATACCACTCATTTTTGAAGAAAAATGTGTAAGAAACTACTAATTAAATAGGAGAATACATGGCTGAATACAATTGGAATGAACGCCATATCATTACCTTTCCAAAAGAAATTGTAGCTCTTGAAACCAAAGACCTTCATGTGTATTATGGTCAAAAAGAAGCTATCAATGGTATTGATATGCAGTTCGAAAAAAACAAAATCACAGCCCTTATCGGTCCATCTGGATGCGGAAAATCCACTTTTTTACGCAGCCTGAACCGTATGAATGATACAATCGATATCGCAAAAGTTACTGGAGAAATTCTCTACGAGGGAATTGATGTCAATGCCCCTGACATTAATGTCTATGAAATGCGCAAGCATATCGGTATGGTTTTCCAACGCCCGAATCCCTTTGCCAAATCAATCTATAACAACATTACCTTTGCCTATGAACGGGCAGGTGTCAAGGATAAGAAAGTCTTGGACGAAATCGTTGAAACCTCTCTCAAACAGGCAGCCCTCTGGGATCAAGTCAAAGATGATCTTCACAAGTCAGCCTTTACCCTATCAGGCGGTCAGCAGCAACGTCTATGTATCGCTCGGGCCATCTCGGTCAAACCGGACATCCTGCTGATGGATGAGCCAGCTTCAGCCCTGGATCCAATTGCGACTATGCAGCTGGAAGAAACCATGTTTGAATTGAAGAAGAACTACACCATTGTCATCGTAACGCACAATATGCAGCAGGCTGCTCGTGCAAGTGACTACACAGGCTTCTTTTATCTAGGTGACTTGATTGAGTATGACAAGACAGCTAATATTTTCCAGAATGCCAAATGTCAATCTACCAGTGATTATGTTTCTGGTCGATTTGGATAGGAGGAAGTCATGGCAGAACCAATTGTACAAGTAAAAGACTTGTCGGTTTATTACAATAAGAAAAAAGCTCTAAACAATGTGTCATTGGATTTCTATCCCAATGAAATCACGGCACTCATCGGACCGTCAGGTTCAGGAAAATCTACACTCCTGCGTTCTATCAACCGCATGGGAGATTTGAATCCAGAAGTAACCCTGACAGGTGCTATTACCTATAACGGTCACAATATTTACAGCCCTCGTACAGATACCGTTGATTTACGTAAGGAAATCGGCATGGTCTTCCAACAACCCAATCCCTTCCCAATGACCATTTATGAAAATGTAGTCTATGGTTTGCGGATTAAGGGCATCAAGGATAAACAAATCTTGGATGAAGCAGTTGAAAAATCCCTGATTGGAGCCTCCATTTGGGATGAAGTCAAGGACCGTTTGCATGACTCAGCCCTTGGACTTTCAGGTGGTCAACAACAGCGGGTTTGTGTGGCTCGTGTGCTAGCAACCAGTCCAAAAATCATCCTCCTCGATGAACCAACTTCAGCCTTGGACCCTATTTCAGCAGGAAAAATCGAGGAAACCCTTTATAATCTAAAGGACAAATACACCATGGTCGTAGTCACACGTTCTATGCAACAGGCATCTCGGATTTCTGATCGAACAGGCTTTTTCTTGGCAGGTGACTTGATTGAGTACAACACGACCAAGGAAATGTTCATGGGACCAGTACACAAGGAAACAGAAGACTACATTACAGGTAAATTTGGATAGGTTTTCAACTTATCTGCCTGGGAAAAGAGGATATTATGTTACGCTCTCAATTTGAGGAAGAATTAGATAAATTGCATAACCAGTTTTACGCAATGGGAAATGAGGTATTAGGACAGATTAATAAGACTGTTCGTGCCTTTATTACTCATGACCGTCAACTGGCTAAAGAAATCATTGAAGCAGATGCGAAAATCAATGAATTCGAATTGAAATTAGAACAAAAATCACTGGAAATCATTGCCTTGCAGCAACCAGTTTCTGCTGACCTTCGTGCAGTTATCACTGTGTTGAAGGCAACCAGTGATTTGGAGCGGATGGGTGACCATGCGGTTTCCATTGCAGAAGCGACCATTCGGATGAAGGGTGAAGTTCGTATTCCAGCAGTAGAAGAAGAGATTAACAAGATGGGCCGTCAGGTGCGTCAGTTGGTTGAAGCAGTTCTGGACCTATACCTGCATAAGGGGGATAGTGATCAAGCCTACGATATTGCAGCCAAAGATGAACTCATCAATCAGTACTTTGATCAAATTCGTGAATTAGCAACGGAGGAGATTAAGAAAGATCCCGATTCTATTGTGACCGGTCGCGATTATTTCCAGGTGATTTCTTACTTGGAACGTATCGGCGATTACGCTAAAAATATCTGTGAATGGGTTGTTTACCTTAATACAGGAAAAATCACCGAATTGTAAACTTTTCACACAGGAACTAAGGGGTTGGAACTATCCAACCTCTTTTAGTATTGTTTAAGGAAACTGATTTATACTGAAAACATCAAAATGAAAGGAGGCTTATAATGCAAAACGAAAAACCAACTATCAAAGAAAGGTTTACAAAAACCATTCAAAAGGTTAAACAATTCCCAAAAATTTGGATCTCAGCCCTAGCTATCTTCAGTCTGGCTGTTGGTTTTATCGCTGGTTTAGCTGTCAATAAGCAGGACCAGCAAACGTTTGAGAGAAAACCTATCGGTTTTACTGAACGAGGAGAACGTCCCAGACCTGATTTTAAAGAAGATAGAAACAGTGCTCAACAACCATTTGATTCGAACCAAGTACCAAATGATGACGAGACAGATGCGACATCTGGTGCTAGTGAAAAGGATAGTTCCCAGGATACAAATAGTCAATAGGTTTTGGTAAAAGAAGTGCTTTCATGGTATAATGGAAAAAATATGTGGTCAGAAAAAGGAGTATCCTATGATAAAGATTTTACTCGTTGAAGATGATTTAAGTTTATCCAACTCAGTCTTTGATTTTCTGGATGATTTTGCAGATGTTATGCAGGTATTTGACGGAGATGAAGGACTTTATGAAGCAGAGTCTGGTGTCTATGACTTGATTCTCCTAGATTTGATGTTGCCAGAAAAAGATGGTTTCCAAGTCTTAAAAGAATTGCGGGAAAAAGGTGTTATGACACCTGTTCTTATTATGACGGCTAAGGAAAGTCTAGATGATAAGGGCCACGGATTTGAACTGGGAGCGGATGATTATCTAACAAAACCATTCTACCTTGAAGAACTGAAGATGCGCATCCAGGCTCTCTTAAAGCGTTCAGGCAAGTTTAACGAAAATGTCTTAACCTATGGAGACATCACTGTAAATTTGGCTACTAATTCAACCCTAGCTGATGAGGAAGAAGTGGAATTACTTGGTAAAGAGTTCGATTTGTTAGTTTATTTCTTACAAAATCAAAATGTGATTCTGCCTAAAACACAGATTTTTGACCGAATTTGGGGCTTTGACAGCGATACGACTATTTCAGTGGTTGAAGTGTATGTATCAAAAATCAGAAAAAAATTGAAAGGGACGGCATTTGGTGAAAATCTACAGACCCTCCGCAGTGTCGGTTATATCCTAAAAGATGTTGAATAAGATGAAGCGTCTGTTTAGGACAGAGAATTTTTCCTATTTTATTCGTTATTTTGCAGTCTTCACCCTGATTTTTGGTTTGATGACGATGATTATCTTTCAGCTCATGCGTCTGACCATGTATCAAAGCTCAGATGAAAATTTCAAGGAGTTTCTTGAAGAACCGAGTCTGATTGTCAACTTTGCTCTGGCTAGAGGGATCTCTTCCAATGCAGAAGTGATTTTGGAGCAAGAAGAAAAACCTGCTGATACGAAAAACGACATTAATCCAGATGATGCTTTCAAACCAGACCAATCTTTCAAACCCTCGAAATTACGATTGAATACAAACTACCATGTGATTTTGTACGATAAAAATGGCAATATTGTCAATAATCTTGATACCATGTCTGGTCTAGCTAGTATTGAACTAGATACTGAAAACTTAACCAAAATTGTTGAAAAAACGGTAACAACAGCCTTTGATGATGACGAAACCTATCGGATGATGACGGTGGATATTTCTCAAGAAGCCTCCATCCAAAGTACAGGGGTCAGTGTCCAGTATGCGACAGTCCTCTTTAACACGACTCAAATAAGAGACTCACTTTCCCGTTACGAAGCTACAGTTCTACTGGTTATGGTTAGCTTTTGGTTGATTTCGATAATTGCTAGTTTTTATCTGGCTCGTGTTAGTGTCAGGCCGCTCTTAATTAGTTTTCAAAAGCAGAAGGATTTTGTGGAGAATGCCAGTCATGAACTGCGGACGCCGCTGGCAGTGCTTCAAAACCGCCTAGAAAGTCTCTTCCGCAAACCAGAGGCAACGATTCTTGAATCAAGTGAAAAGATTGCTTCTAGTCTGGAAGAAGTCCGAAATATGCGACTGTTGACCACCAATCTGATGAATCTTGCCCGTCGTGATGATGGCCTGAAGGCTGAGATTGTTCCGATTCCGCCAAGTTTCTTTAACACTATTCTTGAAAATTATATGATAATGGCAGAAGAAAACAATCGCCATCTCAAAGTTCAAAATCAAATCAACCAGACGATCTATACGGATAAAACTCTCTTGAAACAAGTAATGACCATCCTTTTTGATAATGCACTAAAATACACAGAAGATGGGGGTCATATTCAGCTTCAATTGGATATTCGAGAACGACAACTCGTATTTTCTGTTGCGGATGACGGTCTTGGTATCAGTGATGCGGATAAGAAGAAAATCTTTGATCGCTTTTATCGAGTCGATAAGGCTAGAACCCGACAAAAGGGTGGCTTTGGACTGGGCCTTTCGTTAGCAAAGCAGATTTTAGATACGCTGAATGGCAGTATAACTGTCAAAAATAACCTTCCAAAAGGGTCCATCTTTGAAATTCGTTTACCAGTTAAGATAAAATAGCCATAGTCAGAGACTTTGGCTATTTTAAATACCCAATAAAGGAATCTAATTCTTTTTGCGAATGTAGGGTGATGATTTTGTCGGAATAGGTCTGGCAAATTTCTTGGTACATTTTCTGGCGTTTTGGATGTCTTGAGGTGAAGAGGAGAAACTTGATAAAAGGCCAGTCTAGTTTTTCTTGACACCCGACCGGAGCAGATGGACGAATTTTTCCACGATATGTCAAATACCGTTTGCAGACTCTCCCAAAAGCGAGCCATCTGGGAAAATCGAGAAAGATAATTTGATCTGCAGCCTCCAACCGTTCTTCCAATAGAAAACGACTATAGACACCGTCGATAACCCAGTCTTGTTTGGTTTTCAGAAAAATTTTCAGCTCACCAATAAAGTCTTTTTCAGGGCGCGGCTGCCAATTTTTTAGGAAAAAGAGTTGATCCAAATGGAGTTTTGGAATCTGGTAGTGATCTGCTAGTAGCTGAGCCAATGTTGATTTCCCGCTCCCTGAATAACCGATAATTAAAATCTTCAAACTGTATCCTTTTCTGGTAAGAAAAAACGACCGAAATCGGTCGTTTTAGTCATTAAGCAAGTTTAGCAGCAAGACGTGCCTTGTCGCGGCTTGCTTTGTTTTTGTGAATCAAACCTTTTGTTTCTGCCTTATCGATTGCTGAGCTTGCAGCACGGTAAAGTTCTTCAGTAGGATTTGCTTCAAATGCTTTGATAGCAGTACGCATAGCCGATTTTTGAGCTGAGTTTTTCTCGTTTTGTTTTACGTTCAATTCAGCGCGTTTAATAGCTGATTTAATGTTTGCCAATGGTTTCACCTCCACCTTTCTATACTAACCATACCATTATATCTGAAAATAGATGGTTTGACAAGAGAAATCTATTTTTTTAGATAAATTTCGTCAATCTCATGGTTTTGCCCCTTATGAAGAATGATATCAGCCCGACTTCTGGTGGGTTCGATATATTTCTCCAAATTGGCTAAATTAATATTCTTCCAGGTATCCTGAGCGATGGCCAGAACCTGATTAAAGGGCATCTGGGTAAAACGGTGATAGTAGTTGTTTGGGTCTTTTTCAGCCAACTTGAGCAGGGTCTGGAAGCGTTCCAGGTACCAGGTTTCGATATTGGCAACATCCGCATCTACATAGATGGAGAGGTCAAAATAATCGCTGACATAAAGGGTCTGGTTTTGCGGATTTTGAAAAACATTGATACCTTCAACAATCAGAAAATCTACCGGCTGGATGGTAACTTTCTCATCTGAAATAATATCATAGACCTCGTGTGAATACACTGGAATCTCAAATTCTTCCCCATTTTTGATGGAATCAAGGAAATTTAGCAGGAGTTCCATATCATAAGACTCGGGGAAACCTTTTCTATCAAGGATATTTTTTTCTTCCAAAAACCTATTCGGATAGAGAAAACCATCCGTTGTCACCATCTCTACACTAGCCCATTTGAAGCGGCGAGACAGTAAGATTTGTAGAAGCCTGCTGGTGGTTGATTTGCCAACAGCTACACTTCCTGAAATACCGATGATAAAAGGACGTGAGCGATTTTTTTCCTGCAAAAAGATGCTCTTGAAAAAAGAAAGATCTTCGCTGGCTTTTTTATAAATAGAAATTAGGTTAATAAGAGGCAGGTAGATATCTAAAACTTCCTTGAGGCTGATTTTATCGTTCAAACTCTTGATAGAATTGAGCTCCTCCTGGGTGAGAGGAACCGTAGTATCTCGATGTAATCTTTGCCAGGTCTGACGGCTAATTTTTTCAAAATTGATTAATTCTCGTTTCATAGCCCTATTCTAGCATGATTTTTTGGATTTGAGAAGAAAGAACCAGTCCTTTTCCTGCAAAAATAAAAGTTTGAAGTGTATAATTAAAAGTATTGAAAACGTTTTTTTATAGTGGTATAATAATATCATGACAAACATGTACTATGAAAAAAATCCTAAAGCAGACCACGATATTCACGAGCTGCGTGTACGATTGTTGGATACTCCCATGACATTCCTCACAGATGCTGGAGTATTTAGCAAGAGGATGGTGGACTATGGTAGTCAAGTTTTGCTGAACACCTTGGATTTAGAACCAGATAAAACATTATTGGATGTGGGCTGTGGATATGGTCCACTTGGTTTGACTTTGGGCAAAGTTTTTGGAGTCAAAGCAACCTTGATTGATATTAACAGTCGCGCTCTGGATCTAGCGCGGGCCAATGCAGAGAAAAATCAGGTTAATGCCCGTATTTTTCAGTCTAATGTTTATGATGATGTGGAAGGAAACTTTGATTACATCGTTTCCAATCCTCCTATTCGTGCAGGAAAATCGGTAGTACATGAAATTATTAAAGGCGCCTTCCGTCATTTGGAGGACCAAGGAAGTCTGACCATTGTCATCCAGAAAAAGCAAGGGGCACCCAGTGCCAAGGCCAAGATGGAAGAAGTCTTTGGAAATTGTCAAATTCTAAAGAAAGACAAGGGTTATTATATCCTTGAAAGCGTGAAAGAATGAGAGCAGTTGACCTTATTCAAAAGAAAAGAGATGGGCTCGAATTAAGCAAGGCAGAAATTGACTGGCTCATCAATGGTTATGTTTCTGGGGAGGTTCCAGACTACCAAATGTCAGCTTTCGCTATGTCCATTTATTTTAAAGGGATGACGACTAGAGAAATTTCTGACTTAACCATGGCTATGGTAGCAACTGGTGAACAGATTGATTTATCTGCAATAGCAGGGATTAAAGTCGACAAGCATTCGACCGGTGGTGTTGGTGATAAGGTGACCTTGATTTTAGCTCCCCTGGTTGCTAGTTTTGGTGTTCCAGTTGCCAAGATGAGTGGAAGAGGTTTGGGACATACAGGTGGTACTTTAGACAAACTCGAATCTATCAAGGGCTATCAGATCGAAATGGAGCAGGATCAGTTTATTAAGCAAGTTCAGGATATCGGTGTCTCGGTCATTGGGCAATCTGATAAATTGGTGAAGGCTGATAAGCTGCTCTATGCTCTGCGGGATGTGACTGCAACCGTGGATACAATTCCGCTGATTGCGAGTTCAGTTATGTCGAAAAAAATCGCTGCAGGTGCAGATGCCATTCTCCTTGATGTAACGGTTGGCGAGGGCGCCTTCATGAAAAATATTGAGGATGCGAGACAACTCGCTCAGACAATGGTGGACTTGGGCAAGGCAGTGGGACGCAAGACAGTTGCTGTCTTGACGGATATGTCACAACCAGTCGGCACCTCTATTGGCAATCGTCTCGAAATATTAGAAGCCTTGGATATTTTGCAAGGTAAGGGGCGGGAGGATGTCACGCATTTTATCTGTGAACTGGCCCAAATTATGCTCAGCTTAGCCAATGTTGAGAAAAGTGTAGAAGAAGTTCGTAGACATCTCGAAAATGGTGCAGCCCTCAAGAAATTTGAGGAGATGGTCGTAGCCCAAGGAGGAGATTTGGAGGATCTCTACCGTCCAGTTCAAGTAGCTTATCAAGTAGATGTTTTGGCTGAGCGTTCAGGAACGATTGCTGCTCTACCTGCCTTAGAATTTGGTCTCTTTGCTATGAAACTAGGAGCGGGTCGGGCTGTCAAGACAGATGAATTAGACTACGAATCTGGAATTGTTTTCACAAAGAAAGTTGGTCAAACTGTTGATGAAAATGAAAAAATTGCAACCATTTTCAGTAACATAAAAATTTCAGATGAAATGCTTTCAGATTTTCAAAAAAATGTTAAAATAGAAGATGTTGTGGTAAAGACGAAGGAAATATTAGAAATCGTCTCATAACGTACGGAGTAGAAAAATGCAATTGAACAAATATATTGATCATACCCTCTTGAAGCCAGAAGCAACTGAAGAACAAATTTTAACCTTGATTGAGCAGGCTAAGCAATATGATTTTGCCAGTGTCTGTGTTAATCCAACCTGGGTTCCTTTGGCTGCGCGTGAATTACATGGAACAGATGTAAAAGTTTGTACTGTTATTGGATTTCCTTTGGGTGCCAATACTTCAGCTGTCAAGGCGTTTGAAACAAAAAATGCCATCGAAAATGGTGCTGATGAAATTGATATGGTCATCAATATTGGCCGTCTCAAAGCTGGGGATGACGATTTTGTAGAAGCAGATATTCATGCAGTGGTCAAAGCTAGTGGCGATAAGCTGGTTAAAGTGATTATCGAAACCTGCTTATTGACAGATGATGAGAAAGTTCGTGCTTGTAAATTGGCTCAAAGAGCAGGAGCTGATTTTGTGAAGACTTCAACGGGCTTCTCAACTGGAGGTGCAACGGTGGCGGATGTAGCTCTCATGCGCCAAACAGTCGGTCCAGACATGGGAGTCAAGGCCTCTGGCGGTGCTCGTTCTTTGGAAGATGCTCTTGCCTTTATTGAAGCCGGTGCGACACGCATCGGAGCATCCTCAGGTGTGGCAATCATGGAGGGACAAAAAGCGGATGGCGGATACTAAACTGATTGATACAGCCATTAAAGCCAGTCAATATGCCTATGTTCCCTATTCACACTTTCCAGTTGGTGCAGCCCTGGTTGCAGATGATGGTCGTGTCTTTACGGGGTGCAATATCGAAAATGCTGCCTACCCTTTGACCAACTGTGGTGAGCGAACAGCCATTTTCAAAGCAATTTCCGAAGGGGTGACTGATTTTAAAGAATTGGTTGTTTACGGAGAAACGGAAAAACCTATTTCACCTTGTGGTGCTTGTCGCCAAGTTATGGCAGAATTTTTTAAACAGGATTTACCAGTAACATTAGTTGCTAAAGATAAATCGACAGTCGTGATGACAGTCGGGGAATTACTTCCATATTCTTTTACAGATTTGAATTAATCTGTAAACAGTCCTCAGACTGTTAACTCATATTACGCAACAGATGTTGCAAAAAAAATTAGGAGGTTCAGAAATGAACAAGAAAATTGTTGGACTCGGTTTGGCTACAATTGCAGCCTTATCACTTGTTGCCTGCGGTAGCCGTACTGCGAAAAAAGATACCGCATCATCTTCAGATGTCAAAGCTGCGATCATTACTGATATCGGTGGTGTTGATGACCGCTCTTTTAACCAATCTGCTTGGGAAGGTCTCCAAGAATGGGGTAAAGATGCTGGACTTTCAAAAGGGAATGGATATGACTATTTCCAATCAGCTTCTGAATCAGACTATATTACCAACCTTGACTCGGCTGTAGCTGGAGGTTACAACCTTGTATTTGGTATTGGATTCGCTTTGGAATCTTCTATTGCTGAAGTTGCTCCAAACAATCCGGATACCCACTATGTTATCGTGGATAGTGTAGTTCCAGATCAAGACAATGTTGTTAGTGTTGGGTTTGCTGATAATGAAGCATCTTATCTTGCAGGTGTAGCAGCAGCTAAAACAACAAAAACTAAAAAAGTTGGTTTTGTTGGAGGAATGAAAGGTGAAGTTATCGACCGCTTTGAAGCTGGTTTTGTAGCCGGTGTTAAATCCGTCGATGAATCCATTAAAATTGATATCCAATACGCAGGTTCATTTGGTGATGCAGCTAAAGGTCAAACCATCGCCTCTGCCCAATACGCAGCGGGTGCAGATGTTATCTTCCACGCATCAGGTGGTACAGGTAATGGTGTCTTTGCAGCAGCAAAAGCTGAAAACGAAACTCGTAACGAAGCAGATAAAGTTTGGGTAATCGGTGTTGACCGTGACCAATCAGCAGAAGGTGAATACACTTCAAAAGACGGTAAAGAATCTAACTTTGTATTGGCTTCAACTTTGAAACAAGTTGGTGCAGCCGTTAAAGATATTGCAACTAAAGCTGCTGATGGCGAATTCCCAGGTGGTGAAGTTGTTCGTTACTCACTTAAAGATAAAGGTGTTGAGTTGGCTGAAACAAACCTTTCAGATGATGCTGTGAAAGCAGTAGCAGATGCTAAAAAAGCAATTTTGGATGGTAAAGTTGAAGTTCCAGAAAAACCATAAAAACACAAGACCCGAAAAGGCGACTAAATCGGTCGCTTTTTTGGGAAACTGAGAGATTTTCTCTCAGTAAAGCCTATCATTTTTGGTAGGTTTTACTGACAAAAAATGACAGTTTGAAAGGAACAGATTATGACAAAGGATTATGTCATCGAGATGCGAGACATAACAAAGAGGTTTGGTGAGTTTGTTGCAAACGACCAGATTAATTTGAATGTCAAAAAAGGCGAAATTCATGCCCTCCTTGGGGAAAACGGTGCGGGTAAATCCACCCTCATGAATATGCTGGCCGGACTTCTCGAGCCTACTAGCGGTGAAATTTTAATCAATGGTCAAAATGTTACCATTGAATCGCCATCAAAGGCAGCACAGCTTGGTATTGGGATGGTGCACCAGCATTTCATGTTGGTTGACGCTTTTACCGTTACTGAAAATATTATACTTGGTTCGGAGTCGACCAATGCAGCCGGCATGATTGATTTGAAAAATGCCATGGCGGAAATCACAGCACTCTCTAAAAAATATGGTCTGGATGTGGATCCTACTGCCAAGGTTGCTGATATTTCAGTCGGTGCCCAGCAGCGTGTAGAAATCATTAAGACTCTTTATCGTGGTGCAGATTTGCTCATTTTTGATGAGCCAACAGCCGTTCTAACACCAGATGAAATCACGGAACTTCTGAAAATTATGAAAGTCCTGGTATCAGAAGGAAAATCCATCATTCTGATCACCCATAAATTAGATGAAATTCGTGCAGTTGCAGATCGTGTAACAGTTATCAGACGAGGGAAATCGATTGAGACTGTTGAAGTTGCGGGTGCTACCAATGATGACCTAGCCGAATGGATGGTTGGTCGCTCTGTTTCCTTTAAAACTGAAAAAATTGCGGCGAATCCAAAAGAAGTTATCCTATCCATTGAGAATCTTGTAGTCAATGAAAATCGTGGGATTCCTGCTGTTAAGAATCTTTCTCTTGAAGTCCGGGCAGGTGAGATTGTTGGAATTGCGGGGATTGATGGAAATGGTCAGAGCGAACTGATTCAAGCCATCACTGGACTGCGTAAGGTGAAATCTGGAAAAATCAGCATCAAGGGAGAAGATGTGACCCATTATTCTCCACGTAAAATTACAGAACTCAGTGTTGGGCATGTTCCTGAGGATCGTCATCGCGATGGGATGATTTTGGAAATGACAGTAGCTGAAAACTTTGCTTTACAGACCTACTATAAAGAACCAATATCTAAAAATGGGATCCTTAATTACTCTAAAATCAATGAAAAAGCTCGTCAGCTCATGGAAGAATTTGATGTCCGTGGCGCTGGAGAGTTGATTCCAGGTAAGTCTCTTTCTGGAGGAAATCAGCAAAAGGCTGTTATTGCGCGTGAAATTGACCGAAATCCGGATCTCTTGATTGTCAGTCAGCCGACTCGAGGATTGGATGTCGGAGCTATTGAATACATCCGCAAGCGTTTGATTACTGAACGTGACAAGGGGAAAGCCGTCCTTGTTGTCAGCTTTGAACTGGATGAAATTCTGGATGTTTCTGATCGTATCGCTGTTATCCATGATGGCAGTATCCATGGTATTGTTTTGCCAGCTGAGACCACTAAGCAAGAACTTGGTAAACTCATGGCTGGTGGTCACCTCAAGTAAGAAAGGAAATCAACATGCTAAAAAAATATGAAAGTATCCTGATTCCCTTAATGGCAGTCCTGGCAGGCTTGCTACTTGGGGCAATCATTATGTTAGTCTTTGGCTTTGACCCAATCTGGGGATACGAAGAACTCTTCTATACAGCCTTTGGTTCAGTTAAAAATATCGGAGAAATCTTCCGGGCAGTTGCCCCTCTCGTCTTTACAGCCCTCGGTTTTGCTGTAGCGAGTCGGGCTGGCTTCTTCAATGTTGGTCTATCAGGCCAAGCTCTTGTTGGATGGGTATTTGCAGGTTGGTTTGCCCTTGCAAATCCTGATATGCCAAGACCGCTCTTGATTCTAGCGACAGTCATCATTGCCATGCTGGCTGGAGGTATTGCTGGTGCTATTCCTGGATTTTTACGAGCCTTCCTTGGTACCAGTGAAGTTATCGTGACCATCATGATGAACTACATCCTGCTCTATTTTTCAAACTATATCATCCGAGATGTATTTTCTGACAAATTGATGAAAAATACTGACTCCAGTATCAACGTATCGGCCAATGCTTCCTATCAAACAGAATGGTTACGGGCCTTAACAGATAATTCCCGTATGAACATCGGTATCATCTTTGCTATCATCGCAGTAGTGGTTATCTGGTTCTTGTTTGCTAAAACAACTCTGGGCTTTGAAATCCGTGCTGCTGGTCTCAATCCAAATGCTGCAGACTATGCGGGGATGAGCACCAAACGGACCATTGTTTTGTCCATGGTTATCTCCGGAGCCCTGGCTGGACTAGGAGGAGCAGTACAAGGTCTAGGAACCTTCCAAAATGTTTACATTCAATCAGCTAACCTAGACATTGGTTTCAACGGTATGTCAGTAGCTCTGCTGGCTTCTAACTCCCCACTCGGAATCCCATTTGCAGCCTTCCTCTTCGGTGCCCTATCAGTCGGTTCATCAGGGATGGTACGAGCTCAAATTCCACCAGAATTGGTAAACGTAGTGACCGCATCTATCATCTTCTTCATCGGTGTGAAATTCATCTTTGAACAAGTTTTACGGTCAAAATGGTTTGCGAAAGGAGGTAAATAAAATGAGTTTGAACTTGTTAACTTTACTAATCTCGCAAATGCTAATCTACTCAGCGCCCCTGATTTTCACTAGTCTGGGAGGAGTCTTCTCTGAGCGTGCTGGTATTGTCAACGTTGGGCTAGAAGGAACGATGGTTATCGGTGCCTTTGCTGGGGTTGTCTTCAATATCGAATTTGCAGAACAGTTCGGCAAAATGACACCGCTCCTCGCTGTTTTGCTGGGTGGCCTGGTAGGAATTCTATTTCAATTGATTCATGCCACCGCAACGATTATTTTCCGTGCGGATCATGTTGTGTCTGGTACAGTGCTCAATCTTCTGGCACCCGCTCTTTCAGTCTTCCTCGTTAAGGTTATTTATGGCAAAGGGCAGACAGATTCCATCCGACAGTCATTTGGTAAGTTTTCATTCCCTGGTTTATCAAAAATTCCAGTCATTGGAGACCTCTTCTTCAAAAATACCAGTTTGATGGGTTATCTAGCCATTCTAACTGCCTTTATTGCATGGTTTGTGCTTTATAAAACTCGCTTTGGACTCCGTCTTCGTTCTGTTGGTGAGCACCCTCAAGCTGCGGATACACTAGGTATCAATGTCTATAAAATGCGTTTTGCAGGTGTTATGATTGCAGGATTCCTTGGCGGTATTGGTGGTGCGGTGAGTGCCCAATCTGTAAACATCAACTTTTCAGCAACCACCATTGTTGGTTCAGGCTTCATTGCTCTGGCTGCTGTTATCTTTGGTAAGTGGAATCCACTTGGTGCCATGTTAGCTAGTCTCTTCTTTGGTCTTTCTCAAAGTTTGGCGGTTATTGGAAGCCAGCTACCAGGACTCCAAAATGTCCCAGCTGTCTATCTTCAAATGGCTCCGTACTTAATCACTGTGATTGCTTTGGCTGCCTTCTTTGGTAAGGCAGTAGCTCCTAAAGCAGACGGTGTCAATTACATCAAATCAAAATAAGAAAGCTTGAGACGAATGTCTCAAGCTTTTTTGGCTCTTTGTCAACTGTAGTGGGTTGATGAAAAGCATACCCTAGAGAGAACGAGATTTGTTCTCTCTTTCTTTATGTTCAAAGCAATAAGAATTCTTGTTTTGAAGTTTTTAAAGTTCCTGAAGCCAAAGGCATTTCGCTTTATGACTTTGATGAGATTGTTAGTGGCTTCCAGTTTGGCGTTAGAATAAGGTAATTCCAAGGCGTTTAAAACCTTGTCCTTATCCTTTAGAAATGTCTTAAATACTGTCTGGAAAATAGGA
>NZ_JBHCHN010000025.1:0-17039 GCF_041802885.1 Streptococcus sp.
ATTCAGCAATCTGGTTCAGGTTCACTTCGGCTACGGTGTCGTTACCGAACATGGAGATGATCATCTTGACCTTGTGGTTGTCGATTTCTGAGACCTTGCCTTCGTAGCCAGAGAATGCCCCATCAATGATGCGGACTGTGTCGCCCACTTGGACATGGATGTCAAAGTTTTCCACTGTTTGACCCATCGATACCAAGATTTGGCGGATTTCTTCTTCCAAAAGCGGGGTTGGTTTAGAACGGTTTCCGTGAGACCCAACGAAACCAGTAACGTTTGGTGTATTTCGAACGACAAACCAGGCTTCATCAGTCATGACCATTTCCACCAAAACATAGCCCGGGAAGCGATTTTCTTCCACTTCCTTGACCTCACCATTTTTCTCAACCTTGACGGTTTGAGTCGGAATCTCCACCCTCAAAATATTTTCCAACATGTTGTAGGTGTGGGCGCGCTGGAGCAAGTTTTCCTTGACCTTGTTTTCATAACCAGAGTAGGTCTGGAGTACAAACCAGCCTTTATCAAAACTATCGTACATAGCTGTTTCCTTTCTGTGGGAACTTGTTTTTTTGACGCTAAAAAAAGCCCGAAGGCTTTCGCTTTTCCTTATTATAGCATTACAATTTTCAAAATTGCAAGCAATAACTAGAAAATATTGAGGATTCCCAGCAATCCTTTTGACAACATTAGGTCAAACAGGTAAATGAGAACCACAAAGAAGGCTGAGTATTGTAGCACGGAAATAAAATCTTTCCAGCCCTGTTGTTTACTTGGCCAAGTTGTTCCTTTTAATATTTGAATGGTATCCTTGAAAAAATTCACGTTGTGCTCCTATCTGGTTTCCTTGTGGATGGTGTACTGTCCACAGTGTTTGCAAAATTTATTTACTTCTAGGCGTGTCGGCTTTGGGGTGCTGGATAGTTTAATCGAGTAATTTCTAGACCCACAGACTGTACACGCTAGGCTTGCTTTTTTTAATGCCATAAGCCCTCCATCTCGACTATTCTATCATGTTTTTTTCCATTTGACAACTATTGAAACAGGCCCACGAAGGAATCCCAGAGGGATTTGGCCTTATTTGGCAAGTCAGCCTCAGTAATATTTTTCTGGGTTTGATCCAAGAGTTCTTGGGCGCGGTCTGTCCAGTAGTTAACCTTGTCCTCAATTTCATTGGCTGGAACCTGTGGAGTAGCTGAATTAGTCGTATCCAGACCATTTAGGGCATAGGCATTTTTCACGGTGAAACCTGTATTCTTGGTTTGTGGCAAGAGACTGCCAGCTACCGTCTGAAAGACGACTGGAGCCATCCAGGAAGTAGAGCCATCGATATAGTGATTCTCATCTGTCTTTTCATATCCGACCCACTGGCTGATGACCAGGTCTGGGGTATAGCCGATAATCCACTGGTCATTGATCAGGTTGACATCAAAGCTAGTCTCAGTCGTTCCAGTTTTTCCAGCAATATCATAGCCGTAGACATCCGCACTATACCCTGTTCCGTTGGTAAAGGTCCCCAGCATCATAGAGGTCATTTTATCCGCAACTGCCTGGTCAATAACCCGCTTGCTACTGCCCTTGTGGCTGGCTAGAACCTTACCGTTGGCTGTTTCGATACGGCTAATGAGGTGGGCATCCTGCATCACTCCTCCATTGGCAAAGGCCGAATAAGCCTGGGCCATCTGCAGGGGATTGGTCGAGACTCCACTTCCAATCGCCACACCCAGAACACGGTCAACTGAGTCCATGTTAAGGCCGAATTTCTTGCCATATTCAAATGCTCGGTTGATTCCCAATTCATTGACAGTGTAAACAGCTGGTAGGTTCAGGGATTGGGCTAAGGCCTGGTACATGGGAACTGGTTCGGAGGTCGTGCCGATATAATTTTCCAGACTATAGCCATTGTAGTTGGTGGTTTGGTTATCCAGTTCCTTGTTGATAGACCAACCTGCTGCCACGGCTGGCGCATAAGCAACTAAAGGTTTGATGGCCGAACCTGGACTACGCTGAGATTGGGTTGCAAAATTAAAGGTGCGAAAGGCAGCATTTTCGGAACTGTTGATTCGGCCGACCAGGGCACGAACAGCCCCTGTTTTAGGATCAAGGGCAACGCTAGCTGCCTGGGCTGACTGACCATCATAAGCAGAGACCGGAAACATACTTTCGTCATTGTAGATGACCTGCATGTTGGCCTGAGAGGTCTGATCCATTTCTGTGTAGATTCGGTAACCATTGTTGATAATGTCGCTTTCTTTAAGTCCATAGCGGTCGATGGCCTCAGCAATAACTGCATCAAAATAAGAGGGATAGCTGTAATTGCCCTGCTTTCCAGCATAGTTATCGTAGAGATAACTGGTCATATCAATCTGCGCACTGGCATCTGCAGTGGCTTGATCAATGTAGTTGGCATTGACCATAGCCTGAAGGACTGTATTGCGGCGGTTAGTTGCATTTTCAATCGAATAGTACGGATTGTAAATCTCTGGCCCTTTGAGCATGCCAGCAAGGGTAGCAGCTTGCTCTAAGTTAAGTTCTGCCGCACTGACAGCAAAATATTTGTGACTGGCATCCTCCACACCCCAGACACCATTGCCAAAATAGGCATGGTTCAGGTACATGGTCAAGATTTCATTTTTGCTATATTTTTTGTTGATTTCCAGAGCCAGAAAAAATTCCTTGGCCTTCCGGGTAACTGTCTGTTCCTGGGTTAAGAAGGCATTTTTGGCTAATTGTTGGGTCAGGGTGGATCCCCCGCCTGAGCGGCCCAGAGTGAGAATGGCCAGGATGGTCCGCTGGTAGTTGATGCCTGAGTTTTTATAGAAAGACCGATCTTCCGTAGCAATGACAGCCTGCTCTAGATAATCGGAAATGGCATCCAACTCCACATAAGTCCCCTTCTGACCAGACAGCGTCCCTGCCTCCACACCATCCTTGTCATAAATAACGGTAGTGGTCTTGAGAGCGGCCTGCAAATCGCTGACATTAGCTGTCTTGGCAAGATAAAAGAGGTACCCGCCCACTGTCAAGACAATCAGTCCTACAGTAATCAGCAAAATCTTGGTCAGCTGGTAGCGGCGCCAGAAACGGCGGATGGGTTCTGGTATCCGTGATTTTTTCTTGGGCTTATGCTCCTGCTCATCCTCATGGTTCCGACGGCTTCTGGAGCGGCTGGCCCGCCTTGACAACTCCTGGTCTTCATTTGAATCGTAGTACTCGCGCATGTCTTTCCCTTTCTAGTTTTTTTACATTATACTACAATGACTTGTATTTTTCAGCTGAAAGTCCACTGTAGAAACTGTGACAGCCCATAAAATCGGTCTTAAGACGGAAAAAAGAGGAGACTTTGTGATAAAATAGGATTACTCTGTATTTCAAAGGAAGCATTATGACTCAACTTTATGACATTACCATCATCGGTGGGGGGCCAGTCGGCCTCTTTACCGCCTTTTATTCCCATCTCCGCCATGCCAAGGTCAAAATCATCGACTCCCTCCCGCAATTAGGGGGGCAGCCTGCTATTCTCTATCCAGAAAAAACGATTTTGGATATTCCAGCCTACCGTCAACTGACAGGGCAAGAATTGACAGATAATCTCCTCAGCCAGCTAGAGCCCTTTGACACCAGCATTTGTCTCAACGAAACCGTGACTGGTATAAAGACAGGTGAGGTAATTGAAATTACTACCAATAAGGGACGCCATGCCAGTAAGACAGTTATTATCGCTATGGGCGGCGGGGCTTTTCGCCCACGGCCACTGGAGATTGAGGGAGCTGACCAGTTCGCCAATATCCACTACCACGTTTCCAATCTCCAACCGTATGCGGGCCAGAAAATTGCAGTCCTGGGCGGAGGAGATTCTGCAGTAGATTGGGCATTGGCCTTTGAAAAAATAGCCAAGAAAACCAGCCTGATTCACCGCCGCGAAGCCTTTCGGGCCCTGGAACACAGTGTGGCGGATTTGAAGGCTTCAAATGTGGACGTTTTAACGCCCTATATCCCTAGCCAGCTCAAAGGCCATGGGGACTTAGCCACAGAATTGGTAGTTCAAAAAGTCAAAGCCGATGAAGAGCTGACCATCCCCTTTGACCACCTCTTTGTCAACTACGGCTTCAAATCCTCAGTTGGCACCCTAAAAGAGTGGGGCCTGGACCTCAAGCGACACCGCATCATTGTCAACCAAAAGCAGGAAACTTCCATACCGGGGGTCTATGCTGTGGGAGACTGCTGCTTCTATGATGGCAAAGTCGACCTCATCGCCACAGGTTTTGGTGAGGCCCCAACCGCCGTCAACAACGCCATGCATTTCATCAATCCGACTGAAAGAGTCCAACCAAAACATTCAACGAGTCTCTAGTATGCACTTTACCATTCCCATCCCAGATAGCCTGCCTGCCATGACCGTCAAGGAGCTGCTGGAAGATTACTTTCTCATCCCACGAAAAATCCGCCATTTTTTGCGGACCAAAAAACAGGTCCGAGTCAATGGCCAAGTGATGAACTGGCAGAGTCCCATCCGGCCAGGGGACTTGCTGGAATTGACTTTTGATAAGGAAGATTATCCTGACAAAAGCATCCCTTTGGGGGATGCCCGTCTGGTCGAGGAACTCTATCAAGATGAACACTTGATTATTGTTAATAAGCCAGAAGGCATGAAAACCCACGGCAATGAGCCGACAGAAATTGCCCTCCTCAATCATGTTTCTGCCTATGTGGGGCAGACCTGCTATGTGGTCCACAGGCTGGATATGGAGACCAGCGGCGCCATTCTCTTCGCTAAAAATCCCTTTATCCTTCCCATCCTCAATCGGCTCTTGGAAGACAAGCGGATTGCCCGAGAATACCTGGCCCTCTGTCAGGGGACTTTCTCCCAAAAGAAGCTGATCCTGCGCCATAAAATCGGACGAGACCGATACGATCGTAGAAAACGAGTGGTAGACAATCGCAAGGGCCAAGCAGCTGTCACTCATGTGACCTTCCTGAAAAAAATGGGGGAAAATAGCCTGGTCGTCTGTCAGCTGGAAACCGGCCGCACCCACCAAATCCGCGTCCACCTGGCCCATGAAGGACATGCCCTAGTTGGAGACCCTCTTTATAGCCAGAAAACTGCTCCCCGCCTCATGCTCCACGCTCACAAACTCAGCCTGACCCATCCGCTGACCTTGAAAGAAATTTCTGTTGAAGCAAGGTCACAGAGTTTTGAGGCAGGCTTGAAAGAATAGAAAAGAAGTCTGGAACACAAATTCGTAGACTTCTTTTTTTGATTATTCAAACATATTGCCCAGTTCAACCTGGACCTTGCCTTCTTTGGCATCAATATCGGTCACGGCCAGCAGGGATTTGTAGTTGGCCACACTGCGGGCACCGCTTTGGTTTTCGGCAAATACAGCGACGCCAGCAAGGGTGCTGTCAAATTCGGACAGGAGACTAATCATCCCGTTGATGGTACCTCCGTTTTTCAGGAAATCATCCACAATGAGGACGCGGCTGCCTGCAGGCAGACTGCGCTTGGACAGGAACATCTTTTCGATACGGTCACTAGAGCCAGACACATAGTTGACAGAGACTGTTGACCCTTCCGTAATCTTTAAATCCCGGCGTACGATGACAAAGGGCACGTTGAGGACATTGGCCACCGCATTGGCCAGGGGCACTCCCTTGGTCGCCACCGTCATCACCGCATCAATATTTTCATGTTTAAAACTGTTGGCAATGATGCGGCCAACATTTTTAAGAATATGTGGTGTTGACAAAAGGTCAGAAGAATAGATATAGCCACCAGGCAAAATCCGATTGCTTTCTGCCATCTTGACCTTTAGGTCTTCGGCGATAGCCAGGGACTCCTCATCAGAAATAGAGGGCGTGAAAACAACACCTCCACTTGCTCCCGTGATGGTTTCAATCTGACCAATGGCGCTTTCTTCGAAGGCTTTTTTGATAATGGCAATGTCTTCTGAAATCGAAGATTTGGCTGATTCATACTTTTCAGCAAAAGTATTGAGACTGGTTAACTCATAGGGATGATTGATCAGGTAGTTGGAAATGACCACCATCCGCTCACTTCTTCTAAGTTTCATAAGCTGTCCTTCTTCATTTTTTTCTATTATATCATATAGGACAGAAAAAACGAACCTTTTACCTTGAAAAGAGTTCGTTTTATCGTTTATTTGCTAATATTCGGTTTATAGAAGGCCCGGTTATCCATGGCGAAGATGCGGTTGGTCATCTCACCTGGGGCGACTTTATCAAGGGCTGTAATCATCATCATCATTTCTGCATCAATATTGTCAATCATGTGCAGGATTTCGGCTTCCATGATTTGCGGACGGACAGGGCTGCCATATTCCAGCTGGCCGTGGTGGCTGAGTATGAGGTGGCGCAGGATGATGACATCCTCTTTTTCATCATCCAAGCCTAGCTCCACCAGAACCTTGGTGATTTCTTCATCGATGAGGGAAATATGGCCGATGAGATTGCCTCGAACGGTGTAGGAAGTGTTATCTGGACCCGTCAACTCGATGACCTTGGCCAAATCATGCAGCATAATTCCCGCAAAGAGCAGGCTCTTATTGAGCTGGGGATAGATGTCTCCGATAGCATCTGCCAGACGGACCATGGTGGCTGTGTGGTAGGACAGGCCAGAATAGAAGGCATGGTGATTGGTCTTGGCAGCTGGATAGGAATAAAATTCCTTGTCGTATTTGCTGTAAAGGGCCCTTACGATGCGCTGCCAGGTGGCATTTTCGATGCGAAAGATAATTTGACTCAGGTACTCTTTGGTGTCCTTGACATCCACAGGTGGTTTTTCCTTGAAATCTGCTGGGTCATTGGGCTCATCAAAGCGGGGCAGACGCAGGCTGATTTGGTTGACCTGGGGCATGTTGTTGTAAACTTCGCGGCGGCCTTGGACATGGACCACCACACCGGCCACAAAATCCTTGATCTTGCCTGGCTGGGCATCCCAGACATTACCTGAGATTTCGCCTGTATCATCTTGAAAGGTCAGGGCCAGATAATCCTTGCCTGCCCGTGTTTGGCGCACTTCCGCCGACTTAATCAGGTAGAATCCTTCAAAGAATTCATCCTTTTTCATTTGGTTAATTTTCATCTGTCTTCTCACTTAATTCACTGATTTGCAGGAGGCTCTTGGTCTGGTCATCTTCGTAGAGTTCAATGGTCCGAAGAGTCCGCTCAATGGCATTGGTCCTGCGGGTCAAGAGCTCATCCAGGTTGCTGCTGGCGTTACTGAGGTGCCTTTGGGCCTTGACCAAAATATCTCCAAACTTGCCAAACTCTCCCTTGACATTGCCCAAAATCTTGCTGATATCATTGGCAGATTTTTGGATATTGAGGGTCTTAAAGCCGACCGAGAGGGAGTTGAGTAAGGCAGATAGGGTCGATGGCCCTGCTACCACGATTTGCTCATTGCGGCGCAGGCCGTCAAAAAACTCTGGATTACGAACCACTTCCGAATAAAGGCCTTCGGTCGGCAGGAAAAGGATGCCAAAGTTCGTGGTTTCGGGTGGATTGAGGTACTTGCCGGAAATATCTTTGGCAAAGCGTTTGATGGAGGCCAGTAGAGTTTTCCGATAGAGATCAATCTGGTCCTTATCTCCTTCTTCATAGGCCTCTTCCAGGCGGTAGTAGTCAGCCAGTGGAAACTTGGAGTCGATGGGAAGATAAACATAGTCATCCCCTGTCTGACCTGGCATCTTAATGGCATACTCAACCCGCTCACTAGAACCAGATACCGTGGCAAATTCCCGTTCGTACTGGTTGGGTGTCAAGATATCTTCGATAATCTGACCCAGCTGCAACTCGCCCATAATCCCTCTGGTCTTGGTATTGGAGAGGACCTTGTTGAGGGTGCCAACATCGCGGGCTACATTTTGCATCTCGCCCAGGCCTCGGTTGACCGATTCCAGCTGCTTGGACACAGTCTCAAAGGAGGCTTGGAGGCGGGTCTGCAAGGTCTTTTCCAGCTTTTCTTCCACGGTCTGCCGCATTTCTTCCAGTCGTTTTTCATTGGAAGTTTGCAAAGCCTGAAGCCGCTGGTCTGTGGCATCCCGATTTTGTAGGAGACTTTGATTAAGTTCCTGACGGATTTCGGTCAAATGCTGGTAAAGTTCCCGCCGCAGTTCGGTCAATTCCTGGTTGACCACCTGCTGCTGCAACAAAAACTTGTGGTGATTGGCCTCCAACTGATAGGTCAGCTGGTCAGACAACTGGTCTGCTGTCGCCTCTGATTCTCTTGATAGCTGTTGGCTCAGATCCTGCTGTTTCATCCAAAGAGCGCCTACGCCCAAGAGGACCAAGACCAGCAGGATAAGGATAACAATCTCCATTCTAACTCCTGTCCTTACTGTAAATGATGACGACATAGCCAGTATCAAGGGCAATCTGGATATCCCCATCTAGAAATTCATTGCTGGAATAGCATTTTTTAAAAAAGAAATTTTCTTCCCTCAATGGGTATTTCGCATTTTCGATGGTCAAGTGGCTGCCATCTGATGGCATAAAGGAAATATAGGTCATTCCCTCTATGGGCGAAAGTCGGTGCTGACCCGCTGGCCGAAAGAGGATACGGTTGTCTGCACCCACCAACTCCATTTGTTCCATAAAAGGGGCCAAACCGGGATCGCTGGCCAAGAAGAGGTTAGAGAGCAAATGGTCGATACGGCCACCCAGAGCTCCAAAAACCCTAGCCTGGGCCTGGGGATAGCGCTCAAAGACAGTCTTTAAGGCCAGCTCCAAATCCGTGTCATCTTTTTCGGCTGGTGCCTGAATCAGCTCTTTGGCGGCCTGCTCAATCTGCTGAAAGTCCGCTGGACTGACCGAGTCAAAATCCCCGATGACCATATCCAGGGGCAGCTGATGTTGGAGCAGAAAAAGAGAGCCTGCATCTACTCCGACAAAGACATCAAAGTCCGTCTCCAGCACATCCAGGTCTCCGCCTGCATAGAGGGCTATCCTAGTCATGGAGGGCCGCTTTCAGGCTATCCACGCGTGATTGCAAGTCGCCCTTGAAGAGATAGGAACCCGCTACAAAAACATTGGCTCCCGCCTCTTTTGCAGAAAGAATGGTCTTGTCATCAATGCCGCCGTCCACTTCGATGTCAAAGGTCAGACCCTTGGCTTCCCGAAGAGCTGCCAAGGCCGCTATCTTCTCGGTCATCTCTGGAATGTAGGCCTGACCTCCAAAACCTGGATTGACCGTCATGATGAGGACCTGATCAGCCAAGTTGAGGACATGCTCAATAGCCGTCAAAGGCGTACCAGGATTGATGACAACTCCAGCCTTCATGCCAGCTACCTTGATCTTTTGCAGGGCTCCGTGGATGTGGACTGTCGCTTCAGCATGTATGGTCAGAATATCAGCCCCAGCCTGGGCAAAGGTTTCGATATGGT
Source organism: Streptococcus sp. (assembly GCF_041802885.1). Taxonomy (GTDB): domain Bacteria; phylum Bacillota; class Bacilli; order Lactobacillales; family Streptococcaceae; genus Streptococcus. Next base: position 9,400 of record NZ_JBHCHN010000025.1, read on the forward strand.
TTTCAGGATTGGACACCATGAGATGGCAGTCAAAGACCAGCTTGCTGTGGGGCCGCATAGCAGCGACCACATCAGCCCCAAAGGAAATATTGGGTACGAAATGGCCATCCATGACATCGATATGGACATATTCCACACCGGTTTCTTCCAGGCGCTTGAGTTCTTTTTCAAAATTGGCATAATCCGCTGCTAGGATGGAAGGGGCAATCTTATAATGTGACATAGGAGCCTACTTTCTATTTGATTTTCTTGCTGACTTTTTTGAAGGTTTCACGGGTTTGTTCAATCTCACTGAGAAATTGAAGGTAGTTGTCATAGCGGCTCTGGGCCACCTGGCCGCTTTCCAGGGCTAGCTTGACGGCACAGGCTGGTTCATGGGTATGGGTGCAGGTGCGGAACTTACAGCCCTGGCTGACCTCCGCCAATTCTGGGAAGCAGTCATTGAGAAGCTCGCTTTCCTTGACCTCATAGTCTAGGGATGAAAAGCCCGGCGTATCCGCAATTTTCCCGCCATTGACATTGTAAAAACTGACGGCCCGAGTCGTATGGCGGCCCCGGCCCAAACTATCTGAAATTTGTCCCGTTTCCAAGGCCAACTCAGGCGCAATTTTATTGAGCAGGGTGGACTTGCCAACCCCAGTCTGGCCCATGAAAACAGTGACCTTTTTGTCCAGATGAGGAAGCAACTCTTCCAGGCTGAATAGGAACGGATAGCCGATTTTTTCATAAATGGCCTTGAAGGCATCTAACTGGCTACGATCCTCTACCAGGTCCAGTTTGCTGATATAGATAAGGGGCTCGATGGTCTTTTGCTCCAAGAGCACCAGAAAACGGTCCAGCAGGTTGGCATTGAAATCTGGTTCCTTGGCCGACATGATGACCACTGCCTGGTCAATATTGACGATAGGGGGTCGAACCAGGCTGTTCTTTCGCTCATGGATCTTGAGAATATAGCCCTCGGACTGGTCCTCAGCAGAAAAATCCACAAAATCCCCCACATAGGGGGTCTGGCCTTTTTTCCGAAAATTCCCGCGTGCCCGCGTTTGGTAAACCTGGCCATCGGCCTCCACGTAATAGAAACCTGCCAAAGATTTGATAATGATACCTTGCAAAGAAACTCCTTTTCCAAAAATCGCTTGTCTTACCCCCTATTATACCAAAAAATCCCCCTCTATGGGGGCTAGGCAGACAGGCCTCTCAGAAAATATTTTGAGAAAATAGGCCATGGACTTGTTTTTTTGGAAAAAATCGTGTATCATAATATCGTTCCTATGCGGAGGTGGTGGAACGGCAGACACGCATGCTTCAGGCGCATGTGCCCGTACGGGTGTGAGGGTTCAAATCCCTTCCTCCGCATTGTAAAAGAGCTGAACTGGTTGGTTCGGCTCTTTTTTATGCAAAACCCTACTTCTAACAATGGAGAAGTAGGTTGGTTTTTTATAGTTTTGCAGCTTTTTCTAGTCCAAGCTTGTACGCTGGTAGGTTGCCTCCCAGTCCTTGGCAAAATCATCAACAGCTTTTGCAATAGAAGGATGGGCAAGGCCAGCCTCCAGGAGATCTGGACTGACTGTCACAGCCTGGGCACCTGCAGCGATGGCCCGGCTGACTTGGGCTAGGTTTTTAAAACTAGCAGCCACAATCTTACAGCTCTTCTTTTCTCGCTCTATGACCTGCCAGAGTTGATGAATGACCATCTCTGGGTCAATATCGAGATTCTCCATCCGGTTGAAGTAGGGGGCCAGATAGTCGGCCCCAGCCTCGATGGCCAAAAGCCCTTGAATGGCTGTGTAGATAGCCGTTGCAGTGACAAAATAGCCATCATTTTTCAGGCTTTGAATGGCTGCCAGTCCTTCTTTTGTTGTCGGAACCTTGATGTAGGTGCTTAGCCCGCACTCTTGTCGAATACGCGCTGCATCCGCCAGGATTCCTTGGTAGTCCTGGGCAATGACTTGCACATGAATGGGAACCGAGTCACCAGCCAAGTCGCGCACCTGGCGAATGTGCTGAAAAAATGGTTTCCCTCCTTCCATCCTTGCAATGGTTGGATTGGAGGTAACACCCGCAAGCGGAATGAACTGTTTCCATGTTTTGATGGCATCGAGATTCAGGGAATCAAGCATGAATTCCATTTTTGTCTCCTTTCAGCTTATAATTTCCGGTCAAGGGTTAGGACTAGCCCTTTCATGGCCAGCTGATTAGTTGGCTAGGCCAAGAGCTGAATCACCGTTCCGTTCTGCAGACTTGGCAGGTTTTCCCCCTCAACATGGAGGGTGCCCGGAAGGCTTCCTGCACTGGAACCATCAAAATGAATACTGATGTGGCCTAGGTTGCGAAGATTCTTCTCCACTACGTCACCAACAGCTGTAATCCCAAACTCCTGCTGGTCAATCCGCAGTTTGCCCCCAACTGGGATGCTGCCTTTTAGGTCCTTGTTATCGATGGTAAAACAAAATTCTGCAAGGTCTGCTGGGGCGCCCTCGCCGAAGAGGATCAACATATTTGCCCCTTCAATCATCCCGAGCGCTTCTGGTCCAATGGCGACCACTCTAGTTTCAAAAATTATTGACATGTCTTTCCTCTTTTTCTGTCATTGGCTGGGAGGGTGAGAGTAGGTGCAACAAACCTACTCTTTTCTTCACCTCTATTATACTCTTTTCCTTTCTTTTTGAAAGAAAGATGGGAATCTTATTGGTAGAGACCGATGGAAGCTACCCAAGCCGCTACGACACGGGGAACCCCGCTCAAGAAGCGAGAGTAGAGTACAGATGGCACCCCAACTTCAACAGTCTCCGCTTCTGCTTCTGATAAACCTAGAGCAACGGGGATAAAGTCACAGCCATTTTGCGTATTGATGGCAAAGAGGGCTGGGAGAGCCATTTGCGGCGGGATATTGCCCTTGCCGATTTCCACACCGATCAGGGTTCCGATGATTTGAGAAATGACCGCACCAGGTCCAAGCAGGGGTGAAAGGAAGGGCAGCGAACAGATGAAGCCGATGGTGATCAGGCCCCATACATTTCCTGCTAGAGGAACCATGAGTTTGGCAATCCAATTCCCCACTCCTGAGCCATTAATGACCCCAATCAAGAGAGAAACAAAGGCCATGAAGGGCAGGATGGTATTGAGCATGGTTTGGATAGCATCACGGGCTGCCTGGTTAAAGATAGCAACAACCTTACCAGCCCCCATCCCGATGCGGGCTACAAAACTAGATTCTGCCCGTTGTTCGGTGATTTTTTTGCTGGTATCATAGGTCCCAACCTTTGGCTCTTCTGCCACTGCTGTCACTTCAACTGCGGATTCACCAGTTGCTGAAATCTGGTCCAGCCCCACAGCTGATACGTAAATGTCCTCTGTGATGTATTGGGCCAGAGGGCCGGATTTACCGGTGGCTACGATATTGATGGTAGGAATCCCTTTTTTCGGATAGATGCCGCAACGAAGGGTCCCTCCACAGTCCACGATGGCCAGAGCGATTTCTTCATCTGGAATGGATGTCTTGAAGCCATTGACAGCTTCCATCCCGGTCAAAGCGGCAATCTTATCCACGATTTCAGGTTTTTCACCGCCACCTGTAATATAAATAAACTTGTGCTTTTCTTCCGTTGGGGTAATCACGAGAGGACCGCCAAATCCACCGCTACCTTTTACAACTTTAATGCTTTGATATGCCATGATCTTTCTCCTTCGTCCTTTTCTAGTTCAACGTTTTGCTGAGGGTCACTCCCTGTTGTTTGCAGACCCAGGCAGTCGTAAAGTCTGTTATCCAGCCTGCAAAGAAGTTCATGACCAAGCCCACCAAGAGATAGCGAATGGCCAAATCCATGGTGCTTAGGCCCAGGGTTTCAATACCTGATGCGATCCCTAGCCAAACAAAGAGCTCCCCTGGATTGATATGGGGAAATACCCCGTTGGAGGTGTGGCAAAATTGCATCTGGGAGGCAACATAGCTTGGCTTGTAAAATTCTGGCATAAAGCGCCCCATTGAAATGGCCATAGGATTTCCCAGCATAAAGGCTGAAATGAAAGGTAAAATCATATAGCGACTGATTGGATTCTTAGCAGAGACCTGAGCCAACTTATTGACCTTTTCTTCCCCAAGAATGGCAATGAGGGCGTTCATGGCCACCAAGAGCATGAGAACGACCGGAACAATGCCTGTCATCCAGGAAATAAAGATTTCTCCCCCCAGTTGGAAGAGGCGCATAAAGCCTTCTGCAAAGTTAATAATGAAATCCATACTAAACTCCTTTTCTTCGAGCTTTCCTCGATTGTCTTAAGATTTTTTGAATTGATATTTGAAACGCGACAGTAAGTATTTGGCATTGGCCCTTACATCCAGGGCTGAACCGTATTTTGGAACATCCTGATAGTTGCCTGCCTCCACGCGTAGAAAGACCTCACGCGCATCCTCTATGGCTATTTGAAGTAACTTGTTTTCCTTGCGTACCAGAGGATTGTAGCGATCCAGGTAGTGGATGTCCTGCCCGATATAAGCAGGCATGTCCTTGAAACGAGCCAGGATGGTCACTCCCTGCATCTTTTTAGCAGCCAACACTTTTCCCTCCTTGTCCAAGGCAAAGAGGACAATGGTACCAGACTTAATCTTGCCAGAACGCCGCCCGATGGCAACACGGCCCATTTTTCTCAACTGACCATAGGTGACATTGAAGTTTTTGAGCTGTTTCAAGCCAAGGAGAATCTGCAGGACATAGGCTGCCGCACAAAATGCTCCAAAAAGTATCATGCTATTCATTTAAAAAACTCCTTTACTTCTTGTAAATGCAAGGAACTCTGCCTCTGTCATCACCTTTTTCAGGCCTCCTTTGAGAGAGGAATCGCTGGCAACCCTGAAAATGTCATCATACAATTCTAGCAACTCTGCTTCCATCTGCCCTTCCACTTGTTGGGGAATGGCCACCAGAAAGATGAACTCCACCTGCTCAGCCCCCTCCTGATGGATGGGGTCCAGGACAGCCAGCATAAGTATGGTCTGTCCTTCTTTTTGATTGATGGTGTGGGGAAAGCCAATTCCATTTCCAAAGATAGTGGACTGCTGCAGCTCCCGATCGAGGGTTCGGTTCAGAAACTGACTGTCCACCAGACCTTCCTTTTCCAGACTAGCCACCATCTTCTCCAGATAGGCCTGATAACTGGCTTCATCTGAAAGTCGAATGAATTTCAAGGTGATGGTCTCCAGGTTTTTCTGATGGTAGCGATTGACTCGCTTCCATTCATCCTGTAACCACTGATCATCAAAAAGATTGGTGAGGTGAACCACCGGGGATTTCAAACCAGTCAGTTTGAGGGGAATGGTCGTAAAAATGGCAAAATAGTCATCATCTTCGAGCGGATTAAATTCTTCCTCCGAATACCGGGAGATGCTAATTTCCTGACCCAAGACCCGTCTCAGTTGCCGGCAAATCATATTGGCTGTCCCCCGACCTGTCGTACAAACTACCGCAATCTTCCGGGTTCGCAACCGATTTTCTGACTCTTCCTCTCGCAAGGCCATTTCAAAATAGAGGGCCAGATAGCTCAACTCAGAGATGGCCAGTTGATAACCAAATAATTGCTGCAATTCTTGGCCAGCGACCTTGGCCATTTCAAAGGCCAAGGGGTATTTGTTGGGAATGTCTCCATGAAAAATATCGTTGGCCTGCACATGAAAGATAAGACGGTGGAGGAGAAACTTCAAATGCCTGTGCATTTCAAGATATAAACTTTCCTCGTTAAAGGTCACCAGCAAGGTTTCTTTCACTTTTTGAACCATTTTTTGGAAAAGGGCCAAAAGTTCTCTGCTCGGACTTGAGCGGTAGGGCAGCCCATCGATATACTGGATATGGAGGGGATAACTGATAAAGTCCTGTTCATACTGACTGAGGGAGAGATGGTAGTTCATCTCAATATGGTAGATCAGCTGGTGCACCAGGTCCAAATCAGCCAGTTCATTGGTATAGTAGGCAATGGGCTGCTGCAACTGTTGCTGCCTCCGCAGGCGAGCAATCGTAATGGCAATCACCTTTGTGAGCAACTCCTGGGTCTTCTTGGGAAGTTTGAAGGTCTGGTACAGGTCCTCTAAGAAGCTCTGGCTTTCCTCCGTCAAACTGTCCGAATCAAAGTAGGCATAGACATGGTGGATATAGAAGAGCCGCAAGTTCAGTTCCGAACCAGAAACCTCTAGTCCCCGATTGGGTCTCCCCAGTATCCTCACCTGATAGACTTCTGCCAATTCCTTGACCTGTCGCAAATCCTTGTTGATGGTGGTTCGACTCACCCCAATTTCTTCTGCTAAGTCATCAATCAGAAGTGGCTGAGAACTGCGAACCAGCCGTTTGATTAAGTAGGAAGTTCGTTTGCTGGAGGAATTAAAATCACTTTCCTTGCGCAGACTCCCCGCCAAGATATCTTCCAGCCTGCGATAATCATAGACTTCCAGGCTGACCAGCTGGCCCTCCTGTTTGATTTGCAGGTCTGAATCCAGAAGTTCATTGAGCTGTTCGATACTTTTTTGCAAGGTAGACAGGCTGACATTTAAATCGGAGCGCATCCCTTCCAGGGTCAGACGCTGCTGGGTCACTAAGAGTTCTAAGATACGATACCATCGATTGACTACTGCCACTTTTCTACCTCAACTTTTATCCTCGGGTTTTGCCACCCGCTACATTTGTTGTAATTCCTGTGATATAACTGGAACGATCCGAGATGTAATAGGCAACCAGGTCTGCCACCTCACGCAACTGCCCACTGCGACCCAGAGGAGTCGTGCTGGTGGAGGCATAGCCTGCCCGTATCTCATCTACTGTCTTTCCTCTAGTATAGCCCAGCGCTTCTTCATAGGCAAGGGTTCTCAAACCTGTCGCCTCCATAATACCTGGGGCAATACCCACGACGCGGACATTGTACTTGCCCAACTCTTTTGCCCAAGAACGGGTATAACTATAGACCGCAGCCTTTGTAGCCGCATAAGCGCTCTGGCCTTCCGAACCTTCCAGGCCAGCTTCCGAAGCCATATTGATGATGACTCCTTTGCCCTTTTCGACCAAAATCCGACCAACGGCCTGGCTGACCAAGTAGAGCCCCTTTTGGTTGATCATGGTGATTTTCTCAAAGGTCGCATCATCCAATTCATACTGCCCATGGGGATCCTTGGGATCCACTAAGAGTCTGGGAATGTTGATACCCGCATTATTAACCAGCGCATCAATGGTCCCAAAACGCTCAACCGTAGCTGAAACTGCCGCCTCTACCTGCTCCCTAGAGGTCACATCGACCTTCTGAAAGAAGAGGTTTTCATGACTTTCTCCATTGTCCGCAATGTCAAAATTAGCCACATTAACACCCAATTCCAGCAGTTCATCCACAATGGCCTTCCCGATACCCGACGAAGCCCCTGTGACCACCACTGTTTTCCCAGCAATGTTTAACCAATCTGCCATTTTTGTCCTCCTTTTGTAATCTATTGATTGACAAGTCCAGTATAAAACGCTTTCAAGCAAAAATTAAGACACACTTTTTGAAGGAGGAAAAAAATTTGCTGTCCTAATTCACATTTCTATGATTTTTAGCAAAAAACTCTACCCGAGAGGGTAGAGCGATTTACCATTATAATCCCACTTCTTTCAGACTATCCGCCAGTC
>NZ_JBHCHN010000026.1:0-15346 GCF_041802885.1 Streptococcus sp.
GAAATCGAATTTCTTCGAAATTACCGATTTCTGTCCCACTCTCCATTCCTTTTAAAAGTAGTTAATGCCCATGGCTGTCTTGACCTCTGACAGGGTTTGTCCAGCCACTTGACGGGCAGCCTCGCTGCCTTTTTTCAGCATCTCAAAGACCTGCCCCATATCCTGGGCATACTCCAGCCGGCGTTCGCGAATTGGGGCCAATTCTCTCTCCAGGATTTCTAGAAGGTAGCGCTTGGTCTTAACATCTCCTAGACCACCTGCCTGATAGTGCTCCTTCATAGCTTGGATATCCACCTGATCCGCTTCGGTTCCAAAAATATCCAAATAATGGAAAACCATGTTACCCTCAATCTGGCCTGGATCCTCGACCCGGATATGATTCGGGTCCGTATACATGCTCATAACCTTCTTGCGAACAGTATCCGCATCATCGGATAAATAAATCCCATTACCCAGCGATTTAGACATCTTGGCATTGCCATCCAAACCAGGAAGGCGGCCAGCCTTTTCATTTTCTGGATAAAGCCCTTCTGGTTCAACCAAGACATCAGAGTGATAAGTATGGTTAAAGCTACGGACAATTTCCCGTGTCTGTTCAATCATCGGTTTTTGGTCATTCCCAACTGGAACCAAATTAGCCTTAAAGGCTGTGATATCAGCTGCTTGTGAAATAGGATAAACCAAGAAACCTGCTGGAATGGACTCTCCAAATCCCTTTTGAGCGATTTCCGTCTTGACAGTTGGATTGCGCTCCAGACGAGCCAGTGAGACCAAGTTCATATAGTACATGGTCAACTCAGCCAACTCAGGAATCTGGCTTTGAATAAAAATGGTGGACTTGCTGGGATCCAGACCAACTGAGAGGTAATCCAAAGCAACATTTCCAATGGACTCCTTGATGAGTGCTGCTTCCTTGGCATGGTCAGTCAAGGCCTGCTGGTCGGCCAAAAAGACAAACATCTGGTACTTGTCTTGATTTTGCAAAATGACCCGATTTTTCAGAGAACCAACATAGTGACCTAGGTGTAATTTTCCGGTTGGACGATCTCCTGTTAAAATAATAGGTTTTGTCATTTTTTCTCCTTTTATAAATTTCTTTTTCTTTTACAAAAAATCCCCACGCAAAAACTGCGTGAGGGCATTAGTTACTAACACGGTACCACCTCAGTTGACAGCTGCTTTACAGTAATTTACAAAGCTGTCATCTCAATTTCTTAGTCATACTAAGACTGCACGATAAGGGGTGCCAAACCTGAAACTTATGGATTTGTTTCACGTGAAACATCAGCCCATTCATCTAACTTTGTTACTTGTTTGCAGCAACCACAAGCTCTCTTAAAACAAAGGATAAACTACTTTTCTGATAGCTTCATTATATACTGACTAATCTTGAAAGTCAAGTTGCTCAAAGACTTGACGGTAAGTCCCTTTTTGGTCATAATAGACTGTAGATTTTTAATAGGAGGTAGGTATGAAAAAGAGATTAAAAGACCTATTTTTGGTAACCCTTGGTGCCCTGATTAGTGCCATTGGTTTTAATACCATGTTTTTAGAAAACAATATTGCATCTGGTGGGGTGGGAGGTTTAGCCATCAGCATGAATGCCCTCTTTGGTTGGGAGCCTTCTACCTTTGTCCTCCTTGCAAACATCCCTCTAATGGCCCTTTGTTTTTTCCTCTTAGGGAAGGAAACTTTTTTAAAAACAATCTATGGGGCCTGGATTTTTCCTACTTTTATCAGCCTAACTGCACCCCTGCCAACCTTGACAACCAATCCACTCTTGGCAGCTCTTTTTGGAGGAATCATTCTTGGTTTTGGGATTGGTCTCGTTTTTCAGGGAAATTCTTCCACAGGAGGAACTGGGATTCTGATTCAAATCCTCAACAAATACACCCCCCTTCCCTTGGGCCTCTTAATGGCCTTGGTGGATGGCGTTATTGTGGGGATTGGCTTTATTGCCTTTGATTCAGATACAGTCATGTACTCCATTATCGCCCTGATTTCCATTACCTATGTTGTCAATATGATGATGGCCGGAGCAGATTCCTCTCGGAATCTCATGATTATTTCCAGCAAACAGGAACAAATCAAGGAATTCATTACCACTGTCTTGGACCGCGGTGTGACAGAATTTCCAATCATCGGAGGTTATACCGGTAAGGAAAGCCGTCTTCTGATGGTGACCATTTCCCGGCCAGAATATCCCCTGATTGAAGCGGAAATCCAAAAATTGGACGAAACGGCCTTTGTCATTGTGATGCCGGCCAGCCAAGTCAGAGGCCGAGGTTTCAGTTTGCACAAACGGCATCAAGTGGATGATGATATCCTGATTCCAATGTAGTTGCATTGAAAAATTGCGCCTTTTCTAGTAGAATAGGGTTGTAGAGCTAACAAATCAGAATCAACATTAGGAGAAACTATGCTAACAGTATCTGACGTATCGCTTCGCTTTAGCGATCGAAAATTATTTGACGAGGTCAACATCAAGTTTACAGCAGGAAATACCTACGGCCTAATTGGGGCCAACGGAGCTGGAAAATCAACCTTCCTCAAAATCCTGGCTGGCGATATTGAGCCAACAACAGGTCACATCTCATTGGGGCCAGATGAGCGTCTCTCTGTCCTTCGTCAAAATCACTTTGACTATGAAGATGAGCGCGTGATTGATGTGGTCATCATGGGAAATGAGCATCTCTATAACATCATGAAAGAAAAAGATGCCATCTATATGAAGCCTGACTTTTCGGATGAAGATGGCGTTCGGGCAGCTGAATTAGAGGGTGAATTTGCTGAACTGGGTGGCTGGGAAGCGGAAAGTGAAGCCTCTCAATTGCTCCAAAACCTCAATATTCCTGAAGACCTGCATTACCAAAATATGAGCGAATTGACCAACAGTGAGAAGGTCAAGGTCCTCCTGGCCAAGGCCCTCTTTGGTAAACCAGATGTCCTGCTCCTGGACGAGCCGACCAACGGTCTGGATATCCAGTCTATCTCTTGGCTGGAAGACTTCCTCATCGACTTTGATAACACGGTTATCGTGGTATCCCACGACCGCCACTTCCTCAACAAGGTCTGCACCCACATGGCCGACTTGGATTTTGGAAAAATCAAACTCTTTGTTGGTAACTATGATTTCTGGAAACAATCCTCTGAATTGGCAGCCCGTCTCCAGGCGGACCGCAATGCCAAGGCGGAAGAAAAAATCAAGGAACTCCAGGACTTCATCGCCCGCTTCTCTGCCAATGCTTCCAAGTCCAAACAGGCTACCTCCCGTAAGAAAATGTTGGACAAAATTGAACTGGAAGAAATTGTACCATCCAGCCGTAAGTATCCCTTTATCAATTTCAAGGCTGAACGGGAGATGGGAAATGATCTCCTGCGGGTAGAAAACCTAAAAGTCGTCATCGATGGGGAAACCATCCTCGACAACATCAGCTTTATCCTACGTCCTGGTGATAAAACAGCCTTGATTGGACAAAATGACATCCAAACCACTGCCCTCATTCGGGCCCTCATGGGAGAAATCGACTATGAAGGTGAAGTCAAGTGGGGGGTGACCACCAGCCGTTCCTACTTGCCAAAGGACAATAGCGCAGACTTTGCAGGTGGGGAATCCATCCTAGACTGGCTCCGTCAATTTGCTGCCAAAGAAGAAGATGACAATACCTTCTTGCGTGGTTTCCTGGGCCGCATGCTCTTCTCAGGGGATGAGGTCAACAAACCTGTCAATGTCCTGTCAGGGGGTGAAAAGGTCCGTGTTATGCTCTCAAAATTGATGCTGCTCAAGTCCAATGTCCTCATCTTGGATGACCCAACCAACCACCTGGATTTGGAATCTATCTCTAGTCTCAATGATGGCCTAAAAGCCTTCAAGGAATCCATTATCTTTGCCAGCCATGACCATGAATTTATTCAAACTTTGGCCAATCACATTATTGTCATTTCTAAAAATGGAGTGATTGACCGCATTGATGAAACCTACGATGAATTCTTGGAAAATAGCGAAGTACAGGCAAAAGTTCAAGAACTCTGGAAATAATTAAAAGGGCGAGTGAACTCGCCTTTTCTTTCAAAATAAACTATGAAACTATTAGAAAAACATCGAAAAAAACTCCTTACCTTATTACTTGGCTTCTTAATTCCCTTTATCATCATCAGCCTTCTTCTGGCCCTTAGAGGAATTTGGTGGGGAAGCGAGACCACCATTTTAGCAAGTGATGGCTTTCATCAGTATGTCATCTTTAATCAGGCTTTACGCAATACTTTACATGGGAATGGCTCTCTCTTTTATAACTTTACAAGCGGATTAGGTCTAAATTTCTATGCCCTCATGTCTTATTATCTGGGTTCCTTCCTGTCTCCCCTTGTCTATTTCTTTGATCTAAGAAATATGCCAGATGCCCTCTATCTCTTTACCATTGTCAAGTTTGGCTTGATAGGATTGTCAAGTACCTACAGTCTCTCCTGTATCTATCATAAACTAAACAGACTCTCTATTCTTCTCTTGTCAACTAGCTTTACACTGATGAGTTTTGTAACCAGTCAGTTGGAAATCAACATCTGGTTGGATGTTTTTATTCTCATTCCTCTTATCCTTCTAGGTTTACACAGACTTGTCACCAACCAAGGAACCCTACTCTATTTCATCTCCTTGGTCTCCCTCTTTATCCAAAATTATTATTTTGGTTTTATGACTGCCATCTTTCTATCTTTTTGGTTCATCCTTCAAATTTCTTGGGATGTCAAAGGTAGAATCAGGTCTTTTATTGACTTTACAGTCGTGTCCATATTGGCTGGCTTGTCAAGTCTAGTCATGTTGCTTCCTACCTACTTAGATTTAAAAACTCATGGTGAAACCTTTACAGAGATTGTCAACTTTCAGACAGATAATTCCTGGTATTTAGACTTGTTTGCGAAAAATTTAGTCGGGAGTTATGATACCACTCAGTTTGGGGCCATCCCCATGATTTCTGTGGGTTTATTTCCTCTTATTTTGACCATCCTCTTCTTTACCATCAAGTCCATCAAACCCTTGGTCAAATGTGCATATGCTGCTTTCCTCCTCCTTCTCATTGCCAGTTTCTATATCGAAGCCTTTGATTTGGCCTGGCAGGGGATGCATGCACCCAATATGTTTCTTCATCGCTATGCTTGGATTTTCTCAACCGTGATCATTTACATGGCTGCAGAGACCTTGGTTCGAATAGAGGAAATCAAAAAAATCCATCTGTCCATCCCCTTTCTCTTGTTAGTAACTGGTTTTTTCTTGACCTTCTATTTTAGGGATCGTTACCCCTATCTAGAGACTATTCAATTTATTCTGACTGTTGAATTTCTCTTGGCCTACAGTATTCTCTTACTAGGAAAAGTTTACAAAAAGATTCCTTTTAAGATATTTTCCCTCCTTAGCCTAGGTTTTGTCCTATTTGAAATGGGTCTCCATTCCCATTATCAGATTGAGGGGCTGGCAGCCGAATGGAATTTCCCCAGTCGTTCAAATTATGAGGATCAGTTGACAGAGATTGACAATCTTGTAAAGGAAACTAACTCAAAAAATAGCTACTTTTATCGAACGGAGAAACTAGATATCCAGACAGGCAATGATAGTATGAAATACAATTACTATGGTATCTCACAATTTTCTTCCATTCGCAATCGCAGTTCCAGTTCCACTTTGGATAAATTAGGATTTCGATCGGATGGAACCAACTTGAATCTCCGCTATCAAAACAATACCATCATTGCGGACAGTCTTTTTGCTGTCAAATATAATTTAGCAGAATCGGATCCTCTTAAATATGGTTTTTCTTTATACCAGACAGAAGTTGGACTTGGTTCATATAAAAATGAGCATGCTGCTCAATTAGCTATATTAACAGATGGTGTTTACAAAGATGTCAAATTTACCAACCTCACACTTGACAACCAGACTCGTTTTCTTAATCAAATAACTGGACTAGAACAAACCTATTTCACTAAACTCTATCCACTTTCTGTCAAAAATGCCACTGAATTAAACAATCGAGTGACAGTTCAAACTCCTGAAAATGAGGATATGCCCCGTGTCAACTATGAATTGACAGTCCCTGCTGATAGTCAACTGTATATCAGTATTCCTAACATTAGTTTCAGCAATCAAAATCAAGAAATTGTTCAAATATCTGTCAATAATATGTCAACCAACTTTACATTAGATAATACTTTCTCAATATTCAATATTGGATATTTTAAAAAAGGTCAGAATCTTAATGTAGTGATTCGCTTTCCATACAATAGTCAGGTTTCCTTTGACCAGCCCCAATTTTACCATCTGGATACTAGGGCCTATCAAGTAGCTATGGATATCATTAAGAGCCAAAAAGTTGAGGTAAAGACCTACCAAAATATGGTAGAGGCAAATTATAATGCAACTAAAGAGAGTTCCTTACTATTCACCCTTCCCTATGATAAAGGTTGGTCTGCTAGTCTCAATGGTAAACCAATAAAGATTCGAAGAGCACAGCAAGGGTTTATGAAAATAGATGTTCCTAAAGGTCAAGGAACTGTGGTCTTAACCTTTGTACCACAAGGTTTTTGGACCGGGCTCCTGTCCTCCTTGGCTGGTATTATCTTATTTTTCCTTTATTCTCTTTTTAAGCAGAGAAGGAAACTCGCTCTATCCCAAACCATAAACACTTAAAAGAGGCAGGATTTTATTCCCGCCTCTTTTAGCATGAAAAAAACACCTTGAGGTGCTAAGATTGACTCCGCCAACAGGGCTCGAACCTGTGACATCATGATTAACAGTCATGCGCTCTACCGACTGAGCTATGGCGGAATAAAGTATAGTCCGTACGGGATTCGAACCCGTGTTACCGCCGTGAAAAGGCGGTGTCTTAACCCCTTGACCAACGGACCATCTTGCAAGACAGTAATTAGTATAATATAGTTCGGATGCTTTGTCAAGCCTCTTTGCTTCTTGACATTCCAGTTTCTTTAGGTTAGAATAAAATGGCTTAGTTTTGGGTTCCATAGCTCAGCTGGATAGAGCATTCGCCTTCTAAGCGAACGGTCGCAGGTTCGAATCCTGCTGGAATCATTTAAAAATCCTAGGATAACCTAGGATTTTTTTCATACCATAATTGAAGATTAACATAAAGGAGTGGAAGTAAGAGGATAGCAAGAGCATGTTCTCCAAATAGGAGAGAAAACCGCGTGGATACTACTACACCAATCATAAAACTCAGAATGATATATAGAATATCCTTCCCTTTACGCTGAAGATCCTTATCTTTTTCTACCAATCCCATAAACCAGAGATAGGCTGCATTTTTAACATTGCCTGTCATCATCACATTGGCATAAGAAGAGCCATGGAGTTTTCGAAAGGTTTCCACCTGTATTGAGGCCACAAAAGCCAAGATAGCCATGGTAATATGGTGGGAAACAAATGGTGTAAGGGCAACTGCTATCAATACGAAAACAGTCATTACCAAACTACTACCAAAATGCCAGTAAAATCCTTTATTTAAAAACCATTTCCGAGTTGAATAGGTGAAAAATTGTCCTACAACAAAGAATAAAATGGGAACTAAAAAATTGAGAACCTGCTGAAATTCCCCTAGTGCTAAAAAATAGGCCGTAGAGATAACATTTCCAGACTGGACCCCTGCAAAACGTCCACCTTGAGTGATAAAAGTAAAGGCATTTAAGTAGCCGCTGATAAAGGTCAAAACGGTAGCTACCCGTAAACCCTCAAATATCCTATAATTTTTAAATCTTGACATATGTGTAAACCTTTTGTTTCACGTGAAACTACTTATGATAAGGACTTCCTGCTTGGATCATAAAAGCCCTGTAAATTTGCTCCATTAAGACCAGGCGCATGAGCTGGTGTGGCAATGTTAATTTTCCAAAACTCATGAGTAAATTAGCTCTTTTTTTGACAACTGGAGCCAGTCCCAAGCTACCTCCAATGATAAAGGTAACATCCGAAAAACCTTTGATAGTAATTTCTGAAATTGTCTTAGCAAATGTTTCTGACGGAAATTGCTCTCCTTCGATAGCAAGAGCGATAACAAATTCACGGTCTGCTATTTTTGAGAGAATACGATCAGCCTCTTTTTCCAAAATCTTCTCATTTTCAGCAGCAGAAGCATGATCTGGAGTCTTTTCATCCACTAGTTCTAAGATTTCAAGCTTGGTAAAGCGGCCGAGACGCTTACTGTATTCCGCAATCCCATCTTTTAAATATTTTTCTTTCAATTTTCCCATACAAATGACTTTTATTTTCATAAAAATATTGTAACATATCCACAAGTGAATGGAAGATTTTTTTCTTTTTTAAGGATTTAATCCTTGAAAAATATGAGTTTTTACACATAAAGTGAAAAGTTATCCACAGATTGTGGATGAAGTTTTGAAAATTTTAAGTTATAATTAAGAAAAAAGAAGTAGCATAGAAGAAAATAGGAGGAGTGTCTTTCATGAAAAAAAATCTAAAATTTGCCATTTTATTTCTATTTGGTTTTTTAGGTGGACTAGCAGGCGGACTAGCGGTCTCTTTCTTTCAAACAACGACCAATACAACAACGCAGACAACTAAGACATCTGAAAAAGTAACCGTTAGCAAGGTAAATTATGATAATCAGACTTCGGTAACTGAGGCGGTCAAAAAAGTTCAAGATGCTGTAGTTTCTGTCATTAGTTACAAGCAAGGTTCTGGAAATGGTGCTTCTATTTTTGGGAACCAAGATTCTTCTGATGAATTAGCAGTATCCAGCGAAGGTTCTGGTGTAATCTATAAAAAAGATGGCAATGATGCTTACATTGTAACCAATACGCACGTAATTGCTGGAGCTGATCAAATCGATATTCAGTTAGCTTCCGGTGAAAAGGTGAAAGGTGAGTTAGTAGGATCGGATACCTACTCCGATATCGCCGTAATTAAAATTGCTGCTGATAAAATCACTACAGTTGCTGAATTTGCCGATTCTAGCACCATCAATGTTGGTGAAACAGCCATCGCGATCGGCAGTCCTTTGGGGGCGATTTATGCCAATTCGGTGACCCAGGGAATTATTTCTAGCTTAAGTCGCACAGTGACCAGTAAATCAGAAGACGGGCAAATCATCTCAACCAATGCTATTCAGACCGATACAGCTATTAACCCTGGAAATTCAGGCGGTCCACTTATCAATATCCAAGGACAAGTGATGGGGATTACATCTAGTAAAATTACCTTTGCTAGTGCTACTTCAAATGTTTCCGTAGAAGGAATGGGATTTGCCATACCATCAAATGATGTGATTGTTATCATTAAGCAATTGGAGGAAAATGGAAAGGTTGTTCGACCAGCTTTGGGAGTTCAGATGTTGGATCTAGCTCAATTGTCCAGCAGTCAATTAGAAACAGCTGGTTTGGAAAATAGTGACCTAACATCTGGTGTCCTTATTATCTCCACCCAGGAAGGTCTTCCTGCTCATGGAAAATTACAACAATATGATGTCATCACAGCCATCGATGGAGAGAAGATTGAAACCAGCAGTGACCTTCAGACTGCACTTTACAAGCACAGTATTGGCGACAGTATCCAAGTAACTGTTTATCGAGATGGCAAGGAAAAGAATGTTACAATTGAATTGACACATTCAACTGAAAACTTATCCAACAATTAACTTGCTAGATACTGTAAATCTAACTTTACACAATTGTAAAGTTAGATTTTTTTTGCTAGAATAAGCCTATGGAAGAACTGAAATATATAGAAATTGGCGAGATTACACCAAATCCCTATCAACCTCGCATCCATTTTGAGGAAGAAAAACTAGAAGAATTAGCCCAATCAATCCGCGCTAACGGTTTGATTCAACCCCTTATTGTGCGAAAATCGGCTATTATCGGCTATGAATTATTAGCAGGAGAGAGAAGGTTGAGGGCCAGTCAGTTAGCTGGCTTAACTAAGGTGCCTGTAATCATCAAAGAACTCTCTGATGAGGATATGCTCTACCAATCTATCATTGAAAACCTTCAACGCGCTGACCTCAATCCTATCGAAGAAGCTACATCTTATAAAAAATTATTAGACAAAGGCTTGACTCATGAAGAAATGGCTCGGATTATGGGAAAATCCAGACCTTATATTTCGAATAGTTTGCGCCTCCTTAATCTATCTGATAAGCTTCAACAATCAGTTGCCTCTAACCAACTTTCCCAAGGCCATGCCCGACTCCTAGTTCCATTATCAGCAGAAGACCAAGAAAGCTGGCTCCAACAAATTTTAGAAGGGGATATGAGTGTCCGTTCTCTGGAAGAGGCATTAACTCTCAAAAAAACCAGAAAAAAAGAAAAGAAGAATACTTTTATCCAGGTGGAGGAAGAAAATCTTCGCCGGATGCTGGGAGTGGATGTACAGATTCGCCAAAAAAAAGACTCCTCTGGACATATCAAACTCTCCTTTGCTGATACAGAAGAATACCACAGACTTATCAACAATTTGAAAAAAGCCTGTGAATAGAAAAAAAGATGTAGACAGTTTATACACAATCCTTCAGTAGGGATAAAAGGTGAGAGTAGGCAATCCTTATTGATTATTCACATTCTGTGGAAAACTTTTATATACAATGTGGAAAAGTATCAAACTTGTGGAAAACTTTTTCCAAATATGATACACTAAATAAGATATTAAATCTGAAAGGAGGTCCTTTATTGAACCAGGAACAAGTATTTTGGGAGAGGGTCTTGCAATTAGCCAAAGACAATCTGAAACAATCTGCCTTTGACTTCTTTGTTTCCGGTGCTCGCTTGGTGAGCGTCAATGGAAATAGTGCCACTATTTTCTTGGATAGCCCCTTTAAGAAACTCTTCTGGGAAGAAAATATGAAGAGTGTCATGTTAACAGCTGGTTTTGAAATCTATAATGAGCATCTAAAAACCGAATACCAATTTGAGCCTGTTTTGAAAGAAGAGAGTGCATCTCAAGTAGGTACTAACTCCCAAGTAGCAGACTCTAATCCAACTTATCTAGCTGCAAGCAACTTTACTCATCCAGATATCAAACCTCAGTATACCTTTGATAATTTTGTTCAAGGAGATAACAATCAATGGGCCAAGGCCGCTGCCCTAGCCGTTTCAGATAATCTAGGTGGACTTTACAATCCCCTCTTTATCTTTGGTGGGCCCGGTTTGGGAAAAACCCACTTGCTCAATGCCATCGGAAATAAGGTCTTGTTAGACAAGCCAAATGCCCGCATCAAATATGTCTCCTCTGAAACCTTTATCAATGACTTTTTGGAACACCTGCGTCTCAATAACATGGATAATTTCAAGAAGACCTACCGCAACCTGGATTTACTTCTTATTGATGATATCCAATCCTTGCGCAATAAGGCCTCTACTCAGGAAGAATTTTTCCATACTTTTAACGCCCTGCATGAAAATAGCAAACAAATTGTGCTGACCTCCGACCGTAATCCTGACTATCTAGATAACTTGGAGGAGCGCCTAGTAACCCGCTTTAAATGGGGCTTGACCAGCGAAATCACACCGCCAGATTTTGAAACTAGGATTGCCATTTTGCGCAATAAGTGCGAAATCTATCCCTATGAATTTACCGATGATACCCTGGCTTATCTGGCTGGACAATTTCACTCCAATGTTCGTGATCTGGAAGGCGCCCTCAAGGACATCCATCTTCTGGCTACCATGCGTAAATTGACCGAAATTACAGTAGATGTGGCAGCAGAAGCTATCCGATCTCGTAAGCAAACCAATCCGCAAAACATGGTCGTTTCTATTGATAAAATCCAGACAGAAGTTGGCCAATTTTACGGGGTTAGCCTCAAGGAAATCAAGGGGGCCAAGCGGGTCCAAAATATCGTCCATGCTAGACAAGTCGCCATGTATTTGGCCCGTGAGTTGACCGATAACTCTCTTCCAAAAATTGGTAAAGAGTTTGGAGGCCGTGACCATACAACTGTCATGCATGCCTACAATAAGATTAAAACTATGCTGGCTGAAGATGATCAGCTGGAGATTGAATTGACTACGATCCGCAATAAAATTCGCTAATGTGGAAAAGTCTTTGAAAGTTCAAGAGTTTTCCACATTTTGTGAACAAGTCTGTCATCCTAGTCTCACGCGCTTTGTGCTGTTTTTCCACAGGATTAACAAGTACTACTATTACTATTAACCTTATTATTTATAAATAAAGGAGAATCCATGATTCATTTTTCAATCAACAAGGCAGTATTTCTCCAAGCCTTGAATACCACCAAACGTGCCATTAGTCATAAAAATGCCATTCCTGTTTTATCTACTGTCAAAGTCGATGTGACAAATGAAGGAATTGGATTGACTGGTTCAAATGGACAAATTTCCATTGAACACTTTATTTCTGTTCAGGAGGAAAATGCTGGCTTACTTATTTCTTCAACAGGTTCCATCCTTTTAGAAGCTAGTTTCTTCATCAATGTGGTCTCTAGTCTACCAGATATTGTTTTAGACCTAAAAGAAATCGAGCAAAAGCAAGTTCTCTTGACAAGCGGTAAGTCTGAAATCACCTTAAAAGGAAAAGAAGCAGAACTTTATCCACGCCTGCAAGAAGTAGCAGCAACCAAACCTTTGGTATTGGAAACCAAACTGCTCAAGGATATTATCAATGAAACAGCCTTTGCAGCTTCCACCCAGGAAAGTCGGCCTATCCTGACGGGGGTTCATTTTGTCCTGACAGATGGAATTCTCAAAACAGTGGCAACAGATTCTCACCGTATGAGCCAACGAAAGATTCAGCTGGATAAGGCTGGGGATAATTTTGATGTCGTAATTCCAAGTCGCTCCCTCCGTGAATTTGCCG
Organism: Streptococcus sp.; assembly: GCF_041802885.1. Lineage (GTDB taxonomy): Bacteria > Bacillota > Bacilli > Lactobacillales > Streptococcaceae > Streptococcus. The sequence continues at coordinate 12,833 of NZ_JBHCHN010000026.1, forward strand.
CTGTCTTTTCAGAAGAGATTGAGAATGTAGAAGTTTTCTTCTCTAATAATCAACTGCTCTTTAGAAGCCAACACATCAGCTTTTACACACGATTGTTGGAAGGAACCTATCCTGACACGGATCGTCTGATTCCAAAAGATTTCAATACGACAGTAATCTTTGATACAGCCAATCTGCGCCATGCTATGGAACGGGCCCGCCTTCTTTCCAATGCTACTCAAAATGGAACAGTGAAGCTGGAAATTCAAAATGGGGTCATTTCTGCCCATGTTAATTCTCCAGAAGTCGGAAAGGTTAATGAAGAATTGGATATTCTAGCTGTGAATGGTGAAGATCTGATGATTTCCTTCAATCCTACCTACCTCATCGATGCTCTCAAGGCTGTTGGTAATGAGCAGATAAAAATCAGCTTTATCTCCCCTATTCGTCCCTTTACTCTAGTGCCAAATGCAGAGGGTGAAGATTTTATCCAACTGATTACCCCAGTACGTACGAACTAAACTTAACTCCCATAAGGGAGTTTTTTTCTATGGTATAATATAAAAAAGTTATTTGGAGGTCATTATGTACGATTTAGGATCCTTTGTCGAAATGAAAAAGCCCCATGCCTGCACCATTAAGGCAACGGGCAAAAAAGCTAACTGCTGGGAAGTTATCCGCCTAGGAGCAGATATAAAAATCCGTTGCACCAACTGCGACCATGTGGTCATGATGAGTCGCTATGATTTTGAGCGCAAGATGAAGAAGGTCTTATAAGATTCTTCTGCAACTCCGCAAAGCTTTACAAATCAGCCTTTTTCGCAGAAAGTGCAAGTGCTGGCTGCGCAACTGTGATAAGATGTGCTTGTCAAAATACTACCTATCAGTTAGGATGAAAGTAAAAGGAGGCTGCTATGCTAGAACATAATCCTATCCCTGTTTCTACCCGACTCAAAGAACTTCTCTTTGATTATTTCCTGATTTTAGCCTATTTAGCTTGTCTTGCCCTCGTTTGTCTTAGCTTTTATTTTCTCGTTTTTGGTCAAATCCCTGTCTTTACAGCACTGCAGTCTCAGCTCATCGCCACATTTACATCTGTTCTTCCGATGATTGCTATCTTTAGTTGGATGGACAGCCGAGGCGGTAGCTGGGGCAAGAAAAAGGCAGGTTTAAGGGTTGTGTATCAAAAATCTCCTTTGTCCTCAGCTCTGATTCGCAATAGCATCAAGTTTCTTCCTTGGCAGCTGGGACACATGGGGACCATTTCTGGAATTTATTCCAATTACACCAGTCTCTTTGGTCATATTTGTACCTTTCTCAGCTTAGGCTTACTCATCCTTCTTTTAGTTATGGCCATCAAGAGAGAAGACAAGCGTCACTTGGGAGACTTGCTGGCTGGAAGTCAGGTACAGTTAGTGAGTTGAGGATTCTTTGCTGTTTTGCAACCCTGAGTTGCGGATTTTTCCTAAAAATTGCTAGTCAACTCCTATTTTCTAGGATATAATAAACTTAGAAAAAGAAGGAGGAAGGCCATGATTCAACTAGGACAACAGATTAAAAACTTACGAACTGCCAACCATCTATCGCAGGAAGACTTGGCTCAAAAACTGTTTGTTTCACGCCAATCCATCTCAAAATATGAAAATGGTGAAGCAACACCGGATGTGGAGAAACTGGTCCAAATGGCGGAAATTTTTGAGGTCAGTCTGGATTTTCTGATCCTGGAGAAGGAAGCAGAACCAGTGAATGAAAAGAAAGAAGATAGACCAATGAATGTTTGGGAATTCATAGCTAATTATTGGTGGCTTGTATTTCCAATTGCTGGATTTATCTATGGCTTGTTAAATGTCTTAAAATAAAAAATTAGCTTGTCACTGGACAAGCTTTTTCTCATCTTTTCTGCTATAATAGTCATGATTGAATTTTTAATTGGAGAGTAAGAACAAATGGCTTTAACAGCAGGTATCGTCGGTTTGCCAAACGTTGGTAAATCAACCCTATTTAACGCAATTACAAAGGCAGGAGCAGAAGCTGCCAACTATCCCTTTGCGACTATCGATCCAAACGTCGGAATGGTAGAAGTACCAGATGAACGTTTACAGAAGTTGACAGAGTTAATTACACCCAAAAAGACCGTCCCAACAACCTTTGAGTTTACAGATATTGCAGGGATTGTCAAGGGGGCGTCAAGAGGCGAAGGACTTGGTAACAAATTTTTGGCCAATATCCGCGAAGTGGACGCCATTGTCCATGTGGTTCGGGCTTTTGACGATGAAAATGTCATGCGGGAACAGGGTCGTGAAGATGCCTTTGTGGACCCAATTGCAGATATAGAAACCATCAATCTGGAGCTGATTTTGGCCGACCTAGAGTCCATCAACAAGCGCTATGCCCGTGTGGAAAAGATGGCCCGTACCCAGAAAGATAAGGATTCCCTGGCAGAATTTGCGGTTTTGGAAAAAATTAAACCTGTTTTGGAAGATGGAAAATCAGCTCGGACCGTCAGCTTCAGCCCAGAAGAGGAAAAAATTGTCA
>NZ_JBHCHN010000027.1:0-27692 GCF_041802885.1 Streptococcus sp.
ACAAGGCTGGGATTTTCGTGGTCGATGAGGCGGATATGACGTTGGATATGGGCTTTTTGGAGACGGTGGACAAGATTGCCGGCAGCCTACCCAAAGACCTGCAATTCCTGGTCTTTTCAGCAACCATTCCGCAAAAATTACAACCCTTTTTGAAGAAATACCTATCCAACCCAGTCATCGAGCAAATCAAAACCAAGACCGTCATTTCGGATACCATTGAAAATTGGCTGATTTCCACCAAGGGTAGGGATAAAAATGCCCAGATTTTAGAGATGACTAAGTTTATGCAGCCCTATCTGGCTATGATCTTTGTCAATACCAAGACGCGGGCAGACGAACTCCACAGCTACCTGACTGCCAATGGTCTTCGGGTAGCCAAAATCCATGGCGATATTCCTCCGCGGGAGCGCAAGCGCATCATGAACCAGGTTAAAAACTTGGATTTCGAGTATATCGTGGCGACGGATTTGGCGGCGCGTGGAATCGACATCGAAGGGGTCAGCCATGTCATCAACGATGCCATCCCACAGGATTTGTCCTTCTTTGTCCACCGGGTCGGACGAACAGGCCGAAATGGTCTGTCAGGCATTGCCATTACCCTCTATCAACCGAGTGACGATGCGGATATTCGCGAGCTGGAAAAACTCAACATCCAGTTTCTTCCAAAGGAAATGAAGAACGGGGAGTTTGTCGACACCTATGACCGCGATCGTCGGGTCAATCGGGAAAAATCCCGTGAAAAACTGGACTTGGAAATGCTTGGTCTGGTCAAAAAGAAAAAGAAAAAAATCAAGCCAGGCTACAAGAAGAAAATCAAGTGGGCTGTGGATGAAAAACGCCGCAAGACCAAGCGAGTGGAAGCCAGAGCCAAGGGGCGGGCTGAGCGTAAAGCCAAACGCCAGGAGTTTTAAACTACTTAGCTTGATAGAATCAGTCCATCCGACTGTCGGATGGATATCTGAATTTAAAAATTAGGATGTGACATGTTACAAACAATCTTAAGTCTCTATCTGGAAAGTCTCCTTTTTTCAGCCATTGCGATGGTCCTATTCAGCCTAGTCTGGTTTGTTATGCGGGCCAGCAAAGGGGTGGATCAGAGCCAACACGAAAAAAGAGAGTTTTTATATGACCTGCTAATCATCAATGTCATGACCATTCCCATCTTTGCATTTGGGATTATTGGTCTGATCTTGATTGTGAGAGCGTGGTAACAAATACCTTAGAAAAAGATAGCCAGAATCACTGGTAAATAGAGGGAGAACTATCATGTATGATACGTTAATCATCGGGTCTGGGCCTGCAGGGATGACTGCGGCTCTTTATGCAGCCCGTAGTAATTTAAAAGTTGGTCTCTTAGAACGCGGTATCTATGGTGGCCAAATGAATAACACGGCAGATATCGAAAACTATCCGGGCTACGAGCTCATTTCAGGGCCTGACTTGGCTGAAAAAATGTACGAACCACTGGAAAAATTTGGTGTTGAACATCTTTTTGGACAGGTGGTAGAAGTGCAGACAGAGGGAATGGTCAAAAAAGTCATCACAGAAGATGAGAGCTTTGAAGCCAAATCAATCATTTTGGCCATGGGAGCCCAACACCGCCCGCTTGGTGTTCCAGGCGAAGCGGAGTTTAACAGCCGGGGAGTATCCTACTGTGCAGTTTGTGATGGAGCTTTTTTCCGTGACCAGGATTTACTGGTGGTTGGTGGAGGAGACTCTGCTGTAGAGGAAGCAATTTTTCTGACCCAGTTTGCCAAATCAGTGACCATTGTTCATAGACGTGACGAACTGCGGGCTCAAAAAATTATCCAAGACAGGGCCTTTGCCAATGACAAGATTCAGTTTCTCTGGGATAGCGTGGTGGCCGAAATCAAGGGCGATGAGCGCAAGGTCCAGTCTGTAGACATTCGAAATGTCAAGACAGGAGAAATGACAGAACACGCCTTTGGTGGTGTCTTCATCTACGTCGGCTTGGACCCGATGTCTGAGTCTGTAGGCAATTTAGGGATTACAGATGAGCAAGGATGGGTTGTAACCAATGAATTGATGGAAACCAGCCAGCCAGGTATTTTTGCGGTTGGAGACCTTCGTCAAAAACAACTTCGGCAGATTACTACAGCAGTAGGTGATGGAGCAACTGCTGGCCAGCAGGCCTACCATTATATTACTGAGTTGGAGGGCTAGGATGGTTCAGTTTCATATTTATGACCTTAAAAAACATCTTGAGGGTATCCACTTTGAAGAAACGTTGGATTTAAAGACTGAGCTACTGGAGCGCAATGCAGAGATCTTGGACCTATCGCCAGTCACTGTATCTGGCAATGTCCGTTATGAAGCAGGTTTTTACTTCTTGGAATACAGTCTTTCTTATGACATTACGATGGCATCCAGTCGCTCTATGCAGCCAGTTAACTGGAGCGAAACCTATCCTGTGATGGAAGTCTTTGTCGAAAATGAGGCTGTACTAAAAGAAAAAGACTTGGTTGATGAAGACTTGGTTTTGGTCATTGAGGGGGAAAGCATCGTGCTGGATGAAAGTGTAGCAGATAATATCCTGCTCCATTTGCCAGTAAAAGTTCTGACACCAGAGGAAGCAGCTGGGCAGGAGATGCCCTCTGGACAAAACTGGACGGTCTTGACCGAAGAAGACTTTGCCAATCAGAGTCAAGAGAAGAAGGAGGCCAACAGCCCCTTCGCCCAATTACAAGGTCTTTTTGACCAAGAATGAAATTGACAGAAAATTTGCAAAATCTTAGTATCCCGTGTATAATGGAGTCGATACAAAGAAAAAGGGAAGGCCAAACCAATCCCGACCTTCCTATCTTAATTTAAGGAGAAATGTTTCATGACGAAAGCGAACTTTGGTGTTGTAGGAATGGCCGTAATGGGTCGCAACCTTGCCCTCAATGTAGAATCCCGTGGCTATTCTGTTGCCATTTACAACCGTTCAGCGGATAAGACAGAGGATGTCGTAGCAAGTAATCCAGGTAAAAATCTGGTTCCAAGCTATGATGTGGAAAGCTTTGTAAACTCAATTCAAACACCACGCCGCATTATGCTCATGGTTCAAGCGGGACCAGGTACAGATGCGACCATTCAGGCCCTTTTGCCACATTTGGATAAGGGAGATATCTTGATTGATGGTGGAAATACCTTCTTTGAAGATACCATCCGTCGCTCCAAAGAATTGGCTGACTCAGGCATCAACTTCATCGGTACAGGTGTATCTGGTGGTGAAAAAGGAGCCCTTGAAGGTCCATCTATCATGCCGGGCGGACAAAAGGAAGCCTACGAATTGGTAGCAGATGTCCTTGAAGAAATCTCTGCTAAAGCCCCACAAGATGGCAAGCCATGTGTGACCTACATCGGTCCAGACGGAGCAGGCCACTATGTGAAAATGGTTCATAACGGAATCGAATACGGCGATATGCAGTTGATTGCAGAATCCTACGATCTCATGCAAAACTTGCTTGGTTTGGATGCTGCAGAAATGGCAGATATTTTCACCGAGTGGAATGCAGGTGAACTGGATAGTTACTTGATTCAAATCACTGCAGACATCTTGACCCGTAAGGATGACCAGGGTCAGGGCGGTCCAGTCGTGGACTATATTCTGGATGCTGCCGGCAACAAGGGAACTGGTAAATGGACCAGCCAAAATGCCCTTGATTTGGGTGTCCCATTGTCTCTGATTACCGAGTCTGTATTTGCCCGTTATATCTCTACTTACAAGGAAGAACGGGTTCATGCTAGCAAGATTTTGCCTGGTGTAGACTACAAGTATGAGGGAGATAAGGCTGAGTTGATTGAAAAAATCCGCCAAGCTCTCTATTTCTCAAAAATTATTTCTTATGCCCAAGGATTTGCCCAGCTGCGCGTGGCATCGAAAGAGCATAACTGGAACCTGCCATTTGCGGACATTGCCTCCATCTGGCGCGATGGTTGTATTATCCGTTCTCAATTCCTGCAAAAAATTACAGATGCCTATAACCGTGAAGCAGATTTGGCCAATCTTCTCTTGGATGAGTACTTCTTGGATGTGACCTCTAAGTACCAACAGGCTGTCCGTGACATCGTGACCATCGCTGTTCAAGCAGGTGTTCCTGCACCAACTTTCTCGGCAGCCATCACTTACTATGATAGCTATCGTTCAGCAGACCTGCCAGCCAACCTGATTCAAGCGCAACGGGACTACTTTGGAGCCCACACTTACCAACGAAAAGACAAAGAAGGTACATTCCATTATTCATGGTATGATGAAAACTAATCATGGCAAAAAAGATTTTAATAGCAGGTAAGGAACGGAATTTATCACATTTTGTTTCGATGGAATTGCAGAAGCAGGATTATGTTGTAGACTACGCTTCCAATGGAGAAGAGGCTCTCTTGCTGGCCCAAGAAACAGATTTCGACCTGCTGATTGTCAGCTATCAGTTGGCTGATATGACCAGTACAGAGTTGGCCAAACAACTCCACCGCTTCAAACCAGGTCTAGTCATTATTGTAGTTGTCGAAAGCGATGAGGCTGAGAAATACGGTGAAGAAATCAAGAAATATGCCGTTTTTTACACCATTAAGCCCTTTGTTATCAGCGATTTGGTTGGACAGGTGACAACAATTTTCCGTGGCCGGGATTTTATTGATGAAACGTGCAAGCAAGTCAAACTACAAGCAGCCTACCGAGATTTGAAGATTGATTTTCAAAACCGTACGGTACACCGTGGTCAGGAGCTAATTGGTCTGACGCGCAGAGAGTATGATTTACTGGCAATCCTGATGGAGAGCCAGGAAACCATGACCCGGGAGCAGTTGCTGGAAAAGGTTTGGAAATACGAATCCGCTGCAGAAACCAATGTGGTGGATGTCTATATTCGTTACCTTCGTGGAAAGTTAGATATTCCAGGTCAGGCTTCCTATATCCGTACGGTTCGAGGGGTTGGCTATGCTATGCGGGACTAGTTGAGTGTTTACATAGAGAGAGTTGGACAGCAAACTCTCTCTTTTTAGACTTTGGGAACTAAATAGCTTATAATAGACCAGTAAAAAAGATTGGATGGTAGATGATGAAAAGTTCGCTGAAAGAAAAATTATTTTTGATAACCTTCGCGGCCATGGTGTTGTTGGTTGTTCTCAATATTGATGCTATTTACGGCCTCCTGCTGGTTGTGCTAGGAGCCATGAATCCCCTCTTTGTAGGTGGACTTCTGGCCTTTGTCCTCAATGTGCCGATGAAAAAGCTAGAAGACTTGATTGAGAAAGTTCCTTTTTTGGAAAAAAAGAAACGCCTATTGGCTCTGATTGGTGTTTTGATTGGTTTTGCTCTGATTGTGGCAGGTGTGGTCATGATTGTCTTGCCAACCCTGGCAGAGACCATTTCGCAGATTGTAACGGTGACCCAAGAAGGGATTCCCAAAATGTTACACTATTTGAACAATAGTGGAATTTTGTCTGATAAGTGGGTCAAACTGATTACAGGTTATGTGACGCGTTTTACAGATTGGAGCAATCTTTCCTCCTATGTGACAGGATTCCTCTCAGGGCTTGTAAGCAATGTCGGCGGAATTTTCTCAAATGCGATGACCCTGGTGATGGCCTTCTTCATCACCTTGGCTATTTTGACCAGCAAGGAACATCTTCAGGATATGACTTATAAGATTCTGGTGGCCTTTTTCCCTGAAAAAGTGGTTAAAAAAATTCATTATGTCGGAGAAGTCATTGTTGATACCTACGATAAGTTCTTGATGAGTCAGATTGTAGAAGCTGTTATCATCGGCTCCTTGGTCTTTGTTTCCTATAGTCTCTTTAGGCTTCCTTTTGCAGCCATGGCTGGTATCTTAGCAGGGGTACTTTCCTTTGTTCCCTATATAGGCCCTTTTTCAGCTTGTCTGATTAGTGCCCTCTTTATTTCTGTTGAAAGTCCGCTTTTGGCTCTGGGTTCCATCATCCTTTTCCAACTCATTCAACTGATTGAAGGCAATGTCATTTACCCACGGGTAGTTGGTCAATCCGTTGGTTTACCAACTTTATTCACTTTAGCAGCGGCTCTCATCGGGGGAAATCTCTTTGGTCTTCTGGGAATGGTCTTCTTCACACCGATTTTTGCAGTGATTTACCGTTTGACCAGAGAATGGACCTATGCACGCCTAGAAGAAAAATATGCAGGAGTAGAAGAGGATTAGATGCTTTTCTTCTGCTCGATATGATTTTGAAGACTGGACAACCAGTCTTTTTCTCGTTCTCCCTTTCTTTCATTCTACTTAGAATTGTGGTACAATGAGGTCATAATGATAAAATGGGGGAGAGAAGATGCGTTGCCCGAAATGTAATAGTTTAAAATCCAGCGTTGTGGATAGCCGCCAGGCTGAAGACGGCAATACCATTCGCCGCAGAAGAGAGTGTGAAAACTGCCACCATCGCTTTACAACCTATGAACGTCTAGAAGAAAAAACCCTTGTGGTGGTTAAGAAAGATGGCACACGGGAGCAATTTTCACGTGAGAAAATCTTTAATGGTATCATTCGTTCTGCTCAAAAGCGGCCTGTGTCCAGTGCAGCTATTGATGAAGTAGTGAACCGCATTGAGCAAAAAGTACGAGCTCAGAGTGACAGCGAAGTAGAAAGTGATGTGATCGGAAACCTGGTCATGGAAGAATTGGTGGACCTAGATGAAATCACCTATGTTCGTTTTGCCTCCGTCTATCGCTCCTTCAAGGATGTCAGCGAAATTGAAAACCTCCTTAAGCAGATCACGAAGAGTGATCGTCAGAAAAATAAGGTAAGATGATGAGACCAAACCATACCTATTCTTTTGTAGGAAAGCTGGCGGTCTGGCCAGATATGGTCAGTCTGGTCCAGTGTTACCAGCCCATTATTGGCTTGCAGGCCTTTGCCCTATACCAGTACCTCTGTGTGACCAATGATCAGGGTGCAGGGCGCTTTCGTTTTAGTCAGATTTTAAATCACCTCAACTTTGGAACTCAAGCCCTAGAACAGGCTTTGGATTTGTTGGCAGCTATGAAGCTCTTGGCTGTTTATCAGCAGGAAGATGACTATATTTTGGCCCTGAAAGCTCCCTTGTCCAGTCAGGATTTTTTGGAAAACGAGCTCTACCGCGCTCTCTTGTCCAAGAAAATAGGAGAATCCGCTGTTGAACAGATGCGCATCAGCCTACCCTCTGCCCAAGACAATATTTCAAAGTCTTTTTCAGATGTTTTTCAACTGGATGGTCAGCTGGAGCCTCTGCGTCAGCCCGCCAGTCGATTTGATATAGAGGCCTTTAAACAGATGATGGCCCGCCACAATCTGCGTTTCCAAAATGAGCAGGAAGATATCATTGGCCTCTATCATTTGGCAGAACAAGAAAACTGGACCTGGTTGGAAGCCTATCAGCTGGCCCGCCAGACAGCGGTCGAGCAAAAGATTTCCATCAAACGGATACAGGAAAAACTGCGGGCTGAAAAGAGTGAATCCCTTGCGGAAAGAACTTTTTCTCCAGCTGAGCAATCCATCATTCGGGAAAGCAAGGCTCTCAAACCGCTGGACTTTTTGACAGCCATCAAGGACAGTAAGAAAGCAGCGGTCATTGCTTCCGAAAAGAACTGTCTCAAGGAGATGGCTGCCTTGGGGCTGCTGGATGAAGTCATCAATGTCATCGTCCTCTATACCTTTAACAAGGTGGATTCGGCCAACCTCAATGAAAAATACGCCCTCAAGCTGGGCAATGATTTTTCCTACAAGGACATCAGAAGTGCAGAAGCAGCCGTTGAAGCCTTGCGAGAAGGTAATCGGAAGTCAACCGGCAAGAAAAGAGAAACCGCTCAAAATCAGGCCACCAATGTGCCAAGCTGGAGCAATCCTGATTATAAGGAAGAAACCAGCCAAGAGGATTTAGCCCAATTAGAGAAAATTCAACAGGAAATATTAGCAAAATTGGAGAAGGGAGAATAGATGAAAGAGGTTCAAGAAAGCTTGCGTCAGACCAATCAGGCCCGCAAGACCTATTCAGAAATCCGTCAGGAAATTCTAGCGGACCCTGAAGTAGCTCGATTTATCCAAGAACAGGCTCTAACAGAGAAAACCATTGAGCTTTCCATCTCCAAGTTTTTTGAGTATATCAAAGAGCGAGACAAGTGGCTCAATGGGGACGAAGCCTATATTGCTAAGGGCTACAAGCCCCTCCTCATCATGAATGAGGGCTATGCGGATGTTTCCTATGAAGAGACTGCTGAGTTGGTTGAAGCCCAGCGCCAGGAGGCCATTCGCCGCCGGATGCACCTGGTCGAATTACCAGCCAGCCTCAAACACGCGACCCTGGCTCCGAATCAGAAGGACAGTGTCATCCTGACCAGGAGTCGGACAGAAATCCTGTCTCTGATGAGTGACTTTATCGGTAACTTTCATTCTCCGACCAAAAAAGGCCTCTATGTCTTTGGGGACTTTGGAGTCGGCAAGAGCTTCCTCTTAGCTGCCTTGGCCCATGATTTATCTGAAAAATACAGCGTTGCGACAACCATGATTCATTACCCAAGTTTCGTGGTCAATGTCAAAAATGCCATCCAGTCAGGCCAAGTCAAAGCAGAAATCGATACCGTTAAGAAGGCGGATATTCTGATTTTGGATGATATTGGGGCAGAACAGCACAGCCCTTGGGTTCGTGATGATGTTTTGCAGGTCATCTTACAGCACCGGATGCAGGAAAATCTGCCAACCTTCTTCACCTCTAACTTCTCCCTAGCAGATTTGGAAAAACGCCTGTCCCAAGGCAAGGCTGGAGATGAAAGCTGGCAGGCCAAGCGGGTCATGGAACGGATTCGTTTCCTAGCCAAGGAAGTTCATTTGGAAGGAGAAAATCGTCGCCATGAATGAAACCATTAACCTGATGAAATCCCATTCCTCAGTCCGCCGGTTCAAGGACGAGCGGATTCCGGATGCAGATTTAAAAGCCATTATCGAGGCAGGAAGTGCAGCTTCCAGCTGGAAAAATTTCCAGTCTTACTCTATCATCGTGGTGCGGTCAGAGGAGAAGAAACAAGCCCTCTATGACTTGACACCCCAACCAGCCATCTTACAGGCAGATACCATTCTGCTCTTTGTAGGGGACCACAATCGGGCCAGTAAGGCAGCGGAGCTCCATCAAGAACCATTTGATGCCAAGGGTACAGAAAATCTCCTGATTTCTTCAGTGGATGCTGCCTTGGCTGGTCAGAATGCCATGCTGGCGGCGGAGAGCTTGGGTTATGGTGGAGTCTTCATCGGCATGATTCGCCATTCTGCCCTGGCAGTTGCAGAAGTCTTTGCTTTGCCTGATTATACCTATCCTGTCTTTTGCATTGCTCTGGGTGTTCCCAACCAGCACTTCCCTGTCAAACCTCGTCTCAACTTAGAATCATTTGTTTTCCAAGAAGAGTACCAGGAACAGTCAGTGGAGACTATCCAGGCCCATGATGCTATCCAGACAGAGTATGCAGGTGCCCGCCAGACTGAGCTTTGGTCTGAGCGTCTGGTCAACCAATTTAAGCAGGAAGAACAGCCTGAAACCAAGGTCTTGCTTAAAAAACACAAACTACTATAAACAGAGGAGGAGCCATGGCTCTACCAACTATCGCCATCGTGGGCCGTCCCAACGTTGGCAAATCAACCCTATTTAACCGAATTGCTGGTGAGCGTATTTCAATCGTCGAAGATGTCGAAGGTGTGACCCGCGACCGGATTTATGCGACGGCCGACTGGCTTAATCGCAAGTTTTCCATCATTGATACGGGTGGTATCGATGATGTGGATGCGCCCTTTATGACCCAAATCAAGCACCAGGCGGAAATTGCCATGGAGGAGGCGGATGTCATCGTTTTTGTCGTGTCTGGAAAAGAAGGGATTACGGATGCGGATGAATACGTGGCCCGGATTCTCTACAAGACCCACAAACCTGTCATCCTGGCAGTCAACAAGGTGGATAATCCTGAGATGCGCAATGATATCTACGATTTCTATGCCCTGGGCTTAGGAGACCCCTACCCTGTGTCTTCTGTTCACGGTATTGGGACGGGGGATGTCTTGGATGCCATTGTGGAAAAACTGCCTACGGACATGGAAGTTGAGGAAGAAGATGTCATTCGCTTTAGCCTGATTGGCCGCCCAAATGTCGGCAAATCTAGCCTCATCAATGCTATTCTGGGGGAGGAGCGCGTGATTGCCAGCCCAGTCGCAGGGACAACCCGCGATGCCATTGATACCCACTTTACGGACAGCGATGGCCAGAAATTCACCATGATTGACACGGCTGGTATGCGCAAATCGGGTAAGGTCTATGAGAATACAGAGAAATACTCGGTCATGCGGGCCATGCGGGCCATTGACCGCTCAGATGTGGTTCTAATGGTCATCAATGCCGAGGAGGGCATCCGTGAATACGACAAGCGCATTGCTGGTTTTGCCCATGAGGCCGGAAAAGGCATCATCATCGTGGTCAACAAATGGGATACCCTGGAAAAGGACAACCATACCATGAAAAATTGGGAAGAGGACATTCGGGACCAATTCCAGTACCTTTCCTATGCCCCAATCATCTTTGTATCCGCCCTGACCAAGCAACGCCTGCACAAATTGCCAGAGATGATCAAGGCCATCAGTGAAAGTCAGAATACTCGGATTCCATCGGCTGTCCTCAATGATGTTATCATGGATGCTATTGCCATCAACCCAACGCCTACCGATAAGGGCAAGCGCCTGAAAATCTTCTATGCGACTCAGGTGGCGACCAAGCCACCGACCTTTGTGGTCTTTGTCAATGAAGAAGAACTCATGCACTTTTCTTACCTACGTTTCCTAGAAAATCAAATTCGGAAAGCCTTCGTTTTTGAAGGGACACCGATTCATTTGATTGCCAGAAAGCGGAAGTAAAAAGAAGGTAACCTCTTTGAGGTTGAGGACAAAGTCTCATTTTTTCAAAAATCAACGACATAAACTTGGCAGGTCTCCCATACTTTTTGACTTCAAATGAAGGGATTGCTAAGCCACTTGAAACAGTCCTATCGGACCTTAGAGATAGAAAGTACAGAACAGTCCTCCACTTCGGAGGGCTTTTTTTTGACGCCTGGCCAGGGAATTCTTGTTGAAATTATGCTATAATGGAGAGATGAATTGAAGAGGGTGTGGAGAAAATGAGTCGAATGATGCCCGGCCGAATACGGCAAGAGGGAATTGAGTTATATGAGAAAGGCCAATTATCGGTAGAAAAGGTGGATGGTCAAGAGCTCCTTTTGCGGATTGCGGGAGAAGAGTTTACTTATGATTTGGATGAAAAGCATCTATTCTGTAGTTGCCAACTGTTTGCTCAGAGAGGTTATTGCCAGCATCTAGCTGCGACAGAGTATTTTCTGAAGAATGATGCAGAGGCCAAGAAACTCTTAGAGCAAATCCAAACAAATGGTCAAAAGGAACAAGAAACCAAGCAGCGCAACTATTTTGGTGGTCTCTTCTTGGACAACATTTTAGGGCCTTTAGAACCCAAGTTGGTTAAGTACCGTTTGGCAGCAGAGGGCAGTCTGGGTACTTATGACAAGCAAATTGATTGGACTTTAAAAATCAGTTGCTTACCCGATCAGCGGACCTATATTATCCGTGACATTGGAGCTTTTTTGAAGATTTTGGAGCAGGGTGGATATTACCAGATTGGTCGAAACTACTATGAACCGATTTCCTACGAAGAATTTGATGGAGCCAGTCAAGACTTGATTGACTTTCTTTGGCGGATGGTGCCGGAAAAGAACCTAATCAGCAATGAGATTTTAGTCAATTTTGGTCGGAGTCTGCGTTTTCCTTTGGTTTATTTTGAAGAAGGATTGGAACTCTTGCAGGGGCTCTTTTTCTTCCAATTTAATCATCGCTTCACAGCCTATCACAGCTTATCAGTCCATCCCTATGATGCTAACTTAAATCTCTTTCGCTTTGAGGTGAAGCCCCATACCCAGATGATTGAACTCTTGATCGAAGAGCAACCTATTCAGGAGTTGCTGCAGGGGTATTACCTGATTGTAGATAATCGCCTCTACCAACTGGGGCATAAGGAGCGAGCCCTTCTTTCTGCTATCAAAGGACTGACTCGCACGGATGATGGTTTAAAGAAAATTCAGGTTGACTACCAGGATCAGGAAAAACTAGCATTATCCTTGTTAGATTTACAGCTCTTGGGTCCAGTTAAGGCTCCGAAAAAATTTACCATCCATCCTTTTCAAGCTTCCTTTGTTTTATCCAAGCAAGAACAGCAGCTGATGCTCAACCTGCAGTTGCATTTTGATGGTCTGGTGGTCGGCAGTCAGGAAGAATTGGACCAGCTGCCCTTTTTACCCCACTACCAGCAGTTAAAGAAAATCTTTGCTACGATGGAAGAATTGGGCTTTAGAGGAACTTTTCAGGCTCAGAGAGGAGATTTGACGAATCAAGAGCGGTATGACTTTCTGACAGATGGGTTAGCTAGCTTGCGCTCCTTGGGTGATTTACATTTGGCCCCTGAGGTTGCTGAGTTGCTAGTTAAGGGAGGACCTCGGATTTCGGTTGAGACGTCGGGTTCTCTGCTGGATGTGTCCTTTGATTTTTCAGGAATTCCAGAGGAGGAAGTCGAAGCGGCAACACGGGCTCTATTAGCCCAGGAGGCTTATTTTACCAGTCGGACGGGCAAAGTTCTGGTCTTTGATGAGGAGAGTCAGAAGATCAGTCAAACCTTGCAAATCTTGAGGGCTCAGCATGGTCAAGGGGGCCATCTGACCCTGACAAAATTGGCTGGTTATCAGCTGGCCCAAGCCTTGGAAACCAATGGTCGCGTTCAGTTGTCCGCTGATTTTCAGAAACTAGCACATGATTTGGCCCATCCTGAGAGCCTTCCTCTTCCTGATGTAGCGGTTGCGGCCGATTTGCGGGATTACCAAAAGGAGGGGGTTAAATGGCTTTCCATGTTAGACAAATATGGTTTTGGCGGCATCTTAGCAGATGATATGGGGCTGGGAAAAACCTTACAAACGATTGCCTTTCTCAGTAGCCGTTTGACCAAAGAGTCCCGAATCCTTATTCTGGCACCTGCAAGTCTCATCTACAACTGGCAAGAAGAATTTCATCGCTTTGCTCCAGAAATTGATGTGGCAGTTGTGTATGGTTACAAGGCGGAACGTGAGGTTCTCTTAGGGCAGCAACACCAGATACTAGTGACTAGCTATGCTTCCTTCCGCCAAGATATTGAACTTTATCGAAAGACCAAACAGTATGATTATCTGATTTTAGATGAAGCACAAGTCATGAAAAATTCCCAGACCAAGATTGCCCAGCATCTCCGTGACTTTGAAGTGGGCAATTGCTTTGCCCTTTCAGGTACCCCGATTGAGAATAATTTGGCAGAAATCTGGTCTATTTTTCAAATCATCCTACCAGGTCTCCTGCCAGGCAAGTTGGATTTTGGCAAATTATCGGCTGATCAGGTGGCTCGAATCATCAAGCCCTTTGTCCTTCGACGAAAGAAAGAGGACGTTTTGCTGGAGTTGCCAGACTTGATTGAGGTCAATGTTCTCAATGAGTTATCGGATGGTCAGAAAGCTATCTACCTGGCCCAACTACAACAAATGCAGACCATTATTGCAGGAGCCAGTCTGGCTGAAATCAACCGTCGCAAGATTGAGATTCTCTCTGGTATTACCAGGCTTCGCCAGATTTGTGATACGCCAAAACTCTTCATGGACGATTATCAGGGGGATAGTGGCAAATTGGATAGTCTCCGTGACCTCCTTGTTCAGCTTAGGGAAGGACAACACCGGGTCCTTATTTTCTCTCAGTTTAGGGAAATGTTAGATATCATTGAAGAGGATTTGGAGGGGTTAGGTATTTCCAGCTACAAACTAACCGGTTCAACACCAGCCAGTCAGCGCCAAACCATGACTCGTGCCTTTAATGCGGGCAGTCGAGATGCCTTCCTCATCTCCCTGAAAGCAGGTGGAGTTGGTCTCAATCTGACGGGAGCTGATACGGTCATCCTGGTTGATTTGTGGTGGAATCCAGCTGTTGAAGCCCAAGCTATCAGCCGGGCTCACCGAATGGGCCAGACCCAGAAGGTCGAATTTTACCGCTTGATCACCAAAGGGACCATCGAAGAGAAGATTCAGGCCCTCCAAGAAACCAAGAAAAACTTGGTTACTGCAGTTTTGGATGGCAATGAAAGTCGGGCTAGCATGACAGTTCAAGAAATCAAGGAGATTTTGGGAATTTCTTAAATTAGTATGGGCTAAAACGGTCTAAATGTGCTATAATAATCTCTTGAAAGGAATGCGTATGAGAAGAACATCATTTCCAATAGTGGCTGACAATGAGCCTATCTTGGGTCCAAACCCTCAGATGCGCTTGTATGAGGAGTCGGACCTCATTAGCAATATCAGAGGACATTATCAAGAAAAAGATTATGGCCTGCAGGAAGATTTTGATTCTGTGAAGGAAGAAAGACGAAATGAACCAGATATTCCAGAAGATCTTTTGCCTCCGATTTTTCATGCAGAACCAAGCCCTTACTCAAGGAGGGACCGTATGCAGAAAACGGTTCGCCCTGCGGTAGTAGACACCAAGCATCCAATCCAGAAAACCCAGGGACAGATTGCTAGGGAACAGGCGCGTGAAGATTTGAAGAAAAAACGATCAGCAGCCTACCTCAAAGATGACAAGCCTAACCTTCATAGCCCAGTTATCAAGAGAGAGCCAACAGCCCTTTTGGTGAAAAGCCGCAATGAACAGCTGATTGAGCTGGCCAATCGACTGCGTCAATCTAGCTATATTCTGGCAGATATGCCAGCGGTCTATTCCTTAGAGAAGGAAGAACGAGAAAAGGAGCAGCCTGTGCGCAAGAATTCCTATGATTTCTTGAGGAAGAGCCAAGTATATAATTATCCTGAGCACAAGGTCAACCAGGAACGCCAGATGGCTCAAGAGTTGAACTTGACTCATATGGAAGAGGAAGTATAAACCAATGACAAAAACCTATCATTTTATCGGGATTAAGGGCTCAGGTATGAGTGCCCTTGCTCTGATGTTGCATCAAATGGGCCATAAGGTTCAAGGAAGTGATGTCGAAAAATACTATTTTACCCAAAGGGGCTTGGAACAGGCAGGAATTGCAATCCTCCCCTTCAATGAGAAAAATATCTCAGCAGATGTGGAATTGATTGCTGGAAATGCCTTTCGTCCAGACAACAATGTCGAAATTGCTCAGGCAGATAAATTAGGCTTGAACTATAAACGTTACCACGAATTCTTGGGAGACTTTATGCGCCAGTTCGCTAGTTTTGGTGTGGCAGGTGCCCATGGCAAAACCTCCACAACAGGTCTCTTTGCCCATGTGATGAGCAATATCGCAGATACTTCCTTTTTGATTGGAGATGGGACAGGTCGCGGCTCTTCCAATGCCCAATACTTTGTCTTTGAATCTGATGAATATGAGCGTCATTTCAAGCCGTATCATCCTGAATACAGTATCATTACCAACATTGACTTTGACCACCCGGATTATTTTACCAGTCTGGAAGATGTTTTCAATGCCTTCAATGACTATGCCAAACAAGTCAAAAAGGGTTTGTTTGTCTATGGTGAAGATGAGCAGCTACGCAGAATCACAGCCAACGCACCGATCTATTACTATGGTTTTGAAGACAATAATGATTTCGTGGCGTATGATTTGAAGCCATCTACCACAGGTTCACAATTCAAGGTACGCCATGGCCAGAAAGAATTAGGAGAGTTCCAGATTCCAACCTTCGGTAAGCACAATGTCCTGAATGCTACCGCAGTCATTGCCAATCTCTATATGGCTGGTTTTGACCTGGCCTTAGTAGCAGAACATTTGCCAACCTTTGGTGGGGTGAAACGCCGCTTTACCGAAAAAGTAGTTAATGATACAGTCATCATCGATGATTTTGCTCACCATCCTACAGAAATCATCGCAACGATTGATGCGGCTCGGCAAAAGTATCCAAGTAAAGAAATTGTGGCAATTTTCCAGCCCCATACTTTTACCCGTACCATTGCCTTGCTGGATGATTTTGCAGAAGCTCTTAACGATGCAGATGCGGTCTATCTGGCTCAAATCTATGGCTCTGCCCGTGAAGTTGATAAGGGAGAAGTGAAGGTAGAGGATTTGGCTGCAAAAATCACGAAAACAGGTGGGTTGGTGACGATTGAAAATACATCTCCTCTTCTCGATCATGACAATGCTGTCTATGTCTTTATGGGGGCGGGTGATATCCAATCTTATGAGTATTCATTTGAACAACTCTTGTCCAATCTTTCTAAAAATGTCCAATAAAAATTAGCAGGCTGCGGCTTGCTGATTTTTCCTTTTTGAAAAGGTTTTCTCCTGAATGTTGAGAGATAGTAAAAAGCTCCGAAAGCCCATAAAATGGGGAAATTCTTGCTTTTGCACGTCATTTGAGATATAATAGCAAGTAATTGTGTGAAAGGAGTATCATCTGGATGGACGAGTTACAATCGAAAGACACACAAGTTCCTGAGATGAATGAGCTAGAAAATCAGACTCAACAGGAGAAACCATTAGAGCAGACTGACGACCCTGTATCGGAACAAAAACCATCAGGTATTGCGGACACTAAGGTTAAGACAGAATGGACCTTGACGAAGTTGAAGTCAGTCCAGGAATTGGGCGATACGATCATCACTCCAGTAGTTGATAAATTGAAAACATCACTAAAAGAAGAAGAGGACCCAGTCATGAGAAAGCGTAGAAATCGCCAGCGGAAGAAGCAGGAAGTCGCTGCTAAACGAATCGCATCAACAATCGTTGTGATTTTCCTTCTGGCCCTTGCTATTACAGGTTATGTAGGATATTCTTATGTCAAATCGAGCTTAGGTCCGATTGATTCGAATGCAGCTAAAGTGATTCAAGTTGAGATTCCTGAGGGTTCTTCCACCAAGGAAATCGGAAATATCTTAGTCAAAAATAAATTGATCAAGAATGCTACTATTTTTAATTACTACTCTAAGTTAAAAAGTTACAACAATTTCCAAAGTGGTTTTTACAATTTGGACCAGACCATGTCAGTGGATGAACTGGCCAAGGCTCTTCAAGAAAGTGGAACACCCACTCCTGTTGACCCAATCGCTGGTAAAGTATTGGTGATTGAGGGCTATACCATTGATCAAATTGCCAAGGCCGTGACAGATAATGTCAATACGAAAGATGAAGATGATAAGACCGGATTTAGTTCAAAAGAATTTTTAGAAACGGTTCAAAATCCTGATTTTATCAACCGGATGGCAGTCAAATACCCTACTCTTCTTGGAAGCCTGCCAGCGGCAAATAGCGGGGTTAAATATCAGCTTGAAGGGTATCTTTTTCCAGCGACTTATGATTACGGTGAAAAAACCAGCATGGAAGAGCTGATTGAAAAGATGATTGCTGCGACGGATGCCAATCTTCAAACCTACTATAGCCAAATTCCTAACAGTGGGATGAATGTCAATCAAATCTTGACACTGGCCTCCCTGGTTGAAAAAGAAGGGGCAACTGATGAGGACCGTAGAAATATTGCCAGTGTTTTCTACAACCGCCTCAACATAGACATGCCGCTCCAGTCTAATATTGCCATATTGTACGCGATGGGCAAGTTGGGTGAGAAAACAACGCTGGCAGAAGATGCAGCTATTGACACAAATATCAATTCCCCTTATAATATTTATGTCCATCCAGGATTGATGCCAGGGCCAGTTGGCAGTCCAAGTTTGGCAGCTATTCAGGCAACTGTCAATCCAAATAAGACAGATTATTACTACTTCGTAGCTGATGTGACGACCGGAACCGTTTATTATTCCGCTACGATTGAAGAACACAATCAAAATGTAGAAAAATACGTTAACAGTAAGTTAAACCAGTAATTTTCAGAATAGAATTATGTGGCCAGAGCCACATAATTCTGTTTTAGTATAAAAAGATAAAGAAGAAATGAGAAAGAAAAAATGGCAGAAAAAACATATCCAATGACAATTGAAGAAAAAGAGAAATTGGAAAAAGAATTAGAAGAACTCAAATTGGTTCGTCGTCCTGAAATCGTTGAACGTATCAAGATTGCACGCTCGTACGGTGACCTCTCTGAAAATAGCGAATACGAAGCAGCAAAGGATGAACAAGCCTTTGTTGAAGGACAAATTTCGAGCATTGAAACCAAGATTCGTTATGCAGAAATTGTTAATAGCGATTCAGTTGCCAAGGATGAAGTTGCTATCGGTAAAACAGTCACCATCCAAGAAGTTGGGGAGACCGATAAGGAAGTTTATCAAATCGTAGGTGCAGCAGGTGCAGATGCCTTCGCTAATAAGGTTTCTAATGAAAGTCCCATTGGACAGGCTTTGATTGGCAAGAAGAAGGGGGATACAGTTACTGTACAAACCCCAGCTGGAAGCTACGATATCAAGATTCTGAAGGTTGAAAAAACAAAATAAGGTAACAAGCTATGAAAGTGCTTGTTACCTTTCATTCTGTAGTGAGATGAAAGAGTGAAAAGGGTTAAAAGATGATGAAAAAAAGGATCTATCAAGGCTTCATTTGGGTAATCTTATTGGGCTTTTGTGAGCCAGTATCTGTTTTGGCTCTTGAAACAAGTAGTTCTACGCAAATTACCAACTCAGAACAGCAAACAGATGCAGTAACCAGCGAGCCTTCGACGCAGGAGCAGGCTCTGTCTGACCAGGCTGAGGTGCAGCCTTCTACATCAGCTGAACAGGAATTGCAGGCCATAACAGAAGGAATCATCCTATCGGATGATCAGTTTTTGGTAAAAGATACCACTATTGATCCCTACCGAAAGATTGTATATCTGGAATCATTTTTTGATTCCGGCCCGCTTAAAGGAACCGGTGTCATGATTGCACCTAACTTGGTTCTAACGGCTGCTCACAATATCTATAGTGTTGAGCTAGGACAATGGAGTCAAGAGGTCGTAGTGACACCTGCTCAAAATGATGGAGCAGCTCCCTATGGTGTTTATCAAGGTAGCCGGGTATTTATGTTCAAAGCCTATCAAAATGAGGCATCAGATGCAGTTGACTCCTATGACTTAGCGGTAGTACAGCTTTCTGAATCGGTGGACAGCCAGGTTGGATTTCTTCCTGTATCTGGGCAATTAAGTGAGGGCAATCGGATTCAGATAGCAGGTTATCCAGCAACGACTCAATCGAAAATTGGCTTTATGTATGCCATGTGGGGAGATATCACCTCTTTCAACGGTACCTTAATCAACTACAAGATTGATACAGAGAGTGGTCAGAGTGGTTCTCCTGTTCTCAATGAAAAAAATGAGATTGTGGGTATTCATACCAAGGGTTTTGTTGGTGAAAATGGGGATTACATCTATAATGCTGCTCGTCGTGTTGATCAAGATAGTTTAAACTTGATTGCTTTTGCCAAGGGAGAATTAGAGACTAATGAGGCTGTCATGAGCCAGTGGCTGGGACAAATGGCTGTTTTCCGTCTTTACCATCCAGGTGTTAAAAGGCACCTCTATACTCAGGATCAGCATGAGATTTCCGTATTGAAAGATAGGGGCTGGAATTACGAAGGGGAGACATTCAAAGGAACTTCTTATGGTGTTCCTGTCTACCGTCTTTACAGCCCTGATACAAAGGAACACCTCTACACCACGAGTAGCCATGAGCGAGCGATTTTGATAACACGAGGTTGGAAGGATGAAGATATTGCCTGGTACGCACAGGGAGAAAGACCCGTTTACCGCCTCTATCACAGCGGATTGAAAGTCCATCTCTATACCAGTGATATGAATGAAAGAAACGTTTTAATCCAGCGTGGCTGGAATGATGAAAACATCGCCTGGTATGCCTTATAGAAATTGAAAATGGACACCATATAGAGTTGAATACTAAAATAGATAGAGAGCGTTCGTTCTTTGTCTATTTTTTGTATAGAATACCAATTTAGACTTTTAAAAATAGTACAAATAGAGTATAATACAATAGGAGGTATATAAAATGAATGTAAAAAGATCACTTTGTTCTGCATTTCTATTGGCCATTGTCCTTGGAACGGCAGCACCAGCTATTGTTTCTGCAAATGAAACGACAACTCAAGCCACAACTGCTGTAGCTCCAGAAGCAACGACAACTTCAGAAGCCACAACAGGGCTACCATCAGAAACCACGCAAACTATCGATGCGTTGACCTCTACAACGGAAGTCTCTACAACAGTAGATGCAACGACCGAGAGTGAACCAAATACCGAAGATAGTGAAACAGCTGCTCTTGAAAAAGCAGGGATTCTGGAAGCTATTATCGGGAAAGATGATCAGTACCGTGTAAAAAATACAACAGTGCACCCTTATCGGTCTGTAGTCTATCTACAAATGACCTTTGGCAATCAAACGTATGTTGGGTCAGGGGTTATGATTGCTCCTAACTTAGTGTTGACAGCTGGTCACAATATCTATAACCGTGAGACAGGTGCGTGGGCATCAAGTGTGATAGCTGTACCAGGTCGAAATGACAACAGTTCACCGTTTGGAACCTATTCATCAAGTACCTACTATACTTTCCGTCAGTTCAAGACAGAAGGAAATGTTATTCCAAGTAACTATGACATTGCTGTTGTTAAATTGAACAAAAATGTATCTTCTAAAGTAGGTTATTTACCATTAGCATACGCTGTAAGCCGTGGACAGCGTCTCCAAATTCCAGGTTTCCCAGCTTATACTGACTCCAAATTTGGAAAAATGTATACAGCATATGGAACAGTTGATGGGGTCAATGGGCACCTCATCGGCCACCTCATCGATGCTGAAAGTGGCAATAGTGGTTCACCAATCCTTAATTCAAAAAATCAAATTGTTGGTATCCATACTGCTGGAAATTACACCATCAGACCTTATGGTAATTACAACTGGGGAACACGTATCAATAGTTCTGTATTGGGAATGATTTCTCATTCCAAAAAAACTAATGAAGGTTCTCTTAATATCGCAACAAACAAAGAAACAAAAACCGGTAAAACCTATCGTCTCTACAATCCAGGTGCCCGTCGCCATCTCTTTACACAGAATTTGGATGAGGCACAAGTTTTGACAACTCGTGGTTGGAAATTTGAAGGATTGAGTTTTAGAACCGTTTCTAAAGGAGCTCCTGTTTACCGTTTGTACGGGAAAACGATGAAAGAGCACCTCTATACAACCAGCAAAGCAGAGCGCGATGCCCTTGTTAGAACGGGTGATTGGAATGCTGAGGGAATTGCCTTTTATTCCGGTGGTAAAAAACCAGTCTACCGTCTCTACAATCCTGGCTTGCGTATCCACCTCTACTCTTCAGATGCAAACGAGGTGAAAGTACTGAAAACTCGTGGCTGGAAGTATGAAGGGATTACCTTCTATACTCAATAAGTTCCTATAAAGCACTTGATGAATCAAGTGCTTTTTGCTGTAAAAGGCAGTAAAAAACCATCAGCTAGGCTGATGGTGGAAGAGGTTTGCCCTCTTTATCTGCTTCTTTGTTTACCGGCATTGCGGTTGTTTTTCTTTTTAGGTTCTTGAATGGCTGAACTTGCCTTCGGTGTGACATCCTTGGCCACTTTTGGAGCCTTTGGAGGATTCTTGGCAAATTCTTCTTCGATTTGCTTGCGAATCTTTGGCTTTATCACAAAGTTGGTAATGGCTTGTTGGATGATACCAAACAGCCCCCCAACTACCCAGTAGAGAGTTACACCTGCTGGAGATGACCAAGAGAAGAACATGATCATGAGTGGATTCAGCAGCATGATGGAGCGGCTTTGTTTTTTCTGTTCTTCGTCCATACCGACCTGCATGAGGAGAGATTGGGCAAAGTAGAAGAGTCCAGCAAGGGCAATCAAAATTAGGCTTCGGCTTCCAAGATTGATTCCCATAAATTTAGCTTCTGCAATCCCGTCGGTATAGCGGGCAGCAAAGAAGAGCGCTGAGAAGAAGGGCATCTGGATGAGCAGTGGTAGGCAACCTATTCCGCCGAACATGCTGACACCGTATTCTTTTTGAGCGGCGAAATAAGCCTGTTGGGCAGCCATTTGTTCCGCCTGGGTGCTGGCAGTCTTCATTTTTTCCTGAAGAGGAGCCAGAATTGGTTTAAGATAGTTCATCTTTTCAGACTGGATGCTGGCCTTCCAAGATTGGTAGAGACCCAGCGGCAGGATCAAAATACGTACCAGAAGGGTCACGATAATAATTCCAACACCAAATCCCAAGCCTTGATTTTCAGCAAAGTAGGTGATGACATTGGCCATGGGTTGACCGATTAGGTCCCAGACCCAGCCTGTAGGGTTTCCGCTTTTGTCTACACTCACGCAGCCAGATAGAAAGAGCAAACTTGATAGGGCAAAGCCCGATAACAAGATACGTTTGATTTTATTCACGATATTATTTCCTTTTTTTTCAAGATAAATTCTATTTTACTGGTTTTTGGCCAATTATTCAAGTCAGACCTCAGTTGGCCATCCTAAAATCGGTAAAATCTTCAAAGTTGGCCATGGTGACATCCAAATAGGTGACCTTGGCCATGCGGGAAGGGCCTTTTCGGATTTCATGGATGAATTTACTGAGTTTTTCTGAATTGTCCGACTGAGCCAATATTGTGACCGTGCCATCCTCGTTATTCCAGACACGACCATAGATGTCGCCGATTTCCATGGCTAAAAACTGGACAGACCAACGAAAACCAACACCCTGCACACGACCGGAGGCAATCATTTTGACCTTTCTCATGTTCCTATCCTCCTATCTCTTTGACAAGAACTTTACTTTATTATATCATTGTTGGCAAAGAAAGAAAATGGGGAACTGCATGGACATTATTCGTTCAAAAAGCAATCAGCTAATCAAACAAACCAAGAAATTACTTCAGAAAAAATATCGGAAAACTTCTTATTTGATTGATGGCTGGCATTTGCTGGAGGAAGCCCAAAAGTCAGGGGCTCAGATTGAACAGATTTTTGTAACAGAAGAAGGCTTACACCGACTAAACCAACCAGAACTGGTCAAGCTTGTCAGTCCAGAAGTACTGGCGGAATTGTCTGATAGTGTGACCCCTCAAGGGGTCGTCGCCCAGCTCTCTCTGCCGCAGCAAGAACCGCCTGGTCAGTTATCGGGGAAATTTTTGGTCTTAGAAGATGTCCAGGATCCAGGCAATGTCGGAACCATGATTCGGACGGCGGATGCGGCTGGCTATGATGGAGTCTTTATTTCTGAAAAATCAGCAGATATTTATAGCATGAAGGTCTTGCGGTCTATGCAGGGCAGCCACTTTCATCTGCCGATTTTTCGGGTTAATATGTCAGAACTGCTCCAGCTTTTTCGGGCCCAAGACATCCCTGTTTTTGCAAGCACCCTTTCTCAGGATTCGATGGACTATAAAGAAGTGACGGTCCCCACTTCCTTTGCACTAGTTATGGGCAATGAGGGGCAGGGAATTTCCGATTTGATGGCCCAAGAAGCTGATCAGTTGGTTCACATTTCCATGCCCGGTCAGGCAGAAAGTCTTAATGTGGCCGTAGCAGCAGGAATTTTATTATTTAGTTTTATTTAAGTAATTAAGAGTAAACTATGCTATAATAATTTCAGGAACGAGGTGAAACCATGACAGCCTATCTAAAGGATGTAGAATATATGGAGCATGTCGGCCACTTGATCGATTCGGCAAAGGTGCAACGTTTGGGAGAAATTACCCATCATTACCATTCGACCCGACTAGAACATTCCATCAATGTGTCTTACACCAGCTATAAACTGGCCAAGAAATTTGGCTGGGATGCCAAATCCACTGCTAGAGGTGGTCTCTTGCATGATTTGTTCTTTTATGACTGGCGAGACACAAAGTTTAACAAGAGCCATGCCTGGATTCATCCCCGAATCGCAGTCAGAAATGCTCAAAAGTTAACGTCACTAAACAAAATCGAAAAAGATATTATTGTCAAACACATGTTTGGGGCGACCATTGCGCCACCGCGCTATAAGGAAGCCTGGATTGTGACCTGTGTGGACAAGTATTGGGCCGTAAGAGAAGCGACCCTACCCTGGCAGCATAAGTGGAAAAATCGGAAGATTCTTCGTCTGAAAATGCCATAAAATATAAATTAAAAGGAGATATATCATGAACAACAATCCCATTATTATGGAGCAGTCTGAGATTACAGCCCTCAACCGCTTCTTTGCAAAAATTTATGGCTATGTAGCTGTCGGTGTGGGTCTTTCCGCCCTTGTAGCTTATTTGTCCCTAACAGTATTTTTTGAAGCAACCCTTAATCTTGTGATGGGTGGTCGCTTTGTTATCTGGGGCATTATGATAGCAGAGATTGCTTTAGTTCTCTTTGCTTCAACAGCAGCAGCTAAAAATAGCCCAATGGCACTACCTCTCTTTATTGCCTATTCAGCACTGAATGGTTTTACAATCAGTATTGTTCTCTGGGCTTATACAGGTGAAACAGTCCTTCTATCCTTTGTCACTGCTGTCGGTATGTTTGCAGTTATGGCCATTATTGGTGCAACGACCAAGAAGAATTTATCAGCCATGGGCCAGGCTCTGATTGCGGCATTGATTGGTGTCATTATCGCGAGCGTGGTCAATATGTTCCTGCAAAGTTCAGGTATGAGCTATATCATTTCTCTGATTTCAGTGGTGATTTTCGCAGGCTTGATTGCCTATGACAACCAACGCATTCGCTATGTTTTTGAGGAGACAGGCGGTAATGTTCAAGAAGGTTGGGCCATTTCACTAGCACTGCAACTCTATCTTGACTTTGTCAATCTCTTCCTCAATCTGCTCCGTATCTTTGGAAGTAGAGACTAATTGATGAAAAACCATTAGCTTAGTGAGCGGCACCCCAATGGTTAGATTCTGTATCTAACCATTGGGGTGTTTTTTCTAGACCATTGTTATATTTCCAGGGAGAACGGATGAGAGGAGAAAAGAATTAGTTATTGATCGATAGGGATTTGAATCCGCCATAGTCGAAGAGGTTTATTCTCAAAGAAACGTACTTTTCTTTGCCTTGCTAAAATGGAATTCCCTCTTTTGCCTCGCTCTTGTCTTTAAAAATGAATAGTCAGTCAGCTAAGTCTGACTGATTTTTTATTCTATGGTATAATAGAAAACTAAAAGGAGAAAGATATATGACCAAGACCCCCTTTGTGACCGCAGAACAGCTAGATGCCATTACAGCCCAATTTCCAACGCCCTTTCACCTCTATGATGAAAAGGGGATCCGTGAGACAGCTCGGGCTGTAAATGCGGCCTTTGCCTGGAATCCAGGATTTAAGGAATATTTCGCTGTTAAGGCAACGCCGACACCTGCCATTTTGAAAATTTTACAGGAAGAGGGCTGCGGAGTGGACTGTGCCACTGATACGGAATTGGTCATGGCCGAGCGCCTGGGCTTCAAGGACATCTGTTTCACCTCCAATGTGACCAAGGCTTCAGAGTATCAGTTGGCCCGCAAGGTCAATGCCATCATCAATCTGGATGCTTACGAACACATCGCCTTTTTGGAAGAAGTGGCTGGCCTGCCTGAGACTGTTTCGCTCCGTTACAATCCTGGCGGTGTCTTCTCACTGGGGACAGACATCATGGACCATCCAGAAGAGTCCAAGTTCGGGATGACCAAGGCCCAGTTAATCCAAGGCTACAAGGACTTGAAGGCCAAGGGGGTTCAAAAATTTGGTCTCCATGCCTTTCTGGCCTCAAATACCGTCACCAATGACTATTACCCGACCCTGGCCGCCCAGCTCTTTGAACTGGCTGTTGAGATTAAGGAAAAAACGGGTGTTGAATTGGACTTTATTGACCTATCAGGGGGCATTGGAGTGGACTACACCCCTGAAAACCAGCAAAATGATATTGCCCTCATTGGGGCCGGTGTCCATGCCCAATTCGATGCGATTTTGGTGCCAAATGGTCTGGGCAATGTGAAGATCTATACCGAATTGGGCCGCTTCATGTTGGCGCCACATGGCCACTTGGTCACCAAGGTCCTCCACATCAAGGATACCTATCGCCGCTATATTGGCGTGGATGCCTCTGCAGCCAACCTCATGCGGCCGGCCTTCTACGGGGCTTATCACCACATCACCAATATTTCCAATCCAGATGGTCCCTTGGAAGTGGTGGACGTGACGGGCAGCCTCTGTGAGAATAATGACAAGTTTGCCAAACATCGTGAATTGCCTCAGGTTCGCGTAGGGGATACCCTAATCATCCATGATGCAGGAGCCCACGGCTTCTCTATGGGCTACAATTACAATGGCCGCCTCCGTTCGGCTGAGATTCTCCTGCAAGAAGATGGCAGCCCTCGCTTGATTCGCCGGGCGGAAACCATGGAGGATTATTTTGCAACTATCTCTGGCTTTGATTTCTAGGAATTTGGAGGTGATTTGCAATTGTCAATCACTTGGGAATTTGGTATAATAAGGGGAATACAATCTAAGGAGATAGAAACAACATGAATCTTGGTTTAGCCGTTTTATTGATCATCCTCGCTTTGGCAGGTGGAGTCCTTCTGGGGATGTTTATTGCCCGCAAACAAGTTGAAAAGATGATTGCTGATAAGCCGATTTTAGATGAGAATGCCCTTCGTGTCATGATGACCCAGATGGGCCAAAAACCGAGCGAAGCAAAAGTTCAACAGGCCTTCCGTCAAATCAAGGCCCAGCAAAAACAGGCTGCAAAGAAAAAATAAGAATAATGGGACTGGGATACACTCCCAAGTCCCTTTTTGGAGCCAGTCGGCCAGAAGCATGAGAAGAAAGCTGACAAGCTATTCTTTAAAGTAGAGAAGGAATGGACGAGGGTCAGGTCTTTGGCCCCAACTAGCTAAGAATATGGATAATCGACCAATCGGATTTTTGGATTCTGGTGTAGGGGGGCTGACGGTGGCCCGTGAGCTCATGCGCCAGCTTCCCCACGAAGAAATAGTATATATCGGTGATTCGGCTAGGGCTCCCTATGGTCCAAGGCCGGCCGAGCAAATCAGGACCTTTACTTGGGAATTGGTCAACTTCCTGCTGACCAAGAATGTCAAAATGATCGTCTTTGCCTGCAACACTGCAACAGCCGTGGCTTGGGAAGAGGTCAAGGAGAAATTGGATATTCCTGTGTTGGGAGTTATTTTGCCAGGGGCATCAGCCGCCATCAAGGCCACCCAAACTGGGAAGATTGGCGTCCTTGGGACCCCCATGACCATCCAATCTGACATTTACAGACAGAAGATTCAGGCCCTCTCCCCAGGTACTGAGGTGGAAAATCTAGCCTGTCCCAAATTTGTCCCCCTGGTAGAATCCAACAACTACCAGTCCAGCCTGGCCAAAAAAGTAGTTTATGAAACCCTGCGCGGTATGGCTGGCAAGGTGGACACGGTGGTGCTGGGCTGTACCCACTATCCTCTTTTGCGACCCATCATCCAAAATGTTATGGGCAAGGGAGTCAAGCTCATTGATTCTGGAGCAGAGTGCGCGCGGGATATCTCGGTCTTGCTCAATTATTTTGAAATTAACCGGAGTCGGACAGCAGAGCCTCTCCATCATACCTTTTACACAACGGCCAGCCCAGCAGCCTTTCGAGAAATTGCTGAAGACTGGTTGGCCATGGATCTGACAGTGGAGCATGTAACCCTATGACAGAAAAGATTTACGAATACAGAGATG
>NZ_JBHCHN010000028.1:0-12493 GCF_041802885.1 Streptococcus sp.
TGTAGTTGATATTAGCCTTGAAGAAGGTTTCCAGCTCAGAATCTGCTGTCTTAATCAAGATGGTAATGGGCTTAGAAGGGGCAACATTCACTTCGCTTCTAGCATTTCGCACCGCACGAATCAGGTCCTTGAGACTTTCCACTCCCTTGTGGGCTTCCGTATTTTCAAAGGCAGGGTTGACCACAGGATAGGCAGCCACAACGATAGTACCATCAGAGATTTGACCGAAGATTTCCTCCGTTACAAATGGCATGATGGGGTGGAGCAGGCGGAGAATCTGGTCCAGGGTGTAGAGGAGAACCGAGCGGGTGATGACTTTTTCAGCCTCATTGTCGCTGTACAGCACCTCCTTGGTCAGCTCCACATACCAGTCCGCAAACTCATCCCAGATGAAGTTGTAGAGGATATGACCCGCCACACCGAACTCAAACTTGTCAAAATTCTCTGTCACCTTGGCGATGGTCTCATTGAGATTGTGGAGAATCCAGCGATCGGTCACATTGCCGGCCTGACCAGCGTCTACCTTGGCCACATTGTCACGCGCCGCCTCCAGCGTCAAGCCCTCATTATTCATGAGGATATAGCGGGAAATGTTCCAGATCTTGTTGATGAAGTTCCAACTGGCATCCATTTTTTCATAGGAGAAACGGACATCCTGTCCTGGGGCAGAGCCATTAGACAGGAACCAGCGCAGAGCGTCCGCACCGTATTGGTCGATGACATCCATTGGGTCAATCCCGTTGCCCAGGGACTTGGACATCTTGCGGCCCTGCTCATCACGGATGAGACCATGGATGAGGACATTCTTAAATGGCTGACGGCCTGTAAATTCCAGGGACTGGAAAATCATCCGAGACACCCAGAAGAAGATGATGTCGTAGCCAGTGACCAGGGTTGAGGTTGGGAAATAGCGCTTGAAGTGCGCCGCCTCTTCATCCGGCCAGCCCATGGTAGAGAAAGGCCAAAGGGCAGAGCTGAACCAGGTGTCCAGGACATCCTCATCCTGCACCCAGCCATCGCCTGCTGGCGCTTCTTCGCCGACGTAGATGTCGCCTGCTTCATTGTACCAGGCTGGAATCTGATGCCCCCACCAGAGCTGACGGGAAATCACCCAGTCGTGGATATTTTCCATCCATTGCAGGAAGGTATCGTTGAAACGAGGCGGATAGAAGTCTACCCTGTCCTCTGTCGCCTGATTGGCAATGGCATTCTTGGCCAGCTCATCCATCTTGACGAACCACTGGGTGGACAGGCGGGGCTCAACCATAACCCCCGTCCGCTCAGAGTGGCCGACCGAATGCACACGGTTTTCAATCTTAACCAGAGCGCCAAGCTCTTCTAGTTTCTTGACTGTTGCCTTGCGGGCTTCAAAGCGGTCCATGCCGACAAATTCCCCAGCCAGCTCGTTCATGGTGCCATCGTCATTCATGACATTGACCTGAGGCAGATTGTGGCGCTGGCCGACCTCAAAGTCATTAGGGTCATGGGCAGGGGTAATTTTCACGACCCCTGTACCAAATTCTGGATCCGCATGTTCATCGGCTACGATAGGGATAGGTTTGTTAACGATGGGCAGGATGACATTTTTGCCAATCAAGTCCTTGTAGCGAGGGTCTTCTGGATTGACCGCTACCGCCACATCCCCAAACATAGTCTCAGGACGAGTAGTGGCTACCTGCAGCCCTTGAGAGCCGTCCTCCAGCATATAGGTCATGTGGTAGAAGGCCCCGTCGACATCCTTGTGGATGACCTCGATGTCAGAAAGGGCAGTTCTAGCCGCTGGATCCCAGTTGATGATAAATTCACCGCGGTAGATCCAGCCTTTTTTGTAGAGTTCCACAAAGACCTTGCGAACGGCTTTTGACAAACCTTCGTCCAGTGTGAAACGGTCCCGCTGGTAGTCTAGGGATAAGCCCAGCTTGCCCCACTGCTCACGAATAGTGGCCGCATACTCATCCTTCCATTCCCAAACCTTGTCCAGGAATTTTTCCCGACCCAGGTCATAACGACTCACGCCCTGCTCACGCAAGCGCTCCTCCACCTTGGCCTGAGTGGCAATCCCCGCATGGTCCATGCCCGGCAGCCAGAGGGTATCAAAACCCTGCATGCGCTTCTGGCGGATGATGATATCCTGAAGAGTCGTGTCCCAGGCATGCCCCAGGTGCAATTTCCCCGTCACATTAGGCGGCGGAATTACAATCGAATACGGCTTAGCCTCCGCATCGCCCGACGGCGCAAAGACATCTTGGTCCAACCAAGTTTGATAACGACCAGCCTCAACCTCGGCTGGATTGTATTTTGGTGATAATTCTTTTGACATAGTATTAACCTTTCTAGTCTTAGATAGCCGAAAATTTATTCAATGAAAGTTCAATTGATACTATGAATACACTCTATTATCATTTACCTTCAGCATCAAGAACTAATTTCAGTTTTTCTTTCAAATCTAAACTTAATTGAGCCGATTTAGTTATATCAGTCGAAGAAAGATCTTCTACTGTTTCATCAATAATAGATAATAACTTTTTAAACACTTCATCAACTTTCTTTTTATCATTCAAAATTTTTAGAATATCTTCACACATTGTTTCTTTTTTCTTTTTTGTCTTTGGAATCTGCTCATCCTGGGTAATATATATTCTTAATAACATCAGTATATGATATTTAAACTTTCTATATTGACGACTAATTCCCCCATTACGTACCATATATTCTATCAAATAAAGTGCGTAAGAAGATGTATAAAACATAATCTCTGGATTTTGCTTATCGAAAACTGTCTGAGAGTTTTTCTTTTTCAATCGTCCATAATATCTACTAGCCATATGTGCATCATCCAGATACATAGCACTAAATGACTTCAATTGTTCTCCGATTGTCACGATTCTGGTTTTCTCAATTGTTTTATCATTCGAATACTGTTTAGATCTTCTCTCATAATAAAGTCTTCTTTCATCCTTTTCTAAAGATTCATAAAACATCTCTAATTCTTTTTGGAATTTAGTGAGAGAAATCAATTCCTCTTCCTTAACAGCTGTTTGAGAATTATTAGCTATTATAATTTCATTAACTAAATCTTCATCAGTGGTATAAATAATTTTTACTGGGACTGTTATGTCTTTTTCTTTTATTTTATCTCTATTTTCAAATAGAGTATATGATGTCTGATACCCATTCACAATTTGAAAATTAGTAATTATTATTTCTTTCCCTCTAACTTGTAGTTTTTCAGCAATAATAGTAATGCCATTGTTTAACAGCACCATCTTACTATTGTCACTACTAGTTAATGTTTCCTCAATTTTACTATTAACAGAATTCTTTCCCTGATAATCTCGTACGTTATCATAAAAAAGAGATTTCCTCAACTCTCCCTCGTCGTCAATTAAAATATCTAAATAATCACCAGCATTGACATACCCAATATACGCCTCATTAACACCCATAATATCGGGCAAAGCTACTTTATCAGGAAACAATAATTTTTTTTCAATCTGTGAATTAATAGATCTATAATACTCTTTTAATGTTGCAGCATCAATAGGGTAAAACTCAAAGTCATTAAGTAGCTTTTCATATTCAACTGATTTACGCACCTTATCAATCTTACTAATTAGATTTTTATCATCTACCCAAATACCATTAGTAACATAATATGCTTTGGAACGTAATTTTTTTACTTTATCAACATTCTCAATAATATAATTGAATTGTCTCACCTTATCTGAGATAAATTTATTCATTCTCGTTTCGTCAATAGTATCCATTTGAAGAAAATCTATGATGCCATCACCAAAGTTTCTTATCTCACTACCATCAAACTTCGGACTTGTTTTAGATTGTATGAAAATAATCAATATATCTTCAACTTTTCCATCTTCAAATCTTTCTTGCAACTCTTCAATTGAAAAAATAATATCCCCTTCTAAAATGATTGCTAGAGAATCTATACCTAAATCACCCCCGCCTCCATTTATTATTGGAACCTTACTACTTACTTCCTCACTAATAGTGCTTTCTACTATATCATTTACATTAATAGAAACATCATCCAATAATTTCGATAATATTGTATAACAACTAAAATATTCAAATAAAATATCCTCTGAAATATTCTTTGGCAAATTTGAATATTCCTGAAAATCTTTCATTAATGACAATGTAACTCTATCCATAATTATACTCCTTCTTAAAAAAGTTAAAAGTCCCCATCCAGCATGCGCTAGACAGGGACGAATTTCTTTCGATTTCCGCGGTACCACCCAGATTCGGATGACAGGGCATCCGCAACTTCAGTTATTCATTTTTTCCATCAGCAACCAGTTTTGACATTTGTGCGGATTTCTCAGTAACGCCGCTTCCTGTGACAAATGGGCTTCAAAACACCTCTGAATACTCCTATTTTAACAGAGATGGGGCTAGAATGCAATGGATTTTATTTGGTTTCGGTCCAAGTTTCTTCAATAACCGGGAGGACATTGTAAAAGGTTTCACGATCACCTTCCAGGGACACCAAATACACCTTGTCACTTTTTTCTGTCTTAAAGATCCAAGCGCAGAGGATTTTTCCATCCGATTTTAGGGTGCCATATACTTGATAAGCCTCATAACCACCGATTTCCACCATAGCACCTGTCAGATTATCAAAGGTTCCCTGCTGTTCAATATTGTAAGCGTAGGAATTTGCGGCCTGTTCCACAGCATCCGAATCAATAGCTGTAACCCCCAAATCTTCAGCGGTATAGCTATAGAGAGTCACCACATTGTAGGTGGAAGGATCTGCATATTGGTAGCCGGCTCCTCCTGTCGCAATATCATGAAATTTAATCCAGTCGCTTGGAACGTACACATAGCCGTAGCCATCCTCGCCAATTTGCTGCATGTCTGACAAATCCAGACTCGTACTCGAATCCGTTGTCGTACTGGCTGATTCAGTTGTTGACTGACTCGTGGTCTCGGCAGTCGATTGGTCAGCATCAGAACTGCTTCCAGAACCACAGGCTGCCAATAAGCCCAAAACCAGGCTCAGACTAAACAGACTAACTACCAATTTCCTTTTCATCTTTTCCTCCTTCTTGCCTGATGCAACTAATAGTGCTTTTCTCCAAATAGGCCATCTGGCAAATCGTGGAAAGCCTTGCCAGCCTTGTAATTGGCAAATTTTCCTTGGATAAATTGATAGGCATCGAGCTTACTTTCGTAGCGGATATAGGCATCTGCGGCCCGCTCATCCCTATCTTCCTCTAGGACACGGCGGCTTTCATTCATGGCCAGTTCATTGACCATGATTTGGGTTTGAACCCACTCTTCAAAATCTTTTAAAAATTCCTGTTCGTAATTCATCTGTCTTCTTTCTATTTTTCTAATACCATTTGGTCAAGGTCCCACCAGCCATAGACAGGAGGCCAATGACAGTCGCAATCAGCAGGGTTTCCTGGAAATGCAGAAAGGGATTTCCTTCTGTCAGCCAAAACCAGAGGCATCCCAGCACCAGAGTCACAAGCATGACAATCAAGCAGTCGCGTATTTTTTTCATTTCCTAATGCTCCACAGTCTTGATTATTTTCGCAGGGACGCCACCGACCACAGTGTAAGGCGGAACATCCTTGGTCACAACAGCACCCGCAGCCACCACCGCCCAATCACCAATGGTCACCCCTGCGGTGATGGTCGCATTGGAGCCAATCCAGACATGCTGCCCCAGCTTGATGGGTGCATAATGGTTTTTACGGCCTTGGCTCGGATCGAGGTCGTGGTTGACGGTGGCCAGGACAACATTGTGACCAATCAGGCAGCCATCCCCAATCTCGATGCCCCCCTGATCCTGAAAATGACAGCTGGAATTGATAAAAACATTCTTGCCAATGCTGATATTTTTCCCATAATCTGAATAGAAGGGCGGAAAAAGGGTAAAGCTTTCATCAACTGGTTTCCCGATTAACTGAGCCATCAAATCCCTTCTTTTCTCAGGACTATGATAGGCCTGATTCAGTTCCATGGTGATTTGGATAGCTTCTTCATAAGGGGCCATTTTAGCAGCTCGATCATCTTGTTTTGCCATCACTAGTCTCCTTTTTTCTAAGCAACACCTGACCTAATCCTCGATTTCCCGATAGACATCGGTATCGATCGCTCGGAAAGGTGCGATGTCTTGCACGTACTCCAGGACACCTTGAAATTCCCCTTGGGCATCTCGTACAGCGGCATAGGTGACATGGACAAACTGTCCCCTGGTTTCGGACTTGAACCACATTTCAAACTTGTCCTTTTTTCCACTGCGCAGGGCTGCAAAAATCTTCTTGACCCTAGGCAGAAGCTTTGGCGGATGGCAGAGTTCCACATGCCGTCCCACCTGACTTGGCGTCCGCTTGAAAATCATCTCCTCCGCTGGAGTCGAATCATTGTAGTACTGGAAAATATCCTCCTTGTTGACGAAGGTAATTTCCAGGGGTAGATGGTTGAGAATGAGATTGGCCTCTTCCACCGACAAATAACCATTACCAAAGGGCTGGGCTGTCGTCCGATTCACCTGTTCACCAGCTTCATTTGGGGTAAATTGGATAGTGAAACGTCCTTGTGGTGTATCGATAATCTGTTGATTTTGTTCTGCTGGCTGGGTTGGACTGGCAGCTTCGAAGCGTTCCCGCTGAGGCTGCCATTTTTCTGACGGCCGGATGATGGCATAACCATAGACAGGACTTTCCGCCGCAATTCTCAGCCAATCATCCTGTGTAAAGGTTTCTAACAATATCATGAGCAGGATCGATTCTTCCTTGAAAATCATGCTCTCAAATTCCTGAGCAAAGGTTTCAAAGGCCTCTTGGACCTCCTGGATGTCAATTTGCGGCAACTGAACGGCGGCCTTCCTGACCAGCTCAAATAGATCCCGAATCTGATCGTCCACTCCCCACATGACCTTGGGCGGAGCATCGTGGCCATAGGCCTCCATGATTGGGAAAAACAATTCTTCCTTACGCTGGTAATGGCGGTCAAACTGCCCCAGGAGGTCCAGTTGACGCTGGAGGCCCTTGCTGATTTCCTCTTGGCTACTCGATTCATCGCTCTCTGCATAGGAATCCAAGAGCCTACGCACCCTGATCAGGGCAGCCCGCAGGGCCAGATTTTCATCCTTAAAGACCCGCACAGGGTGGCCAGGATGGTCTGATTCTGCCAGGTCTACACCTGCCACCGCATCCTTAAAAAGATTGGCATGGACATTACAGAGTTCCATGACATCCTCAAAGGTGATGCCTGTGTCCGAGTTCATCAGTTCATGCTCCATCAGGGAAATCTCGATGGCTGACACCCCCGCAAAGCTGGCATTAAAGCGCTCCTGGACCGATTCTGGACTGGCCCCATGGTGCAAGTCCAGCAAAATATCGCGTAAAATATGGATTCTATCTTCTGACATTTGCTTCTCCCTTGATATCGTAGCCATTCCACTTGAGGCTATTCACAATCTGATTCAGGTCTATCCCTTTCATCTTGGCCCCTTGGGCGATGGACACAGTCCGGCCCAGTGTCTGCCTCATGAGGGGATTGGCCAGGGGCGTAAAACCCAGCTCCACCAGCAAATCCAAGACCTCGGGATGCTGGTCCACCACCTCAGCCACAGGTATGGAGAGATCAATAGTATTCATGGTCAACCTCCCTTTTTCTTGTATTATACCACACTTTCAGGCTTCTTTTTCATAGAAAAAGGAGTTCGGCTAAAGCCGAACCCCATCAGGAGAGCCAATTAACACATAAATTGATAGGAGATCTGACTATCGAATGTCTGCCCCTTTTCCAGCACAATGGAACCAAAGGCTGCAATGTTGCAGGCATTGGGGAAGCCCTGGCATTCCAGGCTAAATACGGTATGGCGATCCGCCATGGCTGTTGGGCCATGGTTGTATGTATAGATGACCACCGCTGCTTGATTGGTCCGCATGAGAAGGCGGACCTTCCCATCTGGACTGACCACCTCAAGAGGAACCTCATCCTTCAGCAAGACCCATGGGTGATCATAGCCATTGACCAGCTGATTTTGTGGATGCTGGCCAATCAAGCCCTGACCCAGAGGAGCAAATTCCCGAAAATCAAAGGGAGTTCCTTGGACAGGCCAAAATTCGCCCAGGGGCAGATTATCCGCCCCAAGGGGAACGAATTGTTCGGCTGTGATCCGCAGCTGATGTTCAGCCACCGTCTGGCTAAAATCACCAGACAGGTTGAAATAAACATGGTTGGTCGGATTGAAAATCGTATCTTTTTCCGAACAAGCCTGATAGGCAATTCTTAGTTCATTTTCCTCTGTCAGTTGATAGCTAGCTGTGACCGTAACTGGTCCAGGAAAGCCATTGTAGCCATCTGGTAACACCAGATTAAAACTCACTTGGTTGGCCGCTTCATCCAGACGCGCCTGCCAGTATTGTTGATTGCTGGCCTTATCACCGCTATGGAGGGTCCGACCCGGATCATTTTCAGTAAAATGAACCAGCTGTCCCTTGATTGTGATGGAAGCTCCTGAAATCCGGCCGGCGACCGGAGCCACCGTAGAGCCCACATAGGCATCTTTTTCCAGATAGTCCTCATCAGACTGGGCTGACAAGCTGACGGGCCGGAGCTGACCATCGACCGGAAGCAAAATATCCACGATTCTAGCCCCAAAATTGGTCAGAGTCACCACCATACCAGCATCATTGCTCAAGCGATAGAGCTGGGCCTGTTCTGTCCCAAAAGGACCTACTTCAATTCTTGGCATAATCCCTCCTATTCAAGATTCATTGACTAGCCCAAAGGTGGCTAGGACAGGGTCCCAACCACCTAAGGATACTTAAAGGCGATATGACAGTCATTTGAAACTGGCTTCAAACGTGGAGATCTTTAACACATACAACTCAACTACTGACTAGGGTTTTTATAGGGTTTAAAGCCAGTTCCTCTTGACTACTCTATCAAAGAATTATTCATCTTCGTCGTCATCATCATCGGATGCCAGCAAGGTATTGACATGTCGGATATTGCTTGCTCCAAATTCTACATAGTCAACTTCCTCACCAAGCAAGGAACCGTTTAGATAACCAATGACCATGGGCATGTTCATTCCAGCAAAGAGCTGGATGAGTCTTCCTTCCAAGATCAGACGGGAGACCACATTACATGGCGTTCCACCCAGCAAGTCTGCAAAGACCACATAGTCCTCCAAACTGGCAATGGTTTCTTCAAATTTTTTCAGGAAATCTTCCGGCCCATCTTCTGGCAGAAGAGTCACCGTGTAGATATCTTCTTGTGGCCCCATGATCATCTCAGTGGATTTTTTCAATTCTTCACTGAAAAGACCATGGCTGATTAATACTAAACTTTTTCCCATATTAAGACATACCTAAAACGAAATGACCAAATGCAGATAGGGCAAGTGCCAGCGTAATGATAATCAAAATCGCTTTGGTAGAATTCATCCCCTTACGGCCCAGCAGCCAGAAAACAAAGCCTGTAAAGACAGCTGGAACCAAACGTGGGAAGATGGTGTTCATGATATCTTGGATATCAATCACCTTTTCACCAATGGTTGGTGCCCAAGTGATTTCAAAGTTAATCATGGTCGCAATCAAGGCACCCATCATGAAGACACCGAGCACAGAAGCCGCATCAACAATGGCTTGCATAGTATCCCGCATGGTGGTAATCAGTTTGACACCTTCTTTATAGGCAAACTCCAACTGTTTCCAACGGAAGATATCATAAACTACTGCTACTGCCACCCACAGCAAGATACCCCAAGGGTGACCTTCTGTCGCCATGGTCGCCGCAATGGTACCCATAATAGCTGGAACAAGGGAACCGAAGATGGTATCACCAAGGGGAGCAAATGGCCCCATCAAACCAGTCTTGATACCATTGACCGCATCCGCAGAAGCAACCCCTTCTTTTTCTTCCAGAGCCAAATCAAAACCAGTGATAATGGTGTGGAAGAATGGAGAGGTATTAAAGAATTGCGTATGCAGTTTCATCATCTGCTTGAGTTCAGGAGTACCATCACCATACATCTTACGGAGCTGAGGCAGGATCATGTAGAGGTAACCAGAAGCCTGCATCCGCTCGTAGTTCCAGCCCAACTGATAGGTAAAGAGACTCCGCTTGTTAATTTGATTAAAATCTTCTTTTGTTAATTTGTACTTAGAATTCGTCATCTTCAATCTCCCCACTTTCTACATTTGATACTGGCGCAGCAACCACTGTTCTGCGTGCATTTTGATAATGAAGCACAGCTAACAGAACACCAATCACTGAGATACCAATCATAGACAAGCCTTTAAAATTGTTCACAAAGGTTACTCCAGCATCTTCTGGAAGGATGCCAACGATACCCGCGACAGCTCCGCCCAAAGCAGAGATATTTCCGTAAAGTACAGTCAGCATAGCTGTTAAAGCAAAACCAGTTGCCAAGTAGTGAAGATTGCGTTTCACTGGAAGATAGTGAAGGAGGATAGCAAAACCGAGACCTGGTAGCATACGAGCCGCTAATGTCAGACCTGCTGCAATCCAAGCAAAGTTTGGTTCTTCCAATGCTTTTACCATGGTTTCAACCAGACCGCCACCAAAAGCAAGTGCTAAGAAAACTGGAAGAGCACGGGAAAGTCCCCATGGGAAAACACCCAGAAGATAGTTACGCTCAATACCTTTGTAGTCAAAACGTTCAATTGCCGCATCTACACGGTGAGCAAAGAAAGTGGTTGTGAAACGACCAAGAATATCGGTGTAGACCAAGAGGCCGGCTACCGGTACCGCAATGGTAGAAATCGCCAGTTCAGGTTTGATTCCTTGGGCCACCGAAAAGGCTGTCGCCAAAACCGCTCCAGAAGTCGCATCGATACGAGAAGCGCCACCGAAGGTACCAACCCCCAAAACCATGAGCTGTAAGCTACCACCGATGAAGAGACCTGTTTCCAAATCTCCCATCACCAAACCTGCTACGAAACCAGCAAAAACTGGTGAACCCGCAGATGAAACGATCGTTAACTCATCACAGATTTGATAGAATGAGTACAACGTCAGTAAAAGTATTTGCCACCATTGCATAATAGTGATCCTCCTATAAATTTTTCTTTATAATTCCGAATGTTAACGAACTTTATCCAATAGTGGCATAAAGTCTTTTGCTGGGTCATTTGGCACCATTTGGGCAATCAGTTTAACCCCTTTTGCCTGCAGAGCATCAAAGTCCGCGATGTCCTTGTCCACCACGTTGATGGAACGAGTCACCGAACGCGTTTCAGGTGTTTGGGACATATTTCCTACATTAAGCTCTTTTAATTCAACCCCATAGTTGACCAGACGCAGGAAGCGTTCAGGGTAGCGGGCCACAATCAAGAGGCGTTGGGAATCGTATTTACCAGCCAAGATATTCTCAGCTGCCTTCTGAACCGGCAGAATACTTAATTTGACACCTGGAGGGCAGGCCAATTTCAAGCCCTGCTTCTCGATATCATTTTGAGCCACTTCGTCATCAATAACCATGATCCGTGTGATGTTCAGTTTTCCTGTCCATAGGTTGGCTACTTGACCGTGAATCAACCGACCATCAATCCTTGTAGCAATAATTGCCATAATCTTCTCCTTTTAAGTATGTTCAATCTTTATAAACGGGTTCTTGAGAAAAGGTCACATTCTCTCTATAGCGGCCCTCTGTTTCGAAGACCACAATCTCATTTTCTCCTTTCTTCAAGTATCCTTTTGGCACATAGAGAGAAAGATGTGGACCCTTTTCCCAAAAACGTCCGATATTCTGTTGATTGATAAAGACGACTCCCTTTCCAAACCCTGTCATGTTCAGATAAGTATCCTCTACATCATCTATTTTAAGGGAATAGCGGTAGAAAGCCGGCTGGCCCTCCTGCCATTCCTTGGTAAAATCAATAGCTGCTATATTATCCAACGGTAGGG
This sequence comes from Streptococcus sp., assembly GCF_041802885.1. Taxonomy (GTDB): domain Bacteria; phylum Bacillota; class Bacilli; order Lactobacillales; family Streptococcaceae; genus Streptococcus. The sequence goes on from NZ_JBHCHN010000028.1 coordinate 11,926, forward strand.
GATAGATGTCCCACTGCCCGATAAAGTGTAAATCTGCCATGGCTCCCCTGCCCAAACCCTTGGTTTGAGTCGGTGCCGTGAGCTTATGGCCGTAGTTGACCCGACCCATATTTTCAACCAGAACCGAAATTTCAGAAGTTTTTTCCGGCAAATCCAGCCAAATATCCTCACCAATTTCTTCCTGGTACTGAGTGGCTACCCACTCCTGATCTCGAAAAACTTGAATCCGATCCCTGGCATCAATGACCCGGAAGCGTTCCGCCTCCTCCTTGTCCTTTTCGAGTTGGGTCTGATATAGGGTATAGCCTGTATTCTGCCCCAAGTCTTCCATGCTTTGTGGATAGAAGGATGAGCGCTTGTCCGCCAGCTCCTCCAAAGTGTTAAACAAGGAAACCTTGGCTTGCAGGGAAGCGACTGAGTAAGCTCTGGCTGGCTTCACCAGAGGTTCTGCGTAGTCTAGGTCTGGATAAGCCTCTTTCATCTTTTCTTGAATCAGGTAAAACTTTCTGGTTGGATTGCCAGCCTCATCTAAAATCGCATCATAGTCATAAGATGTCACCTGTGGTAA
>NZ_JBHCHN010000029.1:0-9353 GCF_041802885.1 Streptococcus sp.
AAATAGCAGAGCAGCTCAGCTATTTCTCAAATCAGTTGACAAAAGAGCCATTCCTTGATAGAATGGTTAAGGTCCAAAAGGACACATCTAGCTTTTTCTTGGTTACGGGTCGCCAACCTGTCACTCGGATTAGGCTCAAATACAAAGGAGAAAAACTCATGGCAATCTCAAAAGAGAAAAAAAATGAAATCATGACCCAGTATGCGCGTCATGAAGGCGATACTGGTTCAGTAGAAGTGCAAGTTGCAGTCCTTACTTGGGAAATCAACCACCTCAACGACCACATCAAACAACACAAAAAAGACCACGCAACTTACCGTGGTTTGATGAAAAAAATTGGTCGCCGTCGTAACCTCTTGGCTTACTTGCGTAAGACTGACGTTAACCGTTACCGCGATTTGATCCAATCTCTTGGACTTCGTCGTTAATTTTTCGTTAAAATCACTTGATACTTCGTTACTGGCTCTTGGATAATCTCAAGATTTATCCAAGAGCCAGTGCCTCGTCTAAAGCGATTTTATCTGAAAAAATAGGAATAGGCTCCTCACTTACGTGGGGAGTCTTTTCTGCAGACTCTCTATTTCTTGCGGCTGCAGTAGTCTGCTTCTTGAAGTTTTTCGGCACCTTATTTAGAACGGTTCTAAATGTTTTCTTTTCCAAGCTAAGAGTGCTATACTAGGACTATGAAAATATTTGAACTAGACAATCTGGGACTTGTCAGCCCAGAAAAGATAATTTTAGAAGAAATCAGCCTCTCGATTGAAAAGGGGGAGCATCTGACCATCACAGGACCCTCCGGTTCTGGTAAGAGCAGCCTGCTCAAGGTTTTAGCTGGTTTGGTTTCCCCGAGTTCTGGCCGGCTTTTCTATCAGGGGCAAGATCTGGAAGACCTGGACCCAGTGAGCTATCGCAGGGAAGTCTCCTATTGTTTCCAGCAACCAGTTCTTTTTGGACAAACGGTGCGGGATAACATGGCCTTCCCTTTTGAGATTCGCCAAATCCTTTTTGACCAGGAGAAAGTTCTGGCTGCCTTGGCACGCTTAGATTTGGGGCCAGAATTTTTGGAGAAGCCCATCAAGGAATTATCTGGTGGGGAAAAGCAGCGTGTGGCTCTTGTACGCAACCTCCTCTTTGAGCCCAAAGTCCTCCTCTTGGATGAAGTTAGCTCTGGTCTAGATGAAAAAACGAAGACTCTCTTGCGGACATTCTTGAATGACCTGCACCAAGCAGGAGTTACCCTGATTGAGGTGACCCATGACCAAAGGGAGATCGAAGAAGCTGAACATTTGGTGACTATCGTTGAGGGGAGGTTAGCCCATGAATAATGTAGATGTATCCTATCTTTCCCTTTTCTTAGCTCTGAGTTTGGTCTTGGTGGCACTAATCATCAGCAGCAAGGAAAAGCTGGGCTTGACCAAAGATATCATCGCCAGTGTGCTAAGGACTATCGTCCAGCTGACAGTGGTTGGCTACTTGCTCTACTACATCTTTGATGTGGACAATGTCCTTTTGACCTTGGCCATGGTGCTCATCATTGTCTACAATGCCAGCCATCAGGCAGACAAGCGTAACCCCAATCACAAGAAGCGTTTCCACCAGTCTTTTCTGGCTATCTTTCTGGCAACTGGACTGACTTTGACTGTTCTGATTTTGTCAGGAGCCATCCAATTTCTCCCCTCCCAGATCATTCCCATCACCGGTATGATTGCCAGCAATAGTATGGTAGCCATCGGACTATGTTACCGAGAGATGAATAGCCTCTTTCGCGACCAGCGCCAGCAGGTTCTGGAAAAGCTAGCCCTGGGAGCCCCAGTAAAACTTGCCAGTGCCAGTATTGTCCGTCAATCCATCCGAACTGCCATGCAGCCGACCATTGATTCGGCAAAGACAGTTGGTCTAGTTAGTCTTCCGGGTATGATGTCGGGGCTAATCTTTGCGGGAGTCAGTCCTATCTTTGCGATTAAATATCAGATTATGGTCATGTTTATGCTCCTATCAGCGACCAGTTTAGGAGCGGTTATTGCAGCTTATTTCGCCTACCGAACTTACTTTAACAACCGAGCCCAGCTGGATTTCGAGGAAGAAGAGGTTTAGTTTTCAGAAATCCTCTTTTATGGTATACTAAAGAAAAAAATGGGGGTGGCTGATATGATTTGGTCTATGATTGTCGGAGTATTGATTGGAGCGGTGGCAGGTGCCATCACCAACCGTGGTGAAAACATGGGCTGCTTCTTTAAGATGTTTGCCGGCCTCATTGGGTCGTCTGTTGGACAGGCTTTACTTGGTAGTTGGGGTCCCTCTTTAGCTGGCATGGCCCTGATTCCCTCAATTGTAGGAGCGATTATCGTGATAGCAGTTATTGAATTTTTCTTCGGAAAAAATCGCTAAAGAGAAAATTAGTAAGAAAAGATATCTTGTCTTCTCGATGTAAGGGGAAACAAGGTATTTTTTTTGCAATAGTTTTGAAAAATAACCTTTCTTTTTCAAGAAAATATGGTATAATACCTTGAATTATGGAATACAGGAGACAAAAATGAAAGCTTCAAATAGTGCCCTTATTGAAAGTTTGGCCCAGTCGATTGAGAAAAAAGACAACCTTTCCCGCAACAGCTATACGAAGTACGCTGTCCGTGCTATGCTGGCAACCATGTTCTTGACATTGGGAACGGGAATTGCATTTTATATCTCTATGTATGCAGATAGCATTGTCCCTCACTCAGGTAAATTCTTCTATGCTTTTATGTTTAGCTGGTCCTTGGTGATGATTGTCTATATGAATGCAGAGCTTGGAACCTCCAACATGATGTATATGACCAGCGCGGTTTACAATAAAAAACTTCGCTTTTGGACAGCTGCCAAAATCTTGGCTATCTGTATCTTCTTTAACTTTGTCGGAGCAGTTATTTTTGCTTGGTTTATGTCTCAGACCAATGCCTTTAACCACTTGACACCGGATAGTTACCTTTTTGAAGCTGTTTCTGCTAAGCTGGCTAAAACACCTTGGACCCAGTTTACAGAAGGTATCTTTGCCAATATCGTCGTTAATACCGCAGTCTTCTGTACTCTACGGATGAAAGACGATGCCGGTAAAGTCTTCTCAATGATCTTCATCATCTTTATCTTCGCCTTTTTAGGCTTTGAGCACGTCATCGCCAACTTTGTTTCCTTCTCCTTGGCCTTCTTTGCCAACGGGGGGCCAGTCGAAGGCATGAACATCTGGTCTGTCCTCTCCAATTTCTTCTTCTCTGGAATTGGAAATTATGTCGGAGGCGGTCTGGTCATTGGTCTTCTCTACAGCTGGCTCAATAGAAATAGTGACAAGTATGTTGACTAACAGTGCGAACACTTCCGAAAGGGAGTGTTTTTTCTGTGGCAGAAAGGCCCATATTCGCAAGCAAACCCTATGAAAGAAAACCGAGTTGGAGGCCCAACTCGGTTTAATCATTTTCAATCCAGTAGCGCAACATGAGCTCGTCGTCAACTGTGTCATAATAAGTATTTTCCAAGACACCGCCATTGGCTAGGATGGTTTTTTGGGAGCCAATGTTCCAGTCAGCCGCAGTGACCAAGACGCGGTCGATACCCAGTTTTTTAGCTTCCAGCAGGGCCAGTCTCAGTTGCTCAGTCGCATAGCCTTTTCTGCGCTCCGCAGGGTGGATAGAGTAGCCAATGTGGCCGGCGATGGTCATCAGATAGTCCTGATTGAGGTCGTGGCGGATATTGCAGATACCTACCATGGTCTGGTCCCTCTCTCGGATGCAAAGAAAGGTAGTCGAAGGTGACCGTCCTTCACCGCAGGTAGAAGCAGAACCAGCCTTTTCTAAATGGTTCAGCCATCCCGATAAATCATCTATTTCCTGCAGACGACTGCCACCATGCAGGTGTTCGCCTCCAAAGGCTTCCTTATAGGCTAGAAGCTCTCTTTCCCAGTCCATGCTTGGGCTGATTAAGGTCAATTTTTCCATAGCAACTCTCCTTTACTTTTTTCAAGTTTACCACAGTCAAGTTTTCTAGTCAAAATCAGCTTTTAAGCCTTTCATTCTGCCTAAAATATGATAAAATATTAAGGATACGTGGTTTTGTGCAAAGATGAGTTCAAGAAGGTCTTGGATTGATGTTTGTAGAAAACACGTAAATCAAGATTCTAGGAGAAACATGTATGTCCAAACAAGTGTTTGAAATGATTTTCGCTGGCAAAAAACTGGTTGTGGAAACTGGTCAGGTTGCCAAACAGGCCAATGGTGCGGTCGTAGTTCGCTATGGTGATTCAACCGTCCTGACAGCTGCTGTTATGTCCAAGAAGATGGCAACGGGTGATTTCTTCCCGCTGCAAGTCAACTATGAAGAAAAGATGTATGCGGCAGGGAAATTCCCAGGCGGCTGGCACAAGCGTGAAGGTCGTCCATCAACGGATGCGACTCTTACTGCTCGCTTGATTGACCGTCCAATCCGCCCTATGTTCGCAGAAGGTTTCCGTAATGAAGTGCAGGTCATCAACACGGTTCTTTCTTACGATGAAAATGCCTCAGCGCCAATGGCTGCCATGTTTGGTTCCTCTCTGGCCCTGGCTATTTCTGACATCCCCTTTGATGGACCGATTGCCGGTGTCCAAGTGGGTTATGTGGATGGTGAGCTGGTTATCAACCCCGATCAGGCTCAAAAGGAAGTTTCCCTCTTGGATTTGACCGTGGCAGGGAACAAGGATGCCATCAACATGGTGGAATCTGGTGCCAAAGAATTGTCAGAGGAAGTCATGCTGGAAGCCCTTTTGAAAGGGCATGCGGCTATTCAAGAACTCTTGGATTTCCAAAATCAAATCGTGGCAGCTGTCGGCAAGGAAAAGGCCGAAGTCGAATTGTTGCAAGTTGATCCAGAGCTCCAGGCTGAAATTATCGCTGCCTACAATGAAGACTTGAAAAAAGCCGTTCAAGTGGAAGAAAAATTGGCCCGCGAAGATGCGACCAACGCTGTCCGTGATGCAGTAAAAGCTACCTACGAAGAGCGCTATGCCGACCATGAAGAATTTGACCGTATCATGCGCGATGTGGCTGAGATTCTGGAACAAATGGAACATGCGGAAGTGCGCCGCCTCATTACAGAAGACAAGGTTCGTCCTGACGGCCGTAAGGTTGATGAGATTCGTTCCCTTGAAGCAGAAGTGGACTTCTTGCCACAGGTACATGGTTCAGGTCTCTTCACCCGTGGTCAAACTCAGGCCCTCTCTGTCTTGACTCTGGCTCCTATGGGTGAAACCCAAATCATCGACGGCTTGGATGATGAGTACAAGAAACGCTTCTTACACCACTATAACTTCCCACAATACTCAGTCGGATCAACTGGCCGCTATGGTGCGCCTGACCGCCGGGAAATTGGTCACGGTGCTCTCGGTGAACGGGCCCTTGAGCAAGTCTTGCCAAGCCTGGAAGAATTTCCTTACGCTATCCGTCTGGTAGCCGAAGTCTTGGAATCCAATGGTTCCTCATCCCAGGCCTCTATCTGTGCGGGAACCTTGGCCTTGATGGCTGGTGGTGTGCCGATTAAGGCACCTGTTGCAGGGATCGCCATGGGTCTGATTTCAGATGGAACCAACTACACTGTTTTGACAGACATCCAAGGTCTGGAAGATCACTTTGGAGATATGGACTTCAAGGTAGCGGGTACCCGTGAGGGGATTACCGCCCTGCAAATGGATATCAAGATTGCAGGTATTACCCCAGAAATCTTGGAAGAGGCCTTGGCTCAGGCTAAGAAAGCCCGTTTTGAAATCCTGGATTTGATTGAAGCAACCATCCCAGCGCCACGTCCAGAATTGGCGCCAACTGCACCGAAGATTGACACTATCAAGATTGATGTGGACAAAATCAAGATTGTCATTGGTAAGGGTGGCGAAACCATCGATAAGATTATCGCAGAAACAGGCGTTAAAATTGACATTGATGACGAAGGAAATGTGTCCATCTACTCCTCTGACCAAGATGCCATCAATCGCGCTAAGGATATCATTGCTAATCTGGTGCGTGAAGCCAAGGTCGATGAAGTCTATCATGCCAAGGTTGTTCGCATCGAGAAATTTGGTGCCTTTGTCAACCTCTTTGAGAAGACTGATGCCCTGGTTCATATCTCAGAAATGTCTTGGACAAGGACCAACCGCGTCGAAGACCTCCTGGAAATTGGAGATGAAGTGGATGTAAAAATCATCAAGATTGATGAGAAAGGCCGCGTAGACGCTTCTATGAAAGCCCTCCTGCCACGTCCTGAAGGGGCAAATCTGGAGGAGAAAAAAGAGCGCTCAGACCGCCCGCGCCGTCCACACCACAACAAGCATGACAAACAAGAGAAAAAAGACCGCTCAGGATTTGGTGAATTCAAATTCCATAAGGTAGAAAAATAAGAGAGTAGACAAGTTCAGTCATGAACTTGTTTTCTCACTAAAAGGAGAGAATATGGGTTGGTGGAAAGAAACCATAGATATCGTAAAAGAAAATGACCCGGCAGCCAGAACGACTGCCGAGGTGCTTTTGACTTACCCTGGTGTCAAGGCTCTGGCCGCCCACCGTATTTCTCACTTTTTGTGGAAGCATGGTTTTAAGCTCCTGGCTCGGATGCACAGTCAGTTTTGGCGCTTTTGGACCCAGATTGAAATCCATCCGGGGGCTGAAATTGCGGCTGGTGTCTTTATCGACCATGGGGCAGGTTTGGTCATCGGGGAAACTGCTGTGGTGGAAAAGGGAGTCCTGCTCTATCATGGTGTCACCTTGGGCGGTACGGGTAAGGATACTGGCAAACGCCATCCGACCGTTCGCGAAGGGGCCCTAGTATCTGCCCATGCCCAGGTCATTGGACCAGTCGAAATTGGCCGCTATTCAAAGGTGGGGGCAGCAGCGGTAGTGGTATCAGATGTGCCAGCAGAAGTGACTGTGGTTGGGATTCCAGCTAAGGTTGTCCGTGTCCATGGTAAAAAGGATGATTTGGTCATTCACCAAATCGAAGAAGAACGGGAAAGTCGCTACTATACTTCCAAATTGGAAGAACTCAGAGATTGTAGCCACCACTCGTCCCATCTCTAGGAGGTGCCATGTTACTCAAGGAATTTGAACACAGCCCCGCGGTCATTGAACCCTTTGGTCATGGACAGGTAGAGGAATTTGGGGTCTGTGATACCCTGATTTTCTCCTTCAACGGGGAAATTGTAGACCGGGTGCGCCAGATGCCAGAAAGCAGAAGAGGCGGCTACTTAAAAAGTCTCAATGGTCGCCATCCCTGGTATCTCTTGGAAAAAGATGGGCTGGAAGTTGCGGTTATGTTGGCTGGAATCGGTGCGCCCCTGGCAGTGGGCCACCTGGAGGAACTCAAGTCCAGCGGTTTTAAAAACTTTATCATCCTGGGTTCTTGCGGGGTACTGGATTCCTCCATCGCTGCAGATAAGATTCTCTTGCCAGAGACTGCCCTGCGGGATGAGGGGACCAGCTACCATTACGCCCCTGTCAGCGATGAAATCAGCTATGAGCCTGCTCTGCTTTTGACCATGGAAAGGGCTTTGGATGCTGCTGGAATCGAGCATGTGCGGACCAAGAACTGGACCACGGATGCCTTTTACCGGGAGACGGCGGACAAGGTCAAACGCCGCTTGGCGGCTGGAGCCACCGTTGTGGATATGGAGGCCTCTGCCATCATGGCCTGGGCTCAATTCCGCTCCGCCAAGGTCTATCAGTTTTTCTATACCGCAGACTATGTAGACCACCACAAAAATGAATGGGATGCCCGCCATGAGGAACGGACCGCTGATTGCATGAGCTTTTTTGAGGTCGCGTTGGCTATTGCGAAGGGACTTTAAGATGAAGGATTTTTTCAAGGACAATAAGTATTTTGCAGTCTATTTGATGGGGAGCTTGATTTCTGTTTTTAGCCTTTTTCGAGCTGGACATCTGGTCTTTGGCCTCCTTATTCTGCTCTTTGTCATCCTGCTCTTCGCCTATCTCTATCATTTGAGTTCGAGGAAGAAATGAGGAAATATGCTAGCTTTTTTGAAAAAATACTGGGGTTACCTGCTGCAAATATTGGTTAACACTGTCTTGCTGCTCTTTCTCATCCAACAAGGCCTCTACTGGTATCTCCAGCTGGTCTTAGGCTTGACGATTTTGCTCTATGGAGCTCGATTCTACCTCAAATGGAAGGCAGACCAGAAATAGAAAGGAAGGGGCACGATGGCAGTCTATTTTTACGGCTGTATCACCATGGATGGTTATCTGGCGGACAGTCAGCATAGAATTGACTGGCTCCACCAGCTTGGTTCTGTGGAGGATACGGGCTATGATGATTTTTACAGGCAAATGGATATTACCATCATGGGCAAGCGGACCTTTGAGGAGATTCAGGGTTTGCCAGATGTTGAGGGCTTCTATCAGGCCACTGAAAACTATGTCTTTACCCATGACACAAGCTTGCCTGTCAAGAACTACCAGCCAGTCGCAGGGGATGTGGTGACTTTTGTAAAGCAACTGGACAAGGCAAAAAATGTCTTCGTCATTGGTGGAAATTCCTTGGTAGGGCCCCTTCTGGATGCGGACCTCTTTGATGTCCTCATCATCCAGATGGCACCGGTCATTTTGGGCAAGGGGATTCCCCTTTTTACCCAGAAGGAGGATCAGCGTTTTTACCAGCTGGATGAGGTTAGACAGTTTGGCCCCTTTGCAGAGCTGGTTTTCAGCCGAAACATAGAAAAGGATAGGAAACAGTGATTAAAATTTATGATACCTTGACACGAAGCTTGCGGGAATTTGTCCCCCTTACGGAAAAGACAGTTAAGATGTATGTCTGCGGGCCGACGGTTTACAATTACATTCACATTGGAAATGCGCGTAGTGTGGTGTCTTTTGATACCATTCGCCGCTATTTTGAATACCGGGGCTACACCGTTCACTACATTTCCAATTTTACCGATGTAGATGACAAGATTATCAAGGGTGCGCGTGAAGCAGGTATGGATACCAAGGCCTTTTCGGACAAATTTATCGCAGCCTTTTTAGCGGATGTTCAGCAATTGGGCGTCAAACCTGCCACTCAAAATCCTCGGGTTATCGACTATATGGATGAAATTATTGATTTTGTGCAAGTCTTGATCGACAAGGGCTTTGCCTATGAGGTGGCTGGTGATGTCTACTTCCGTGTGGCCAAGTCTGAGAACTATGCCAAATTGGCCAACAAGACCCTGGCTGACTTAGAAGCAGGCGCTTCTGGACGGGTGGACCAGGAAGCTGACATCAAGGAACACCCCTTTGACTTTGCCCTCTGGAAAGCGGCCAAGCCTGGGGAAGTTTTCTGGGACAGTCCGTGGGGATCTGGCCGACCTGGCT
>NZ_JBHCHN010000030.1:0-12523 GCF_041802885.1 Streptococcus sp.
ACCCAGGCCCCATTTTTCATTTTTCCGATGGAAAGGGGACGAAAACCGTTGGGATCCAGCGCAGCTATCATCTTGTCCTCAGTCATGAGGAGGTAGGCAAAGCCACCCTTGACCGTATTGAGGGCCTCCTTGACCTTGCCCAGAAATTCCGGATTGTGGCTCCGGCGAATCAGGTGCATGAGGATTTCCGTATCGGATGACGCATTGAAGATGGCACCCTGGTCCTCCAAGGCCTTTTTCAGGGTCAGAGCATTGGTCAGATTGCCATTGTGGCAGAGACCAAACTGTTCATTGGTAAAGCGATAGAGGAAGGGCTGGACATTGCTGATGGAGGCTTCGCCAGCTGTCGCATAACGGACATGGCCGATAGCGGCTGACCCGGTCAGTTTATCCAGGTCTTCTGGCAACCTGAAAACTTCTGACAGGAGACCTGTATCGCGGTGTCCCCGCAGTTTTCCATTGTCGTTTGTTACAATTCCCGCTCCCTCTTGACCGCGGTGCTGCAGACTATGGAGACCAAAATAAGTTACCTGGGCCGCATCTGGATGGCCCCAAATACCAAAGAGTCCACACTCTTCATTGAGCGATTTTACTTCGTATGTCATGTTTTTTCCTTTTAAATTGAAAGAGCTCTTTATCTGACGAATGGGCATTACCGACCTGTGAAATAGCGGACCGCTGATTCAAAGAGTTTTTGGTCTTTATTCCCAGGAATGTTTTGGAAAAGTCCCTCTTCATAGCGTTCTGAGTGACCCATCTTACCGATGATTTGGCCATTTTCACTGCAAATTCCTTCGATGGCATGGCTGGAACCGTTTGGATTGTAGAGTGAATCCATGGATGGTTGCCCATCAAAGTCTACATACTGGCTCCAAATCTGACCCTTATTGCGCAGTTGAACAAATTCCTCATCGGTGACCACAAATTTTCCTTCCCCGTGGGAGACTGGGATGGCATGGATATCTCCAACCTCCACTCCCGCCAACCATGGCGAATTAACATTGGCAATCCGGGTTTCCACCATCTTGGCCACGTGCTGGTTGGCATCATTGTAAAAGAGGGTCGGGCTGCTGGCATGGGCATCCTCAAAGTTTCCGTAAGGCAGAAGGCCTGATTTGACCAGGGCTTGGAAACCATTACAGATACCGATGATGAGACCGCCTTTGGCGATAAAGGCATCAATGGCTGCCCGTACTTTTTCATTGAGCAAGATATTGACGATAAATTTCGCAGAGCCATCTGGTTCATCGGCCGCTGAGAAACCACCCGCAAAGAAGATGATGTTGGCCTCTTGGATATGGGCGACCATGTCCTCCACAGACTGGGCAATAGCTGCCTCGTTGAGGGTTACAAACGGCACCAGTTTGACCTTGGCACCGGCCTGTTCAAAGGCCTTGGCCGAATCATACTCGGAGTTGGTACCAGGGAAGACAGGAATGTAGACCAGGGGCTGCTCCACTCTTTCCTGGGCTTGAATGACCGCATCGGATGCCACTGCTGGCACGGCTTGCAAATCTGTCGCCTGTTCAAATACGGTTGGATAAACCTCTTCCAGCTTCCCTTCATAGGCAGCAAGGAGCTTGGCACCTGCAAGGACCTGGCCATTCACTGTCAGGTCAAAGTCAGCTACCGTTTGACCAAGCTGGATGGCTTCTGGAATCTCATCTGTTGATGTGAAGACAAAGCCGCCCAATTGACCGGTCAAGCTGCCAGCCACTTCATCCAGCTCGATTCTGGCACCGATTCGATTTCCAAAGCTCATCAGGGCCAAGCTTTCCAGCAGGCCTCCATACTTGACGGCTGAGGCAGCTGTGATGGCATACTTGGCTTGAATGGCCTCGAAACTTGCAAAGTTTGATTTTATCAAGTCAAAGTCAATAGTTTCTGAAATGGCTTGGCCAGGCAGATAGTAGATAGAGTGGTCAGCGGCCTTAAATTCTGGCGAGAGAACCTTGTCCACATCCGCTGTTGTCACCCCAAAGGCTACCAGAGTTGGCGGAACAGTCAATTCCTCAAAGGTTCCAGACATGGAATCTTTTCCTCCGATGGAAGGCAGCCCCAGCTGAATTTGGGCTTCAATAGAGCCCAGCAAGGCAGCCACAGGCTGGCCAAAACGTTCTGCCTGCTTGTCCATCCGCTGGAAGTATTCCTGATAAGAGAAGCGGGCCTGGGACCAGCGACTACCCGTCGCAACCAGGCGGGCAGTTGCTTCAATGACCGCATAGGCCGCTCCATGATAAGGAGACCATTCTGCGATATAAGGGTTGAAGCCTTGGGCCATCACAGAAGCCGTCTTGGTCACTCCATTTTGAACTGGTAATTTCTGCACCGAACTTTCGGTTGGCGTGATTTGGTAGCGGCCACCGATTGGATGATTGACCGTTGAGCGGCCGACTGAAGAGTCAAAGATGGTTTGGAGACCCTTTTGGCTGGCATGGTTGAGGTCAGACAAGACCTTGACCGTATCAGCTTCTAAGTTTTCAAGAGAGGTCGTCCGTACTTCTGGTACAGCTACCTGGCTATCCACCACCTTGGCATCCACCACGACACGGACCCCGTTGGTATCCAGGAAGCTCCGCTCAATATCCACGATGGTCTGTCCATTCCAGGTCATGACCAGACTTGGTTTTTCCGTCACAGTCGCCACGACAACTGCATCGATATTTTCCTTGGCACAGGCTGCGATAAAGGCATCAGCATCCTCTGGACGAACAACCACAGACATGCGCTCTTGAGACTCGGAGATGGCAATTTCGGTTCCATTGAGACCCTGGTACTTGAGCGGTACCTTGTTCAAATCGATTTCCAGACCGTCCGCCAATTCACCGATGGCCACACAGACACCACCAGCCCCAAAGTCATTGGATTTTTTAATCAAACGTGTCACATCACCATTGCGGAAGAGCCGTTGAATCTTGCGCTCCTCGATGGCATTCCCCTTTTGCACCTCAGCGCCAGCCGTTTCCACCGACTCGACCGTCTGCACCTTGGACGAACCAGTAGCACCGCCGACACCATCGCGACCGGTTTTCCCACCCAAAAGAATAACCAGATCACCAGCCACAGGTTTTTCACGGACCACATTGCCCTTAGGCGCTGCACCGACAACCGCACCCAGCTCCATCCGTTTAGCTACAAAGCCCGGGTGGAAGTATTCCTTGACATAGGTCGTGGCCAAACCGATTTGATTTCCATAAGAAGAGTAGCCATGAGCCGCCGTTTTGGAAATGACCTGCTGTGGCAGTTTTCCTGGACGGGTTGCAGCCAAGGGTTGGGTGATGTCGCCTGCACCAGAAATGCGCATAGCCTGATAAACATAAGACCGCCCTGACAAGGGATCCCGAATGGCTCCGCCAATACAGGTCGCAGCCCCACCAAAGGGTTCAATTTCTGTCGGGTGATTGTGGGTTTCATTTTTAAACATGAGGAGCCAAGGTTCCTTGATACCATTGACATCCACTTCAATCTCTACCGAGCAGGCATTGATTTCATCTGAAACCTCCATGTCATCCATCCGGCCATTAGCCCGCTCGTAGCGGCCAAAAATAGTCGCCATGTCCATAAGAGTCTGGGGTTTGTCAGAACGACCCAGCTCAGCCCGCATCTTCAGGTATTTGTCGTAAGTGGCTTGCAGCTGAGACTGGAATTGTGATGCTGAAAAATCAATCGCCTTCAATTCCGTTTCAAAGGTCGTATGACGGCAATGGTCAGACCAGTAGGTATCCAAGACCTTGAGCTCAGTCTCTGTTGGCACCCGCCCGATAGACCGGAAGTATTCTTGGATAAAGACCAGGTCATCCACTTCCATAGCCAAGCCCTGCTCCGCCTTGTAGGCTGCAAAGTCTTCTGCAGAATAGGTCGCAAAAAAGTCCAAGTTTGGAATGGTCTTATCGGACTCAGAAAAATCCTGCTGGGCAATGCCCTGACGAATATCCTTGAAGCGAGAATCCACTGGATTGAGAAGGTAGTTCTGAATGGCCGCCAATTCAGCTGCATCGATGTCCTTGTTAACCAAGTAAAGTTGAGCCGTATGCACCACCACATCATTGGCACTGCCTAAGAGCAAAAGAGCTTCCTGGGAACTGGCCGCCCGCTGGTCAAACTGACCCGGCAAACTTTCAATCGCAAAAAAAGCATACTGGTCCAGTTCAGCCCGAAGATCCGCTTCTGCCAAAAGATTATCCGTTACCTGCTCGGAAAAAATATGCTTTTCAGCCCGCTCAAACAGGGCCTCAGACAGGTTAAAGACATCATAGACTTGTACCAGACGAAGACTGGTCAAGCTAGACAACTGCAAATTATGGGTCAGCTCCTTCAACAAAGCCTGCGCCTTAATCCCAAAATGAGCCTTTTTCTCAACGAAAATTCTCTTATCCATCAGTGTAACTCCTCTAATTTTTTCAAAACAATTTCATAGACATCGGTCAAGGAACCCAAGTCTCTGCGAAAGACATCCTTGTCCAAATGATTCCCATCCGCATCCCAGAGCCGGCAATTATCAGGCGAAAACTCATCCACCAAGATGATTTTTCCATCCTTATCCTTACCAAATTCCAGCTTAAAATCGATTAAATTGAGGCCAATCTGAGCAAACCAAGCCTTCAACAAATCATTGATTCGATAGGTTTCCGCCTTGATATAGTCCACTTCCTCAGATGTCGCAATCTGCAGCAAGTCGATATGATCCTCATTGATAAAGGGATCATCCAAATCATCATTTTTATAGTAAAACTCAATAATAGACCGAGACAAGGTTTGACCTTCCTCGATTCCGAATCGTTTGGCAAAGGAGCCCGCCGCCACATTTCGCAGGACTACTTCTAGCGGTACCACTTCCACCTTTTTGTTCAGTTGCTCTCTTTCGGACAAGCGTTTGACAAAGTGAGTCTCCACCCCTGCTGCATTTAATTTCTCAAAAATCAAAGATGAAATCTGATTGGCCAAGCTTCCCTTGCCTTCAATAGTCTCCTTACGAGCACCATTGAGCATGGTGGCCTGATCCTTATAAACCGAAACAATCAAATTTTCATCATCCGTTGAAAAAATATCCTTTGCCTTTCCCGAATAAAGCAATTCTTTCTTCATTTATTGTTCGCCTTTCCTAGTTCTTCATCTAAATTATAACACACCAATATACAAAACAAAAGAATTAACAAATCTTGGTTTTTAAAAATATAAAAAACGTCCGTTTTTAACGAACGTTTTGCTTGTTGAAAATATAGGAAACGATTTCTGAAAGGGTGTGCAGGTTTTCAATATCCTGATCAGGAATTTCCAAACCAAATTCATCTTCCAAGCTAATGATAAATTCCATAACCTCGACAGAGTCGTCTGCAATTTGATCATTCAAGGACAAATCTGGACTGACAAGAAAGTCTTCGCCCTTTAACTCTGACAAAATCTGTTGGATTCGTGCGTAAATTTCTTCAGTTGTCATCTTATTCCTCCTTGATAGAAAATTTTTCGACTGATTTTTGAACCACCTGGCTATCCAACATGGTCCGAATCTGCTTGATGGTGCTGAAAATAGCCTTGGCATCGCTGGAACCATGAGCCTTAACCACAGGTGCATTGAGACCAAAGAGGACCGCTCCGCCCGCATCCGAGTAGTCTAGGGTCTTCTTCAGCGAGCGCAGGGCATCCTTCATAAAAAGGTAGCCAATCTTCGCCTTCCAGCCCCCATTTTCGATGGCGGATTTGAGCTGGCCCATGATGGATATAGCTGTTCCCTCTACGGTTTTCAACACAGCGTTTCCCGTGAAACCATCCGCGACAATGACATCGGCCACTCCGTTTAAGAGCTCACGCGCTTCCACATTGCCCACAAAATTGAGACTTTCATCCGCAGCTAGGAGAGCATAGGTTTCCTTGCGAAGGGGATCGCCCTTGCTGTCCTCGGTCCCGTTATTGAGCAAACCAACCCGAGGCTTGGCCACACCCCGCACATTTTCTGCATAAAAAGCTCCCAGAACCGCATACTGATGGAGGTGCTTGGCTGTATTTTCAGCATTGGCCCCCAAATCCAACATATCAAAGCCCTGACCATCCACAGTCGGAAGGGTCGAGAGCAATCCAGGCCGTTCAATGCCCTTGATGCGACCGACCACAAAAAGCCCCGCCGCCAGGAGCGCCCCAGTATTGCCGGCTGACAGAACTGCATCAGCCTGCCCCTCTTTCACTGCCCGGGCTGCTAAAACCATAGAAGCATCCTTTTTCTTCCGAATGGCCTTGGCTGGCTCATCATCCGAATTAATTTTTTCACTTGTATGAATAATGCTGACCCGTTCTGTTTGGGTCAAATATTCCTTGATTTTGGCCTCATCACCATAGAGCTGAACCTCAATATCTGGAAAGGCTGCCAGGGCCTGATTGACCCCCTCCACAATGGCCTTTGGTGCATGGTCTCCACCCATAGCATCCACTGCGATTTTCTTCATTCTTTGATTCCTCCCTATCACTACTGGCCTTATTATAGCATATTTTACCAGCATTTTCAGTTTCAAAAAGACTGCCTTCTCAGACAATCTTTCCGCTTATTATTCATCCTGCTTTTTCATGATGCTGCCCCACTTGCCCAGATCATCGATAAATTTCTTGCTTTTGAGGTGAATACCGACATATTCCTCATAAAGCTGGTCGATAAAGAGCCGCAGCTTTCTCTTCATCTCAGGCTTGATGGAAATAGTCTCCAAGTCCGCAAAAGAAATGGATTGAAACTGGTCCAGCAAGTACAAGAGATTGGGATCCAGATGAGGTCTCCTTTGATCTTCCTGATAATGCTGGGGACAGAGCACTCCCGAATACTGATACGAATAGTCAAAAGGCAGGCCTGTCCGGTGACAAAAGACACATTCATGAAAATTCAAGGAAACCCCAAAACGCCCCAGAAGCTGAATCTCAAAAATATTGGTCAGCACTTCCGCATCCAGACCAGCTTCCATCAATTCCAGCGTCTTTTCTACAAACGCAAAGAGTGCCGCATCTGCTACCCCATCCTGCATACAGGCATCCGCCAGCGATACGACATAGGTCGCATAGGCCAGCCGAAAAATGTCACCCTGAATCTCCTTAAAGGTCTGAATCTCATGAACATCATCAATATAACCCAGACCCTCTTCATTCAATTTGACACTGTAGTCTGCCAGGGTCAAGGCCTGAATCCCAGCTGTCAGCTTGGACCTGCTGGCATGTTTAACCAAGAACATTCGCTTCCCGGCCCCTTGGGTAAAAATCTTGACCAGCTTGTCATCTTCGCGAAAGTTTCGATTATAGAGGACCAGGCCCCTTGTTTCTAGCCTTTGCATTCTTCCATGTATTCCTTCAAGCGTTTCATGGCTTCTTTGATGGTTTCCATGCTGGCCGCATAAGAAATCCGAACATAACCTTCTCCAAATTGGCCAAAGGCCGCTCCTGGAATCAAGGCCACAGCCTTTTTCCGGGCAAAATCCTGCAAGAAACTAAAGGAATCCTGATTAAAGTCAGCTGGTATTTTGGCAAAAATATAGAAGGCCCCATCCGGCTTGATGATTTTATAGCCCAAATCGGTCATCTTTTCGATGATATAATCCCTACGAACCCGATACTCCTCCCGCATCGGCAGAGCATCATCCTTACCGTTTTTAAGGGCCTCGATGGCGCCAAACTGCATAGGAGTAGCCGCCGCCGTCACCAAGTACTGGTGGCTCTTAATGAGCTGGCTGATAATCATCGGAGAAGAGAGAATGAGACCAATCCGCCAACCGGTCATAGCATGGGATTTGGACAAACCTTGAATCAAAATCGTCTGCTCAGGCAAGTATTCTGCAATGGAAACATGAGGTTCTCCAGTGTAGGTCAATTCAGAATAGACCTCATCGGACAGGACAAAGATTGGGTATTTTTTCAAGACTTCCGCAAATCCCTGAATCTGCTCACGGGAATAGGTCACCCCAGTCGGATTGGCCGGATAGTTGAGGATGACCGCCTTAAGCTTATCCCCTTGCTCCAAAATGGCTGCCTCCAGCATCTCAGGCGTCAAGACGAAATCATTGGCTGTCGTATCAATTTCAACGATATCCGCCCCTACCATATTGACAATAGGCTCATAACCAGGGTAGGCCGGCGCTGGCAAAAGAACAGTATCCCCTGCCTCCAAGATACCCACTAAAGAAGCAGACAAGGCCTCTGTCGCCCCAATAGTCACCAAAATCTGATTGTCTGGCGCATAAGATAAATTGTATTTTTCTGCCAAAAATTCTGAAGCAGCCTCCCGCAAGGCCGGCAAGCCAGCCATCCCCGTATAGCGGCTCTCGTTGGCATCAATAGCCGCCTTGGCTGCCTCCTTGACATGATCAGGCGTCGTAAAATCAGGTTCCCCCAAGGTCAATTTTAAAATTCCAGGAATATCTGAAATTGACTGATCAAATTGCCGAATCATAGAAACCTCGATTCGGTCTAACTGCTTATTAAAACGCTGGCTCAAATCCATCTTAGCACCTCATATTTCTTTTATCTTTTTATTATAATATAATTTTCAGAAAATTGACACTAGAAAAAGAGCCATTGATTAGCAATAACTCTCATCTTTCACATATATTCCTTAGCTGTTAAACAACGGAGACAAAGGCCGTTTCTCATGGATTCGGATGATCGCTTCCGCCAGCAGATCAGCTGTTGAAATCAATTCAATCTTATCAATCAAGCGATCCTCAGGAATCGCAATCGTATCCAAGACTACCAATTTCCTAATGGCAGACTGGCTGATATTGTCCATGGCAGGACCAGACAAAACAGGGTGAGTACAAGAAGCATAAACCTCAACCGCACCGGCTTCAGCCAAAGCATCTGCCGCATGACAAATAGTACCAGCCGTATCAATCATATCATCAATTAGAATACAGGTCTTCCCTTCAACATTCCCGATGATATTCATGACCTCTGAAGTATTCATCTTGTTAACGCTACGACGCTTATCAATAATAGCAATCGGTGTCTTTAAGTACTGAGCTAACTTCCGAGCACGGGTCACTCCACCATGGTCTGGAGAAACGACAACATAACCCTCTCCTGTCATTCCTCTACGTTCAAAATAATCAGCAATCAAAGGCGCTCCCATCAGGTGATCGACTGGAATATCAAAGAAGCCCTGAATCTGTGCTGCATGCAAATCAATGGTCAAAATCCGGTCCACGCCAGCTGTTTCCAGCATATTGGCTACCAATTTGGAGGTAATAGGTTCACGGGCCCGTGCCTTTCGGTCCTGACGGGCATATCCATAGTAAGGAATAACAACATTTACTGACTCTGCAGAGGCCCGTTTCAAGGCATCCACCATAATCAAAATTTCCATTAAATTATCATTAACAGGTGAACTCGTTGATTGGAGAATATAGACATGAATACCACGAATAGACTCTTCAATATTGACCTGAATCTCACCATCTGAAAATTGACGAACTGTAGATTTTCCAAGTGGAAAACCAATTTGCTTTGCAACCTTTGCTGCTAGTTCCTGATTGGACGAAAGTGCAAACAACTTTAAGTCAGAAAACGCCATGATATCCTCCAAATTTTTCTTCTCTACCATTTTAACGTTTTTTCAATCATTTTTCAATCAAAAAAGAAATGTGGAAAACCACATTTCACTAATACTTATGGATAGATATAGCCTGCAATTCCATCAGCTGCTGGATTGAACCAACCACGGTAGTTTCCAACTGACATATTACCTGCATAGTTTGATTCTACAACTTGAATTTGTGAACCATTAACAGCTGTTACAACAGCAACGTGACCATAGTAGCTATTTGTCCATACTGCTACAGCACCAACTCGAGGCGTTGAACCTGTGCTGAATCCAGCTGCACGTGCACTGCCGAGCCATTGACCGGCATTTCCCCAATAGTTCCCAACCCAAGGAGCTGCTTGTTTAGCACCCCAAGTACATTGACCAACTGGGTAAGTGTTCCCTGCACTGCTATACGTCACAGGAGTGGTTACTGGAGTGGAAGTTACTGGTGTAGAGGCCACTGGCGTTGATGCTGCCGGTGTAGAAGCAGCTGGTGTAGTGGCAACTGGTGCAACCGGCGTTACTGCCGCTTGTTGTTGCTCACGAATTTTTCTTTGCTCTTCTTCATAAGCTGCCTGACGTGCTGCAGCTTCTCTAGCTGCTTTCTCAGCTGCCTCTTTTTGAGCAACTAATTCTGCTTTTTTATCTTCAGCAGTTGCTTTTTCAGCCGCTAAGTTTAATTGTGCTGCTTGAAGAGCTGCCTCTTGTGTCTCAAGGTTTTTCTGATCAGCTGCTAACTTCTGTTGGTTTTCCCAAACCGTATTGATAGCTGCTTGATTTTCTTCTTGTTTCTTAGCAAGGGCTTCCTTATCAGCCTTTTGCTGTTCCAACATACGATTATTAGCTGAAACAATTTCACGCATCGCATTAACACGAGAAACAGCATCTACAATCGATTTTGAATCTAAGATTGTGTTGATATAGCTTGTAGCTGAAGCGTCTGTCTGAGCGCTACGTGCTTGTTCTTTCAAAGCACCATCACGGGCAATAATATCTGCAGTCAGTTGTTCAATCTCTGCAATCAATTTTTGAGATTCTGCTTCCAATCTTTCATTTTCCGCAGTCAATTTTTCTTGTTCTGCACGAATGGTGTCTACCTGAGCTTGAATAGCATCAACCTCTGCTTGAGCAGCTGCCTGTTTAGCAGAAATCTCATTAATTTTGCTATCCTGTGCTGCAATTTGACTATCCGTATCATCCGCTTTTACTGATACTACACTAGCAAAGCTTGTTAAAGCAATTGTACTCAATAAAAGTGTTGCTACGATTTTTTTCTTCATAACTAGATAAACTCCTCTATTCTTTATGACTATATCATTTTAACAAAAAAAACGCGCCTGTATGTTACGCGTTTATTACAATTTTATGTCTTATTCGTGATTCCAAATAGCGGTTTTAGTAAGGGTTGCAACAAAAGCAGAAGAATTGAATTAAAAACCAAGGTCGGCAACAAATCGTTGAAAACGAAGATGAACATAGATAAATTTGTCAAAGAAAATAACCGAGCCAATAAAAATGCAAAAAATTTAAAAACAAATAAAATGACAACTAAAATAATATGATTGGTAATCGTCTTAAATGATAGGTTTTGATAAAAATAATAAATTAGGTAAACTGCCAAAGGCAAGAGGGTGACAGCAATTCCAAGAACTCCAAAATAGTACAAATCGTACAATAGACCCATGACAGCAAAGAGAGACACACTATAAACTATCGACAACTGAAAGGAAAGAAAGATAGCAACTATCAGTAGGATATGGCTCGAAACGAGGATCGAACCTGGCAGCCAATTAATCAATAGCGTGGATAACTGTCCATCCAGAAGAAAGGCCAAGAAAGTCATCACGGGCGCCAAATAAGTGAGATATTCTTTTTTCATCGTTATTGCCCCACTACCATTACGGCATAAATATTGGAAAAATTAGCCGATGGCGTAATATACAACTCTCGATTAAGACTGCTCGAACTTGTCTTCACAGAAGCAACCTTTCCAATCGGAATATTAGACGGAGTACCCCCAGCCAAATCACTGGTAACCACGCTGCTACCTACTGGAATTTCTGCGTTGCTATTCAATTGATTAACCACAAAAGAATGACTGTCCGTATCGTAACCAGAAAGAATGCCATAAACATCCGTTGTGTCTAAAGCAATTTTGACCGGAATTTTAGAAAACTCATCTGAATTTGTCAAAAGCTTAACCGTTGTGGAATGCCCATCAAGAGAATCAATAGCCCCAATCAGAGCCCCATTGGCAACCACGAGCATATCTGTCGTTAACCCATCATCTTGACCAATATTCAGCATTAACTTCTGATTCCAAGAATGCGGGGAACGTTCAGAAACCAAGGCAGAAAAGAAACGCTTGTCCGCATGCTGTTCTTTCATCTCAAGGTTCTTTCGCAGACTTTCATTCTCGTTCTTTAAAGATTCCATCTCTGAAACAGCATTCTCCAGGTCTGACAGAGTGCTTTTTAATTCCTGATTTTCTTTATAGGCAGAAATCAAATCAGTCAAATAGTCTTTTTGTTTTGACAAAAACTGAGTTGGCCTTGAAACTACGCTACCAAAAAACGAAACGGTTTGCCTAGCCCCACTCGTGAGAAATGGAATTTCCAGACCTTGATAGGCAGTTAGAAACAAAAGCGATAAAGAAAAAACAGACAAAACTGAGACTACAACAATCAATTTAGATTTTTTATACCGATTCATAAAAACTCCTCAACATGCAGATACAATAAAACGAGAATATCCTAAGATAATCTCGTTAACTACGGAGAATAAGGGATTCGAACCCTTGCGCCGGTTGCCCGACCTAACGATTTAGCAAACCGTCCTCTTCAGCCTCTTGAGTAATTCTCCATCTCTTGAATAATGGGCACGAGTGGAATCGAACCACCGACCTCACGCTTATCAGGCGTGCGCTCTAACCATCTGAGCTACGCGCCCAAGTAAAACTTGGATTGAAATGGTAAC
>NZ_JBHCHN010000031.1:0-24107 GCF_041802885.1 Streptococcus sp.
AAGCAGGTCTGTTTTTGGGAATTATTTATTTGGGTCTTAAACTGAACGAACAAAATAACCCTCTGGAATTTCCTCTACGTCTGGCAACAATAGGAATACTTTTATACTGGCTTATCCGCATCATTCTATGGAAGATACGAAAAAATAAAGAGAAACAAAAGAGATAAATGCAAACAAGTCATCAACACACCTCACAAGAACGAAACAAAAACTATTTTCAATTCTTAATCGTGACTCGAGTTTCTCTATGAAATTAAAACGTTTGGAACTGGGGTGAAAAAATGAGTGCTCATTTCATATAAAAATGGTATACTATATCTGTATAGTTTTTCAAAATAATTTTCGTAATAAAGGTGAAAAAATGAAATTTAAAAAACGTCAACTAAATCTCCATCATCTAGCTGGTTTTGATGCTACGGTTGATCCAGAAGGAGATATCTTTGAGAATGTCGTTGAGGTAATGGCTCCGTTTAAACAGTTTTTAATTGAGAACGGTTGTTATTTTGATGGCCCACTTGTCTACAAATACAATCCTTATGATGAGTCTGGTGAATTTTTGATTATGGTACCGATTGGTAATGAAATAGAGGTTTTAGATGATTCTCTTCCCTTTTTCTATCAAGAAGAGTTTAATTTAACAACGGACTATTATTACCGTCACTACAATCAAGATGAAGAGTTTCCTTATAAGGAAATTGAGGAAAAGATTGCTAAGGATAATTGTACTCTGATGACGATTTACCACGTAGTACTGGACCTGTGTGGAGATCAGGTTACTGATTTGTATTGTGAGGTTAGTGAAAACTTATGAAGTTAGTTCCAAGTGTTCGAGAAGTAGAGAAAATTGCTCACCAGAATGTTGTGAGAAAACGGGTGACCTTTCATTACTTAGAATTTGAACAGCATTTTCAAACTTTTATAGAGGGAATTGTAGATGCAGGTTATACGATAAAAGGACCAGTCTTTTATAGTTTGAACAATACTCCCTTGGATGAAATGGTGGATATTGAATTTTTTCTTCCTATTGCTGAAGGGATATTCTCTCTTTCTGGGTATCGTTTTTCTTCTTACTTTATTGTAGAATCATTGATTAAAACAAGAGTGATGGGGGACTTCAATATCATGACTGAAAGGGCATATGCTCTACTGCTAGTGTCTTTGGAGGAGAACGATTTGGAAATAAATACTCCTTTTTATCATGTTATTCCAAGTGATGGCTCAAGTTATGTAGAAATTTTCCTCGGTTATACTCAGAAGGCAGTGGAAGAGGAAGAAGTTTTTGGCTTTTAGAACAAGGGGGAGATTTATCATGAAAAAGAAATGGAGTTTGCGAGGTCTTGGAATACTCTTTTGGTCAGTTGTTTTAATCGCTTCTGCAGGGTACTTAGGTTATTCCAGTATCAAGTCAGAAAAAGAGGTTGTTGAGGCAAGGACACCGACTATTGCTCTTGTAAATGAAGATGCAAGTTCTGATTTTAATGGGAAAAAATACAATTTTGGTAAGGAATTTGTCAATCAGGTATCTAGCGATGACAAGTATGAATGGCAGGTAGTTTCACGTTCTGTGGCAACAACAGCTTTTGAAAAAGGTACGGTTGACGCTGTCATCTATCTACCCCAAAGTTTTTCACAGGATATCCTAACTTTCCAAAATATTAATCCAGTAAAAGCTAATGTGGAATATAAAGTACAAGCTAAGTCGGATCGGTTGGCGACACTTGTTTTACAAGATGAGATTGTCTCCGCATTGCATAATCTTAATAGTGATGTTGTTGAAATGTATTATGCCAGTGTAGCCAATAGCTTAGCTGAAGCTGAGAATCAGATGAATGCTAGTTTACAAAATCAAGAAGTATTTGTAACTACTCTGACTGATCAGGTGAAGACTCCATTTGAAAATATGGCTCCACAGTATGGTAGTTTAATTTCAGGGACAACAACACTTAACTCTCTTAACCAATCGATGATTACAGCTCAGAATAGTTTTGTTACTTCTACAACAAATATCCTTAAGCAGACAAATTCAGGATTAAATGGGCAGCTTCCGCTTATTGAACAATATGTTAAAAACTATAATTCGGCTTCTGGTCAGAATTTAAAAAATGCTCAAGCTGCTATTGCAAAACAGGAGGAGTTGGATTTTGAAAAGTTTGACAAGTTAAATACGAATATCTTGTCGCAACTAGCACTGTTTTATCAAGAACAACCAGCACCTACTACGGTCGGACAAACAGACCCCAAAGATCCGGCTTTGAATGCTTTGGAAAAAAAAGTGAATGATTATCAAGGAAAATTGTCCGAGGCACTTTCTCTACTAAATAGTCAAAAAAATCAATTGATTACAGAGCGTGCACATTTAATTGAACTGGAGAAGAAGCTCTACCAACAATTCTTTAATCAAACTATTGAAATACCGATACCTGATGAGAATGGTTCAGGCGGAGATTTAAAGACAGTTCTTGATGAACTAAAAGTAAATCAAACAGAAGTGAATGCTCGCTTAGCACTTGCCCAAAAACTTAGTCAGTCTTTCGGTTCCACAGATAACCTATCTTCAACTGCCTATATTACGCAATTGAACAATATGCTTGCAGGGATTTCTGTGAACGCCGCTGATTATCAACTAGATACTTTAGTTGGGAATCAGGTGCTTACTGCGCAACAGAGTCAAAATTATAAATCACGTCTACAATTGATTGCCCAATATGCTCAAGCATTCGGGGTACAGACGGGTGGAGTATCTATTGCTCCCTTTGTTGCGAGTGCAACTACCAAGCAAACAGCTAAAAAAGTACTTCAAATTTCAGTACCAGCAGGAGATAGTTACCAATCTTCAGCTCTTCCAACTGGCACTGTCAGTCCACTTGCTGTAAACGGGATTATCAAGTTGGATAATAGTAGCGGAACGGATGCGAAAGTGTTTGATATTGTACTAGATGTCAGCTTAGAAGAGCTTTCAAATGGTCAATTGTTTATTGAGTGGACTAATAAAGATGGTCATGTTATTCTCAAATCAACTGAAACATTCGTGTTGTATCCTAAGGATTCTAAAGAGGATTTTTATAAATATGTAGCAAATGATCAATTTGAAACATATTTAACTCTTTTCCAAAATATAGAAAAGTCCTCTCAAATGATTACACTTTTATATGGAGCTCCTGGTGCGACCTTTGATAGCTTATTAGGTGTTTCAACTGCTGAAGGTTTTAAATCAGCAAGTCCTAATTCTGTTTTTGCTATGTATGGCAATATTCAAATTAGTAGTTTGGCCAATCGAATTGCGATGCAGGATGTCGTAGATTTTAAAGGTATCGGAGAGAGCAACATTAGCGACGTTAGCCAATCAATTGTCAATCTAGATCTCCTTATCAAAGAGTTAGATGCTAAAATAAAGGATATCAGTGGAGCAGAGGTTCCGGAAAATTACTTCAATGCTGAGATTAATGATTTGAAACTGTGGTATGGATCAACTAAAGGAATTATACAAGGAATTTACGATAGTTGGAAGGATCATAGAGATACTCTAAATTTTGGTTTAACTAAAGACCAGAGTAATAATATGGCCTTTTATGAGTATAACGATGACTCCCTTTACAATCAGTTTAAAAACCTAATTGATGGAACATCTAATACAGTAGACGCAATAGCTAATGGGTCTAAGGCTATTGAAAATAATTCCCAACAGTTTGAGAACCTTGTTGCGGATGCAAAATCAATTCAAAGTAATGTACAGACCGTAATCAAAAATACTAATTCATTATCGGATACGAGTCAGACAGGTTTAGATGAAAATCGCTCCTATACAGAAGGCTTTTCAAAAATTTTAGCAAATACTCGTACGCAAGGAGTAGATGCCAATCAGTTATTTAATTTCTTTGCAAATCCTATTCAAATTACTGATACAACGAACAAGGTAGTAGAAGAGGTACCAAAGAAAACAATAGACTATTCATGGATTCCAATCTTTTTAATTGGTCTAAGTTTAGGAGCTGTGGTCACTCTGATTGTTAATCATTTTAGAGGTCGAAATGCTTTGCTATAGCCAATAACAAGAACCAACCGGTAAGGTTGGTTTTTTGTTCTTCTATATATTTTTTTTAAGTCCATTTAAAATTTTTATATTGTACAAGCTTCTCTTTTATTGGTATGATGACAAGGAACACTTTAAAGGAGTTGGATATGAAAAAGAAACTTATAAGTGGACTTTTTGTGGCTGTGGCGATTGTGAGTTTGGCAGCTTGCGGGTCCAGTGAATCAACAACAACAAGTTCTTCGTCTGCGGACACAGAGACCTTTACCTATGCTATTGACGGGGACCCAAGTTCGACCAATCCCATTAATACCAGCGACCGTTGGGGTTTGACCTTGACGAACTTCCTTTATTCCCCACTGATTCGGGTAGAGGCAGATGGTTCTTATGTCAATGAACTGGCAGAAAGCTATGTGATTGCTGAAGATGGTCTCAGCATCACGGTTAAATTGCGCCAGGATGTCAAGTGGTCTGATGGCGAAGCCTTCAACGCCGATGATGTCATCTTTACCTACCAGCAAAAGGTTAAGGAAGAAAATGGTAATGCCGATGGTCTCTATATCAATGGGCAGCCAGTCACTTTTGAAAAAGTGGATGATTACACTGTCAAGTTTGTCCTACCAGCGGTGAGCGCTCCAGCCTTGGATAACATTGTGACAGAAACCTATATCATCCCAGAACATGTCTATAATGACGAACCAGATTTTTCTGTTAGCCAACTGACTAACACACCAGTGGGAACAGGTCCTTATAAGTTTGTTGAGTATAAACATGGTCAGTATATCAAGTTGGAAGCGAATGAGCACTACTACAAGGGAGAACCGGAGATTGATAACCTTGTCTTGCGCATCATTACGAGTGCAGATACCCGGAAGGTAGCCTTACAAACTGGTGAAGTGGATGCTTCCTTTGTCCTCCCTACAGATATCGCAGACTTAGAGAGTAAGGATATCAAGACTTATGCCTATACTGAAAACCGTGTTGGTTATCTAGGTCTCAACACATCGACCACAGAATTGTCCGATGTTCGTGTGCGTCAAGCCATCCTCTTTGCCCTCAACAAGGATGAGATGAACCAGGCGGCTTACCTAGATAAGAAATATTATGAAACGCCATATTCCTTCCTGCCAGTTGCTAACCCTTATGCAACAGAAAAGGTAGAAAAATATAAGCAAAACATTGAGAAAGCGAAGTCTCTTCTAGCAGAAGCTGGTGTCAGCAACCTCAAGCTCAATTTGGGCTTTAACTCGTCTGATCCTGCTCAAAGCTTGCAGGCAACCCTGATTCAAGAACAGTTGGCTAAGGTAGGTATCACGGTGGAGTTGGCCGGTGGCGACTCAACTGCCCTCTTTACAGAATTGCGTAAGGAAGGGTCCACTGCCTACAAACTCTTCTTGGGTGGCTACATCATGGGAAATGACCCTGATCAGTATGCCCGTCTGTTCAAAGCGGGTGGGGCTTCTAACTACTTCAAGCTCAATTCAGACACCATCAATGGTCTCTTTGAAAAAGGAGCAGTGGAGCTGGACAAGGCCAAACGGGAAGCCATCTATGATGACTTGCAGGCAGCATTGGCTGACGAGGCGGCTATCTATCCAATTGTGGACAACAAGAAGATTTTGGCTGTTAATAAACGGGTTAAAGGGGTAAAAGAAGCTGGTCTGGTACCAATCTATACCTTTGAAGATCCGTCGCATCTAACGATTGAAGACTAATAAATAGGACAGAGACTGGCTTTGCCAGTCTTGTCCGCGTTATAGGAGTACTATGTTTCAATACATTCTTAAGCGAGTGGCCCAGGCCATTCCCCTTCTCTTGATGATTTCCTTTATCGTATTTTCCCTGATTCAGCTGGCCCCTTTTGATGTCATTGACTCTCTCACCACACCCAATATGACAGCTGAGCAAGTCGAGATTTTGAAGGAGCAGAATGGCCTTAATCAGCCATTTTTGGTTCAGTATTTTGTCTGGTTGAATAATGTTTTGCATGGAAATTTTGGAAATTCTCTATTGACCCATCACAGTATCGCAGAGGATCTGGCAGAGAAAATCCCCAATACCATGGCCTTGGTCCTGCCAGCCTATGTGACGGCCCTCCTTTTGGCTATTGGCTTAGGGCTTCTTTCTGCGGCCAATCGAGGCAAGTGGCTGGACCGTGCCATTGATGGCTTTGCCTCAGTGGGCATTGCTGTACCAACCTTCTGGTTTGCCATGATTTTGATTTATATTTTTGGCTATCGGCTCAATCTCTTCCCCTTTGTTGGGATGCATACGTTAGGGAAGGAAGGAGATTTTGGGGATTACCTTTCTCATCTGGTTTTGCCTTATTTGACCCTGGTCATGGCCTTTATGCCGGATTTGATTCGTTATATCCGGACCTCTGCCATCGTGGAGGTGGACAAGGATTATGTGACTGTTCAGGAGGCCTTTCAGGCTAGCAAGAAGGAAATCTTTGGCAAGCACGTTGTCCGTAATGTCATGATTCCAATCGTTACTCAAATCGGGATGGCCCTGCCTATGCTGGTTACGGGAGCTCTGATTACGGAAACCATCTTTGCTTGGCCTGGAGTGGGGCCTTACCTGACTTCGGCAACGAGGGCCTTGGATTATCCTGTGATTATGGCGGTCATGCTCTTTTCCGCTAGCTTGGTGATTTTGGGCAATCTCCTGTCCGATGTTCTCTATTCTATTGTGGATCCCCGTATTAGCAGAGGAGGTGAGTCTTGATGTTTTTTAAACAGTTAAAGGAAGAGTTGTTTTCCTCACCTCTCTATCTCTTTTCCGTCCTCTTTTTGCTCCTATTGGTGGCCTTGTCTCTTCTGGCTCCAGTCTTGCCTTTGGATCCCAATACCACCAATGTCAGTCAGATGAATCAGCCACCTAGCCTCGACCATCTGTTTGGTACAGACAATGTGGGCCGAGATTACTTTGCCCGAGTTCTTTATGGTGGTCGAATTTCCCTTTTGGTAGGGGTTCTAGCCATGCTGGCTTCAGTCTTGATTGGAAGTCTGGTCGGGATTGTAGCAGGTTACTTTGGGGGCTTGATGGACAGTATCCTGATGCGGACGGTTGATGTCCTCTCTTCCATTCCTTGGCTGGTGTTGGTCATTGTTCTCAGTGTCTTTCTGAAGCCAGGCCTAACAACCATTATTATCGTGATTGGCGGTTTCTCCTGGATGCGGATTTCGAGACTGATTCGGGCGGAGACCCTATCAGCCAAGACCCATGACTATGTCAGCTATGCTCGCTTTATCGGGGTCAAACCCTTGACCATTATTAGGCGGCATATTTTGCCCTCTATCCTGCCCACTCTCATCGTGGCAGCGAGCAGCAGTATTTCGTCCGCCATCATGACGGAATCAGCCCTTTCTTTCCTAGGGATTGGTATCCAGCAACCTCTGGCTTCTTGGGGAAGTCTCTTGCAAAATGCCCAATCCACCTTGCAGAGTGCGCCCTATATGGCGATTTTGCCAGGTCTCTTTATCCTTTTGACCATTTATTCCTTCAATAATATAGGGGATTTGATTCGAGATAGTTTGCGGAAGGAGGTGAGCTGATGATAAGCAGTATTTCTTTAGAAAATCTGACCATTCACACCAAGAAGGGCAAGCAGTCCCAAGTTCTGGTGAAGGATGTTTCTATTTCGGTTCCCCAGGGCACAATTTTAGGTATCGTTGGAGAATCCGGCAGCGGAAAAAGCTTGACCGTCAAGTCGATGATGGGCATTGCACCCAAAGAAGTGCAGGTAACTTATGACCGTCTGGAGTTGGAAGGCAGGCCTCTTTCGGATTATGAGCACCTGCCTATGGCTATGATTTTCCAGGACCCCATGACTTCCTTAAATCCCCTGCGCAAGATCGGCTACCATCTGGAAGAAATCATTGAGCGTTTTAGCCCAGGTTTGAGCGCTCAAGAGCGTCAGGAAAAGATGTTGGACATTCTGTCAAAGGTTGGCATCCCCAATCCCCTACAGCGCCTCAACCAATATCCCTTTGAATTTTCTGGAGGCATGCGGCAGCGGATTTTGATTGCTATGGCTCTTTTGGCAGAGCCACGGGTTCTGATTGCTGATGAGCCGACGACGGCTCTGGATGTGACCATCCAGGCTCAGATTTTGGCCCTGATCAAGGGGCTGCAGGAAAGTCTGGGTCTAACGGTCATCATTGTCAGCCATGACTTTGGTGTGATTGCAGGTCTTTGCGACCAGGTCAAGGTCATGCGTTCTGGCCAGGTGGTGGAGGAAGGGACTGTCGATGATATTTTTGACAATCCCTTGCATCCCTACACCCAAGAACTCCTGCAGGCAGCTCGTCTGGACAGGGAAGAGCTTCAAGACAGTCCATCGACTTACCCAGACGGCCCGCTTGTGGCGGTTTCAGATACTCATTTTGTTAGAAGGGAGCTTGACTAGATGCCCAAGGAAGCCCTCATCACCGTCAGTGATGTTCAAAAAATATACAGCAAGAAAAACATTTTTGGTCAAGACCAATATCAGCTAGCAGTGGATGGTGTCAATCTGACCCTCTACAAGGGGGAGACACTGGGCTTAGTAGGGGAATCAGGCAGTGGTAAGTCCACCCTGTCTAAGTTGATTCTTGGTCTGGAGCAACCCAGTCAGGGCCAGGTGGACTATGTTGGGTTTAGCCAGGAAGACTTGGCTAACCAGGCCTTACAAATCATCTACCAAGATCCCTACTCATCCCTCAATCCCTACTTATCTGCCTTGGACTTGGTCAAGGAACCCCTTTACAGGTGGCCCAAGGAGGAGGCTGAGAAGATGGCCTTGGCGATTTTGGAGCGGGTGGGCATCACTGGAGATGCTGTGCATAAACGGCCCAAATCCTTTAGTGGTGGCCAGCGCCAGCGGATTGGCATTGCCCGTGCAGTGGTGAGCCGTCCCCAATTTGTGGTCTGTGACGAGCCGACATCTGCCTTGGATGTGTCCATTCAGGCCCAGATTTTGCAGCTTCTGGCAGACTTGCAGGAAGAATTTGACCTTTCCTACCTCTTTATTTCCCATGATTTGACAGTGGTCAGACACTTTGCCCAGCGGATTGCCGTCCTCTACAAGGGGGCCTTGGTCGAGTTGGCGCCAGCTGACCAACTCTTTGCCAATCCCCAGCATCCCTATACCCAGTACCTCTTGTCGGCCAACCTTTCCCTTTCTCCCAGCCTGGCCCGCCAGCAACTGCGGCAGATATCCAGCCAGGTTCAGGACTTTGAATTGTCCGCTGATGATGACTGGGTGGAGCTGGACAAGGATCATTTTGTAAGAACATCCAAGCGAGAGTGGGACAGAAATCGGTACTTTCGGAGAAATTCGATTTCGTCGTCCCACCTCCGCACAGCTCCAAAGGTTTGGGGAACCTTTGGAGGTTGGAAATGGAGCGAACTCTGTTCGCATCAATCGTATAGGGCTGTAAAAGCTGATTTATCAGCGCAATAGAGCCCACTCAACCACTGCGCTATAAGTATCTAAAACGAAAAAATAGAGTTTGGAACTACTTTTGTCCCAAACTCGTTTTTCCTTTAAAAATCTTTATCCCCTCTTAAATTTTATATATTAGACAGAAAGAAAGGAGCATGTTAAGATAGAAAAAAACCTTTGGAAAGGATGGTGCAGATATGGCCAAGGTCATTGTTGGAATTACAGGAAATGAAAAGGAAATGCCGGCTATGTCTGGCATCAAATACGTGGCAGTGGCCAAGGATCTCTCTGAAGGAGTCAAGCAGGCAGGTGGATTGCCCATCGTCATTCCGATTGGCAATCCTGAATTAGCCAAGGACTATGTGGATATGGTCGATAAGCTCATCCTGTCTGGCGGCCAACATGTGGATCCCCGTTTTTATGGTCAAGAAAAGGAAATCGACAGTGATGACTATTCTCTGGCCAGGGACCAGTTTGAATTGGCCCTGATCAAGGAAGCCCTGCGCCAAAAGAAACCCATTTTTGCGGTCTGCCGTGGTATGCAGTTGCTTAATGTGGCCTTGGGCGGCAGTCTACACCAATCCATTCAAGGCCATTGGCAGGAGGATGTCAGTGGGACATCTCATTCTCTGGAAATCCGTCCCAATAGCCGGGTTAGCCAGCTCTTTCAGGCAGGGACCCAGATCAACTCCCTCCACCGCCAATCCATCAAGGACCTGGCACCAGGTCTGGTAGCCACTGCCCACGATCCCCGTGATGGCACCATCGAGGCCTATGAGAGCCAGGGGCAGCAGTCCATCTTAGGCATCCAATGGCACCCAGAATTTCTAGCTAAAAACTGTGCAAATAATCATCGCTTATTTGAATATTTGGTGCAAAGTTTGTAAAGTTCATATGATGACCAGTCTTCAGGACTGGTTTTTTTGTAACAATGGTTATAGCCGAAAACTATATCGATTACAAAAAGGACATAAAAATTTTTAAAGGAGCTCTTAAAAAATCTCTACTAGTCATTTGAAGCTTCTTATGATAAGATAGGTACAGTTAAATACAGGTCAACCACATGTTGATCTAGGAAATGGAGATTTATCTTATGAACTTTAAAAAAGTATTTGGTTTTGCAGCAGTAGCTGCTCTGTCAGTTGCAGCTTTGGCTGCTTGTGCCCCATCATCAGGTGGCAATAGCAAAGAGGACAAGAACACACTCAAAGTTGGGATTATGACACAAACAGATGCGACTGAGCAGCTTTGGGATAAGGTGAGCGAAAATGCTAAGAAGGAAGGACTCACTTTAGAGTTTGTAGAATTCACTGACTACTCGCAACCAAACAAGGCCTTGGCCAATGGTGAAATTGATGTCAATGCTTTCCAACACTACAACTTCCTCAATAACTGGAATACAGAAAACAAGGGTGACTTGGTTGCTGCGGCAGACACGCTCATCAGTCCACTGCGTATCTTCTCTGGTTTGGATGGTGATAAGGCAAAATACACTGACATCTCTGAATTACCAGATGGAGCAGTCATCTCTGTACCAAATGACGCAACAAATGAAAGCCGTGCCCTCTATCTTCTTCAAACTGCTGGTTTGATCAAACTGGATGTATCTGGTGAAGAATTGGCAACCAAGGTCAATATTTCAGAAAATCCTAAGAAATTGGACATCAAAGAATTGGATGCAAGCCAAACAGCTTCTACTCGTACATCAGTAGATGCAGCTATCATCAACAATAACTATGCTGTTGATGCAGGCGTAGACTACGCAACTGTTCTCTTCAAAGAAGAAATCAATGCTGAATCTAAACAATGGGTAAACGTGATTGCTGCTCAAAAAGATTGGGAAAAATCAGACAAGGCTGATGCTATCAAGATTTTGATTAAGTCTTACCAAACCGATGAAGTGGCTAAAATCCTCAGTGACTCTTCAAATGGTGTTGATGTGCCAGCTTGGGAAGGTGCGCCTTCTACAAACTAATCTCATTAGCGAAAAGAATATATTCACATAGAGGCAAATATGGGCGTGTGTAAGCACGCCGTATTTGTGTTTTGGGGGAGAAAAGTATGAAACAGCTGGAAATCGTTGAACAGGATGGAATTGTGGGACACTACCTGTCTGTTTTGAAAGAGCTGATTGCTAAGAGAAGCATCTTTGCCCAACAGACAGGGCTATCTGAAACCGCCAGCTATCTCAAGGAGGTCTTTCAAGCAGCAGGGGCACAGGTCATCTTGGATGAATCCTATGCAGCTCCTTTTGTAATGGCCACCTTTGCCAGTGCAAAAGCGGATGCGAAGACCTTGATTTTTTATAATCACTACGATGTGCAGCCTGCAGATAGAGACCAGATCTGGACTAGCGATCCGTTCCAACTGGATATTCGTGATGGCTATATGTATGGCCGAGGTGTCGATGATGACAAGGGCCATATCACAGCCCGTCTGACCGCTATCGAGAAATACCGTCAGGCTCATGGTGAGCTGCCTGTCAATATCATCTTTATCATCGAAGGGGCTGAGGAATCCGCCTCTGTTGATCTGGAAAAATATCTGGCCAAATATCGGTCAACATTAGTCGGAGCCGATCTCCTGGTTTGGGAGCAGGGAATCTTCAACCAAAAGGGCCAGATGGAAATTACAGGTGGAACCAAGGGGATTGTGACCTTTGATGCCTCTGTAAAAAGCGCCAATGTGGACATCCATTCCAAGTTTGGGGGCACGATCAACAGTAGCAGTTGGTATCTCATCAATGCCTTGTCCAGCTTACGCGATAGCAGGGGGAAAATCCTAGTAGACGGAATCTATGATGATGTCCTAGAACCTACCAAACGCGAAATGGACCTAGTCAGGCAGTATGCCCTAGTGGATGAACAACACCTGCGGCAAGTTTATGACCTAAAGCTTCCCTTTCTGACACAGGACCAGGATGCCTTACTCAAGACCCTCTTTTTCGAGCCATCGCTCAATATTCAAGGCTTGCAGACTGGCTATCAAGGTCAAGGGGTCAAGACCATCCTGCCTGCGGAGGCTAGGGCCAAGCTTGAGGTTCGTCTGGTCCCAGACATGAAGCCCAAAAAAGTTTTTCAGCAGATTCAGGACCAGCTGGTTCGTAACGGCTTTGACCAGGTTCAGTTGACCTATACTCTGGGAGAAGAGGGGTATCGGAGTGATATGACTGCCCCAGCCATTCTCAATGTGATTGACCTGGCTGGCCAGTTTTCGCCAGCTGGGGTAGCAGTTTTGCCCACCACAGCTGGGACTGGACCCATGCACCAGGTTTTTGAAGCCTTGGAGGTTCCGATTGCGGCCTTTGGCATTGGCCACCCCAACAGTAGAGACCATGGGGGCGATGAGAATGTCAAGGTCGCAGATTATCTGACCCATATAGAAATGATAGAGGAGTTAATAAAAAGTTATGAGTGAAACCATTATTCAACTAGACCATATCGACATCACCTTTCACCAGAAAAAACGGGTGATTGAGGCTGTTAAGGATGTGTCCGTCAGCATCAACAGAGGGGATATTTACGGGATTGTCGGTTATTCGGGAGCAGGGAAATCGACCCTGGTCCGTGTCATCAATCTCCTGCAAATCCCAACAGCAGGGACCATTACCATCGGTGGCCAGGTGACCTTTGAGAATCAAAAAGTTCAACTCAGCCCAGCTGAACTTCGGCAGAAACGGCAAAAGATTGGCATGATTTTTCAGCATTTTAACCTCATGGCCCAAAAAACAGCCCGTCAAAATGTTGCCTTTGCCCTGCGCCATTCTGATTTGAGCAAGATCGAGCGGGCCAAAAAAGTGGAAGAATTGCTGGATTTGGTCGGTCTGTCTGACCGGGCGGATAATTACCCTGCCCAGCTTTCAGGCGGTCAAAAGCAGCGGGTGGCCATTGCGCGTGCTCTGGCCAATGACCCTGAAATCTTGATTTCAGACGAGTCTACCTCTGCCTTGGATCCAAAAACCACCAAGCAGATTTTGGCTCTTTTGCAGGAGCTCAATCGTAAATTGGGCCTGACCGTGGTCATGATTACCCATGAGATGCAGATTGTCAAGGATATCTGTAACCGAGTGGCGGTCATGCAAAACGGAGCCTTGATTGAAGAAGGTTCTGTCTTGGAGATTTTCTCCCATCCTAAGCAAGCCCTGACCCAGGAGTTTATCCGCACTGCTACTGGGATTGATGAGGCCCTGGTCAAGATTGAAAAACAAGACATCGTAGAAGACTTGGCCAGCAATTCTCTCTTGGTTCAACTCAAGTATGCTGGACATGCAACAGATGAGCCACTCCTCAATGAGATTTACAAGCGCTTTGAAGTAACAGCCAACATCTTGTATGGCAACATTGAAATTTTGGACAACACACCGGTGGGTGAGTTGGTCGTCGTCCTGTCCGGCCAGCCAGATGCCCTGGAGGGTGCCCAGCAAGCTATTCTGGAAGCTGGTGTTGAATTAACTGTATTGAAAAGAGGTGCCTAGATGAGTGATTTGATTCAAACCTATTTACCCAATGTTTATAAGATTGGACTTTGGGGAGAAGATGGCTGGTTAATGGCCATTTACACAACTCTTTATATGACTGTTTGGGCCTTCCTGATTGGCGGACTGATTGGTCTCTTGACAGGTCTTTTCCTGGTTTTGACAGCTCCGGGTGGCGTTTTGGAAAACAAGTTTGTCTTCCATATCTTAGATAAGGTGACTTCAGTTTTCCGGGCTATTCCCTTCATCATCTTGCTCTTTATTTTAGCACCGGTGACCTACTTCCTAATCAAAACCAATTTGGGACCAACAGCGGCCATCGTTCCTCTGTCTGTCGCAACCTTTGCCTTCTTCACCCGTCAGGTTCAGGTGGTCCTGTCTGAACTAGACCGCGGGGTCATCGAGGCAGCCCAGGCTTCTGGAGCGACCACTTTTGACCTCATCAAGGTCTATCTGAGCGAAGGTCTGCCAGACTTGATTCGAGTTTCCACGGTTACCCTGATTTCTCTAGTAGGAGAAACCGCCATGGCTGGTGCCATCGGTGGTGGTGGTATTGGGAATGTCGCTATTTCTTACGGTTATAACCGTTTCAACCATGATGTGACTTGGACAGCCACCCTCCTGATTTTGCTGATTATCTTTAGTATCCAGCTTCTAGGGGATCTCTTGACCCGCAAACTCAGCCATCGCTAGCAAATGACGGAAAACCTCTTTATTGGATGCTTGTCAATAGTAGGCAAACCGCAAAAAAAAGGTGAACCAGCACGAAAACTGGCTCCCTTTTTTTTTATTTTTCAACGTTGGCTCCGAAGGCTACAAAATCCTGGACATCCTGCTGGCGGCTCTCATGGAGGTCGCGGACAATCTTGGTGCCGACAATGACCCCATCTGAGACCTTGTTAAAGCGGATGATGTCTTCTTTTGTGGATACACCAAAGCCTGTCAGGACGGGGATGTCAGCCAGGTCCCTGAGCCGAGATAGGTGGTCATCTAGGTTGTCACGGTAGTCGTTGGCCCTTCCAGTAACTCCGTTGATGGCTACGGCATAGATGAAGCCTTGGGCACCGTCCACTAATTGCTTTTGCCGCTCCAGACCAGTGGTTAAGCTGACCAGGGGAATGAGGGCCACATCCCTGTCCTCCAAGTGGGTCTGAATCAGGTCGCTGTGTTCGTGGGGCAGGTCTGGAATAATCAGGCCCTTGACGGGTGTTTTGGACAGGTCTGCCACAAATTCCTCTATTCCGTATTGAAAGATGGGGTTGAGGTAGGTCATGATAACTAGGGGGGTCTGGGTTTCCAGGTTTTGCAATTTGACGATGATCTGGGTCAGGCTGACACCGCGGGCCAGGCTACGTTGCCCTGCCAACTCGATGACGGGGCCGTCTGCGACGGGGTCTGACCAGGGGATGCCGACTTCGATAGCAGAAGCCCCGCTTTTTTCCAAAAGGGAAATGGTCTCTGCTAGGCCATCCAGGCCTTGTGGATGGTCTCCTGCCATGATATAGGGAACAAAAATTCCCCTCTTTTGGGCGATGATGGTCTGTAAATGCTCGGTTAAGGTCTTGGTCATGCGTTACTTCCCTTCTCTTTCAAAGCGTTCCTTGACTTGGTTGACATCCTTGTCGCCGCGGCCTGAGAGGCAGACGATGATGGACTTGTCAGGTCCCAAATCCTTAGCAACTTTTTGGGTCAAGGCAATGGCGTGGCTGGATTCTAGGGCTGGAATGATTCCCTCTAAGCGGGAGAGGAGGCGGAAGGCTTCCAGGGCTTCCTCATCGGTGATGGCATGGTAGCTGGCCCGGCCTATTTCCCTAAAATAGGAGTGCTCAGGGCCGATACCTGGGTAATCCAGGCCAGCTGAGATGGAGAAGGCCTCCATAATCTGGCCGTGTTCATCCTGGAGGACATCCATGAGGGCCCCGTGCAGGATACCTGGCCGTCCCTTGGCAAAGGTGGCAGCATGTTGGTCCGTTTCCAAGCCAAGTCCAGCCGCTTCGGCTCCATACATGGCTACAGTCTGGTCATTGACAAAGGGGTAAAAGAGTCCGATGGCATTGGAGCCTCCGCCCACACAGGCCAAGACCGCATCCGGCAGCTGGCCGCCCGTCAGGTCTGCGTACTGCTCTTTGGCTTCCTGGCCAATGACAGATTGGAAATCACGGACGATTTCTGGGAAAGGGGCAGGGCCCAGGGCAGAACCCATGATGTAGTGGGTGTCTTCGATGTTGGCCACCCAGCTGCGTAGGGCCGCGTTGACCGCGTCTTTGAGGACGCGGGAACCGTCGGTGACTGGCTGGACCTTGGCTCCCAGCAATTCCATCCGAAAGACATTGAGACTTTGGCGCGCAACATCTTCCTCCCCCATATAAATGGTGCAGTCCATGTCAAAGAGGGCAGCAGCAGTGGCTGTGGCCACCCCGTGCTGGCCGGCTCCTGTTTCCGCAATAATTTTCTTCTTGCCCATCCGCTTGGCCAGTAAGACCTGACCCAAGGCATTGTTGATTTTGTGAGCGCCGGTGTGGTTGAGGTCTTCCCGCTTGAGGTAGATTTTAGCGCCGCCAATGTGGTCGGTCAGGCGCTTGGCAAAGTAGAGGGGGGTCTCACGGCCAACATAGTGTTTCAGCAAGTCGGCTAATTCAGCCTGAAATGCTGGATCTTCCTTGGCCTGGCGGTAGGCCTGGTCTAATTCAAGAACGGCGGTCATCAGGGTTTCTGGGACGAATTGTCCCCCAAATCTGCCATAGAATCCCTTGCTATCTGGTTGCTGGTATGTCATTTTTTGCTCCTTTAATAAATTGAGAAATCTTGTCCACATCCTTCTGCCCATCTGTCTCAACTCCACTGGAGACATCCACGGCATAGGGATGAAACTGGGCAATGGCCTGGGCTACATTCTGGGCATGAAGACCCCCTGCGATGAAGAAGGGCTTGGTCAGCTGGCTGGTATCTAAGGCCTGCCAGTCGAAGGACTGGCCACTTCCAGCCAGAGGGGCATCAAAGAGGAGGTAGTCAGCCTGAGTCTGTATATCTGCCAGGTCCGAATGCACCTGAATCGCTCGGATACTGGGAACGGAGAGGGAGGAAAAGTCTTCCTCTGCGAAGCTTCCATGTATTTGAACCATATCTAGGGGGACAGCCTCAATGGCCTGTTGGATCTCCTCCAGACTGGGGCTGACAAAGACGCCGACTTTTTTGACGGAAGCTGGGATGGCCTTGGCCAAGCTATGGGCCTGGTCCAAAGTCACTTGGCGTTTACTTTCGGCAAAGACAAAGCCGATGAAATCTGCCCCTTCCGCAACAGCCCTAGCGACGGCTTCTTCGGTCGAAAGACCGCATATTTTAACCTTTGTCAATCTGCAACTCCTTGATTTTTTCTGCGACATTCTCTGCCTGCATCAGGGCAGTGCCGACTAGAATCCCTTGAAAATGAGGGGCCACTGCTTGGGCATCCTGACCGCTAAAGATGGCGGATTCGGAAATGTAGACCGGTCCCTGCTGAAAATATTCTGCCAGGTCCAGACTGGTTTGCAGGTCCACTTCAAAGCTGGTCAGGTTACGGTTGTTGACGCCGATAATCCTAGCCCCAATCCGGTGGGCAATCTCTAGTTCTTCCCGGTTATGGGTCTCCACTAGGACCTCCAAGCCCAGCTCCGTCGCATAGTCATAGAGTTCTTTGAGGCGTTCTTCTGTCAAGGCCGCCACGATGAGCAGAATGACACTTGCCCCAGCATTTCGGGCCCGAATAATCTGCTTTTCATCAATGATAAAATCCTTATTAAGGGTCGGAATGGCCACCTGATTGGAAATGTCCCTCAAGTCAT
This sequence comes from Streptococcus sp., assembly GCF_041802885.1. Lineage (GTDB taxonomy): Bacteria > Bacillota > Bacilli > Lactobacillales > Streptococcaceae > Streptococcus. The sequence continues at coordinate 17,754 of NZ_JBHCHN010000031.1, forward strand.
CCAAATGGCCCTTGAAGTAGACTTGGTCTGTCAAAACAGAAATCATGGCCACCCCATTGGCTTCATAAATCTTGGCCTGCTGGAGAATGTCTACGTCAAGGTTGATGTCGCCCATGCTGGGACTAGCCTTTTTGACCTCAGCGATAATCTGCAATTTTTCTGGATGGGCCTGTAAAAAGTCATAGAGGCGATAGGTCTGGCGCAGGGGCTGGATCTCCTCTAGAGGCATCTGGGCCACCTCTAGGGCCTTTTGTTCTAAAATTTTTGGTAAAAATGCCTTAGCCATGTTGGGCCTCCTGTAAATCTTTTAGTTTTTGAAGGGCAGCACCGGATGCGATGACCTCCCTAGCCAAACGGATGCCATCCTCGATGCGGTCGACTTTTCCATTGGCAAAGAAGCCCAGTCCTGCGTTCAGGACTACCGTTTCCAAGTAAGGGCTAGGCTGATTCTGGAGAACGGCCTGCAAAATCTGGGCATTGTACTGGGCGTCTCCTCCACAGATGTCTTCTAAGCTGTAAGCGGTCAAGCCCAGGTCCTTGGCTTCAAAATGATGGAGGGAAATGTGGCCCTTTTCCAAGAGGGCCAGCTGATTGCGGCCGTGGAGGGCGGCCTCGTCCATCTGGTTTGGACCAGTGATGACGATGGCCCGCTCCCTTCCCATATTTTGAAGGGTTTGGGCGGTCATTTCCAGGAGGTCAGGCCGGCTGGTTCCCAACAACTGGGTCTTGAGTGGGACTGGATTGATGAGGGGTCCTGTCAGATTCATGATGGTCGGCACCCCTAATTCCAGGCGGGCCGGCATGATGTATTTCATGGCAGGATGGAGGTTCTTGGCAAAGAGGAAGACCATGCCCGTCTGGTCAAAGACCCGGCCCAAGTCCTCTGGTTTCATGTCGAGGTTGATTCCCAAGACTTCCAAGACATCGGCCGAACCTGACTTGGAGGAGATGGAGCGATTGCCATGCTTGGCCATCTGGATGCCACCGGCTGCCAGAACGAAGGCCGCTGTGGTGGAAATATTAAAGCTATTGGATTGGTCGCCTCCAGTACCACAGTTGTCCATGGCATTGCAGACCTGGGTTGGGATCTCCAAGGCCTTGGCCTGCATGACCTTGGCCAAACCCGTCAATTCTTCTGGGCTCTCCCCCTTGATTTTTAGACCGAGGAGAAAGGCCGCTACCTGGGTCTGGCTGACCTGACCTGTGGCAATTTTTTCAACCACCGCCGCCATTTCTTCTTCTGTCAAATTTTGGCCTGCAGCCAGTCTTGCAAAGATTTCTTTCATCTACCTGTCCTCACTTTCCTGTTGCACCAAGCTCACAAAATTCTCCACCATCTTGAGACCATCTGGGGAACCGATGGATTCGGGATGGAATTGGAGGCCAAAAATGGGGAGATTCTGATGCTGGATGACCATGATTTCCTGGTCGTCCATGGTGATAGCCTTGCTGTCAAAGGCTGGGGGCAATTCCTCCACCACAATGGAATGATAGCGCATGATGGGGACGCCGCTGTCAATCCCGTCAAAAATGGGAGATGGTTTTTCGAGGGCAATCCTGCTCTGCTTGCCATGCATGACTGTTTTGGCCAAACCCAGTTTGCCACCAAAGACTTCCGCAATGGCCTGGTGACCCAGGCAAATCCCCAAAATGGGCTTTTTCCCTGCAAAATCTCGGATGAGGGCCTCCATGAGACCAGCCTCCGCTGGCCAGCCAGGACCAGGAGAAAAGACAAGGCCGTCTGCTTTTTCAGCTGCTTCATAGAGACTTTCTTCATCATTGCGGAGGACCTGGACTTTGGTAAAACTGCCTAGATACTGGGCCAGGTTATAGGTAAAGGAATCATAATTGTCAATCAGTAAAATCATCTGCTGTCTCCTATTCTGGTCATGGCCTTGGCCTTGTTCAAGGTTTCAAAATATTCATTTTCAGGGATGGAATCATAGACGATACCAGCCCCAGCCTGAACATAGGCCTTGGCATCTTTAATAATCATAGTCCGGATGGTAATGGCAAAGTCCATATCACCAGAGGCCGACAGATAACCAATAGCCCCTGCATAAATACCCCGCTTTTCCTTTTCTAGCTGGTAAATCCGCTGCATGGCCCGTATCTTAGGGGCACCAGAGACGGTACCTGCTGGCAGGGTTGCCTTGAGGGCATCAAGGGCGGTCAGGTGAGGAAGGAGTCGACCCTCCACCAGACTGGTCAAGTGCATGACATAGCGGAAATACTCAACCTCCATGTACTTGCTGACCTGGACACTACCAATCTGAGCAATCCGGCCGATGTCATTTCGGCCCAAATCAACTAACATCCGATGTTCGGCCACCTCCTTGGCATCTGCCAATAAATCTTGCGCCAAAGCTGCATCCTCTGCCTCCGTTTTCCCCCGCGGTCGGGTACCGGCAATGGGGTTGGTCACCACCTGGCCTTGCTTGACGGAGACCAGGCTTTCTGGTGAGGCACCAATGATTTGGTAGTCTCCAAAATCATAGAAGTAGAGGTAGTTGGAGGGATTGGTCACCCGCAGATTGCGGTAGTAATCTAGGGGGTCCCCCTTAAAATCACTGGAAAAGCGCTGGCTGAGCACACACTGGAACATGTCTCCTTGACGGATCAGCTCCTTGGCCCTAGTCACCATTTGCTCAAAACTTTCCTTCTCCAGATGGTGTTTGAACTGCAGGGCCTGCAAATCCTGGGGGGTAAACTCGTTGGGAGCCTGGATCTGCAAGTCTGTCACTACCTGACCCAGAGCCTGGCGAACCGCGTCGTTGGAACGCTGGCTGTAGAGATTTTCCTCCACCACATAGACCCTCTCCTTCTTGTGGTCAAAGATGACGAAGGATTCATAGATGAAGAAGTGGAGGTCCGGTGTGCCGATGGGGTCGAGGGGAATCTGGCCGATGTCCTCATAGAGACCAATCAGGTCATAGGCCACAAAGCCGATGGCGCCACCCGCAAAGGGCAGGTCGCTGGTCACATTTGTCTGGGTCAGGGTCTGAAGATAGTCCAGAGGGTCCTGCTGGATGGGCTCACCATTATTGGTCAAGAGGCCATTTTCAAACTTGATTTCAAAGACAGGATTGTAGGCCACGATGGAAAAACGGGCATTTTCCTTGTCACGGGGGATAGACTCCAAAATCACCTTATGACGGCCCTGAATCCGCATATAGGCCAAAATCGGCGTCAGAGTATCGGCTGCTAAAATCTTTCTCATCTTCTTTCCTCTCTTTATAAAAAAACACGCCCCCGCACAGAAAAAAACCTGTACGAGGGCGTTAACTGCAAGTTAACACGGTGCCACCTCGATTGATGACGGAGGACTATAAAGCCAGTCACCATCTCTATCCCCATCTAACAATGGGGTGCAGGATAAGGGTTGCTGCCCGGAAGGTCTTTTAAACCTCCCCTATTTTAGAATGAAACAAAAAAACTCACACAGAAAAAACTCTGTGTGAGGACGTTAATTGCAAACGCGGTGCCACCTCAGTTAATGGCCAGACGATCCTGCCATTCTCTCATTCTCCTCTAACAAGGAGCTGCACGATAAGGGGTGCCTACCTGAATTTCTATTGCTTCCAATTCATTCTATCATCATCAGCCCAATTTTCACACCAATCTGCTGCCTGTTCACAATTCCCACAGGCTCCCTGAAAACAAATCCATGTTACTTTCTGATTGTTCTTATTGTACCAGATAAAAACCAAATGTCAACTATTTTCTGAATATTAGTGAAATTTAGGCGCATTTGTCTTGGAAAAATAGAAAAACTAGACAGGGAAGGGACTTTCTGCTATAATACTTGTCAGGAAAGAGGGTCTGACATAGACACCCCAAGCGAGCCTGAGACAGTGAGAGTCAGGTGGAAGACATGTCAAGATTGGCGCTTTCTGGTTCAAATCACATACAAATGAAGTAATAAATTAGGGTGGAACCGCGTTCTCAACGCCCCTATGTCAACTGGCATAGGTGGAAGGAGACGAGGTTCTTTTTCTGTTTTGCCAGAGATGAAAGGGAGGAGATGAAGAACGTTTATCTAGTAGATAGTCAAGAACAACTGTTAAACTATCAGCACTTTGTCACAAAATACGAGGCAAAATGGCATGACTATATCCAGTTCTTAAGGAAAGAATATCAAGTTCATGATTTGCCCCAAGCCCTTATCTGGGCAAATGAAGAAGCCGCAAGAAAATTACTTGGCCAAAGTCCCGTACCAGCCTACACTAATGATATCCGCATGGTCATGACGCCAGACTTAGCAGTTTGGAAAAAGATTTACCAGCATCAACTAGTTGGCTACAAAGACTGTTCGAACCTGCAGACACTGAGTGCTCACTATCAGAGTTTGTCAGAAAATCATCTGTTGCAAATTATCGGTCATGAGCTGGCGCATTGGTCAGACCTTTTTCTGGATGACTTTGCGGACTATGATGCAAACATCTGGTTTGAAGAGGGGATGGTCGAGTACATCAGTAGGCAGTATTTTTTGTCAGAGGAAGAGTTTGCTCAAGAACGGTTCTGTAATCAGCTCTTGGTTGACCTCTTTCAAGAAAAACATGGCTGGCATTCCTTGGATACTTTTGGAAAAATCACTTACGAAGGCGGTTACGCGAGTATTTTTTACGAGTACTGGCGAAGTTTTCTCACCATTGACCAGTTAGTAGAGAAAGTAGGTTCGGTCCAAGCACTTTTTGAAACCTATCATAAATGGGCGCAGTCAGACCAAAGCATTTCGCTACTCAACTGGTTTGTGCAGCAAGAATTATTAGAAAAAGAAATTTAAAAAGAAACAGGAGTAACTTATGGCAAAAAAATTAACTTTTCAGGAAATCATCTTGACCTTACAACAATTTTGGAATGAGCAGGGGTGCTTGCTCATGCAGGCTTATGATACGGAAAAAGGGGCGGGTACCATGAGCCCCTACACTTTCTTGCGGGCCATTGGTCCTGAGCCCTGGAATGCGGCTTATGTGGAGCCATCTCGCCGCCCTGCGGATGGTCGTTACGGGGAAAACCCAAACCGTTTGTATCAGCACCACCAATTCCAAGTGGTGATGAAACCATCTCCTGCCAATATCCAAGAGCTCTACTTGGAATCCTTGGAGCGTTTGGGCATCAATCCTTTGGAACATGACATTCGTTTCGTTGAGGACAACTGGGAAAACCCATCAACTGGTTCAGCTGGTCTAGGCTGGGAAGTCTGGTTGGATGGTATGGAGATCACGCAGTTTACCTACTTCCAACAGGTCGGTGGCTTGGCGACAGGTCCTGTCACCGCTGAGGTAACCTATGGTTTGGAGCGCTTGGCTTCCTATATCCAAGAAGTGGATTCGGTCTATGATATCGAGTGGGCTGACGGCGTTAAATACGGGGAAATTTTCATCCAGCCAGAGTATGAGCATTCCAAATATTCCTTTGAAGTATCAGACCAAGACATGCTCCTTGAAAACTTTACTAAATTTGAAAAAGAAGCAGAGCGGGCTTTGGAAGAGGGCTTGGTGCACCCAGCCTTTGACTATGTGCTCAAATGCTCTCATACCTTTAACCTGCTGGATGCGCGTGGAGCCGTATCTGTAACCGAGCGTGCAGGCTATATCGCCCGTATCCGAAACCTTGCCCGTGTCGTTGCCAAGACCTTTGTGGCAGAGCGCAAGAAACTGGGCTTCCCACTCTTGGATGAAGCCACACGCACAGAATTGTTGAAGGAGGATGCAGAATAATGACAAAGAATTTACTTGTTGAACTGGGCTTGGAAGAAATTCCTGCCTATATCGTAACCCCTGCCATGAACCAGTTGCGTGACCGCATGGCCAGCTTTTTGACTGACAACCGTTTGGCCTTCGAGAGCATCGATGTCTTTTCAACGCCACGCCGTTTGGCAGTTCGTGTCCGTGGTTTAGCGGACCAGCAGACTGACCTGACAGAAGATTTCAAGGGTCCTGCTAAGAAGATTGCCTTGGACGCAGATGGTAACTTCACCAAGGCGGCAGAGGGCTTTGTCCGTGGCAAAGGCCTGACAACTGCTGACATCGAATTCCGCGAGATTAAGGGCGAAGAATATGTTTACGTGACCAAACACGAAGCTGGTCAGCCAGCTAAGGCAGTCTTGGCGGGCATTCCAGAGGTCTTGAAGGCTATGACCTTCCCCGTCAGCATGACCTGGGGCTCTAACAAGTTTGCCTACATCCGCCCTGTCCACACCCTGACCGTTCTCTTGGACGACGAGGCACTGGACATGGACTTCTTAGACATTTGTCAGCCAATGCCAAGACCGCACCGACCTTGCTTTGAGGCAGTTCGCCCTCTGCCGAGTTTGGCAGGTAATGCTCACGGATAGCTGCTGCCACCGCA
>NZ_JBHCHN010000032.1:0-8906 GCF_041802885.1 Streptococcus sp.
AATGCCAGCTTTGACGTAGGCTTTATGAATGCCAACTATGAGCGCCATGGCCTGCCTGTGATTAGCCAACCAGTTATTGATACCCTTGAGTTTGCCAGAAATCTCTATCCAGAATACAAGCGCCATGGCCTAGCTGCTCTGACCAAACGCTTCCAGGTTTCCCTGGAACACCATCACATGGCCAATTTTGATGCCGAGGCCACTGGCCGCCTCCTCTTCATCTTCATCAACGATGTGCGCGACCGCCATGGCATCACTGATTTGGCGGAATTGAACAGCCGTCTGGTACGGGAGGATTCTTATAAGAAGGCTAGAGTCAAGCATGCCACCATCTACGTGACCAATCAGGTGGGCTTGAAAAATATCTTCAAGCTGGTCTCCCTCTCCAATGTCAAATACTTTGAGGGTGTGGCCAGGATTCCAAGAACGGTTCTGAACCAGCACCGAGAAGGCTTGATTTTAGGAACTGCCTGTGCGGATGGTGAGGTCTTTGATACCTTGCTGTCACAAGGGTCAGAGGCAGCCATGGAAGTGGTCAGCTACTATGATTTTATCGAAGTCATGCCACCAGCCCTCTATGCCCCCCTTATCGCTCGCGATCTGATCAAGGATGAAGAGGCCATCCGCCAAATTATCCGCGACCTGATTGACCTGGGTCGCAGGGCCAACTTGCCTGTCCTTGCAACGGGGAATGTCCACTACCTAGACCCTGAGGAAGAGATTTATCGGGAAATCATCGTGCGGGCCCTGGGTCAAAGCTCGATGATGAACTGGACCATCGGATCAGGTGAAGATGCGCAACCAGCACCCCTGCCTAAGGCCCATTTCAGGACAACCAATGAAATGCTAGATGACTTTAATTTCCTGGGTGAGGATTTGGCGCGTGAAATTGTTATCACCAACCCCAACCAGCTCCTGGAGCGCTTTGAGGACATCGAGGTGGTCAAGAAAGACCTCTACACCCCTTATATTGAGAGGGCGGAAGAGCAGGTGGCTGAGATGACCTATGCCAAGGCCTTTGAAATCTATGGCAATCCTCTGCCAGACATCATCGACCTGCGCATCGAGAAAGAACTATCTTCCATCTTGGGAAATGGCTTCGCCGTGATTTATCTGGCCTCCCAGATGCTGGTGCATCGCTCTAATGAGCGGGGCTACCTGGTTGGTTCACGGGGGTCTGTCGGCTCTAGTTTTGTCGCCACCATGATCGGGATTACAGAAGTCAATCCAATGCCCCCTCACTACGTCTGTCCAAACTGCCAGCACTCCGAGTTCATCACAGATGGCTCCTACGGTTCTGGTTTCGATATGCCGGATAAAAACTGTGAAAAATGTGGCCATGCCTACAATAAGGACGGTCAGGACATTCCCTTTGAGACCTTCCTTGGTTTCGATGGGGACAAGGTGCCCGATATCGATTTGAACTTCTCTGGAGATGACCAGCCCGATGCCCATTTGGATGTCCGGGATATTTTCGGGGAAGAATATGCCTTTCGGGCAGGTACCGTAGGTACCGTTGCTGCCAAAACAGCCTATGGCTTTGTCCGTGGCTATGAGCGGGACTATGGGAAGTTTTATAAGGATGTGGAAGTGGAGCGCCTGGCTGCTGGAGCGGCTGGGGTCAAACGGACAACTGGTCAGCACCCGGGTGGTATCGTTGTTATTCCAGATTATATGGATGTCTATGACTTTACCCCTGTTCAATATCCTGCCGATGACAACACTGCTGCCTGGCAAACCACCCACTTCAACTTCCACGATATCGATGAAAATATCCTCAAGCTCGATGTCCTGGGTCATGATGATCCCACCATGGTTCGAAAACTCCAGCAACTGTCTGGGATTGATCCAAGGTCTATTCCCTTCGATGATCAGGGAGTTATGGCCCTCTTTAGGGGGACAGAGATTCTCGGCGTCGAACCGGAACAGATTGGGACCCCAACTGGGATGTTAGGGATTCCAGAGTTCGGAACTAACTTTGTTCGGGGCATGGTAGAAGAAACCCACCCGACCACCTTCTCTGAACTCCTCCAGCTATCTGGCCTTTCCCATGGAACGGACGTTTGGCTGGGCAATGCCCAAGACCTGATTAAGGCTGGAATTGCGGATCTGTCCACCGTTATCGGCTGTCGGGATGACATCATGGTTTACCTCATGCATGCCGGCCTCCCGCCAAAGATGGCCTTTAACATCATGGAGCGGGTGCGTAAGGGTGCCTGGCTCAAGATTTCAGAAGAAGAGCGCAATGGCTATATCCAGGCCATGAAGGACAACAATGTTCCTGACTGGTACATCGAATCTTGTGGGAAAATCAAGTACATGTTCCCTAAGGCCCATGCGGCCGCCTATGTAATGATGGCCCTACGGGTAGCCTACTTCAAGGTTCATCATCCGATTTATTACTATTGTGCTTATTTCTCCATCCGTGCCAAGGCCTTTGATTTGGCAACCATGAGCGGTGGCTTGAATAAGGTCAAGGCCAAGATGGACGAAATCGCTCTCAAGAAGAAAAACAATGAAGCCTCCAATGTGGAGAATGACCTTTACACCACCTTGGAAATTGTCAATGAAATGTTGGAGCGCGGTTTCAAGTTCGGCAAGTTGGACCTTTACAAGTCTGATGCCATTGAGTTTTTGATAGAAGGAGACACCCTCATTCCGCCATTTGTGGCCATGGATGGTCTGGGCGAGAACGTTGCCAAACAGCTGGTCGCAGCCCGAGAAGAAGGAGATTTCCTCTCCAAGACAGAGCTGCGCAAGCGGGGCGGCCTCTCCAGCACCCTGGTCGAAAAAATGGATGAGATGGGCATTCTGGGCAAGATGCCAGAGGATAACCAACTCAGCCTCTTTGATGAATTGTTTTAAGCAAGGCCTTGTTTCCTGGAAACAGGCCTTTTCTCTATGAAAATGAAATGAAAATGTCAAATCGTTGACAGGAAAGAAAAATGGGTATATAATCACTACATAGTAATAAAATAAAGTGAGGAAATCCTATGTCAAACTTTGCAAGCCTACAAGAAAAACGCCGTACCATCTATGCCTTGGGTAAGGACCTGCCAGTATCTAATGAAGAAGTGGTCGCAACTGTTGAGAAGGCCATGAAAGAATCGCCATCAGCTTTCAACTCACAATCCAGCCGAGCAGTAGTCCTCTTCGGAGCTGAATCAGAAGCCTTCTGGAATGAAATTGCTTATAGCGAATTGGAAAAAGTGACCCCTGCTGAAGCCTTCGAAGCGACAAAAGGCCGCTTGTCTGGCTTTGCGGCTGGCGCTGGTACCATCCTCTTCTTCGAAGACCAAGATGTGGTTAAGGGCCTCCAAGAAAGCTTCCCGCTTTACGCAGAAAACTTCCCAATCTGGTCTGAACAAACTCACGGTATCAACCTCTATGCTGTTTGGTTGGCCTTCGCTGAGAAAAATATCGGCCTCAACGTGCAGCACTACAACCCATTGGTAGACGCTCAAGTAGCTGAAAAATACGGCATCCCAGCCAACTGGAAACTCCGTGCTCAAGCACCATTTGGCAGCATCGCAGCACCAGCAGCTGACAAAGACTATATGTCGGATAGTGACCGTGTAAAGGTTTTTGGTAACTAATCAAGTTTCCAGTTTGTCTTATTAGGTCGTTAACTTGTCTTGGCGAGTGTCAAACCTCGGCAGAACAACTGATAGAAACTGAGCATTTCACATAGCCAAATTAAGGCTTTATTGATGAAACTTCCTGCATCTGTGGGAAGTTTTTTTCACTTTCCAGCCCCGAATTATGGTACAATAGTAAGGTATATCAAGCAAAAGGAGAATCTCATGGTTTTACCAAATTTTAAAGAAAACCTAAAAAAATATGCTCACCTCTTGGTGAAGCAGGGAATCAATGTCCAGCCAGGCCACACGGTGGCTTTGACCATCGCTGTAGAACAGGCAGAATTGGGTCGTCTCTTGGTGGAAGAAGCCTATGCTCTGGGAGCGGTTGAAGTCATGGTTACCTGGACAGATGACTTTGTCCTCCGCCAGCGCTACCTTAATGTCCCAAGTGAGCGCCTGGAAAATGTACCCCAGTACCGGATCGAAGAAATGAACTATGTCCTAGATAAGAAGGCCAGCCGTCTGGTCATCCTCTCAGACGCACCAGATGCCCTGGACGGGGTTGATCCAGAAAAACTGTCCACCGCAACTCGGGCCCTCAATATTGCCCTTAAGCCCCTGCGCTTGGCTAGTCAGGCCAATAAAATCAGCTGGACTTTGGGAGCCGCATCAGGTCTTGCCTGGGCCAAACAAGTCTTTCCAGATGCTGCCAGCGATGAGGAAGCAGTAGATCTTCTCTGGGACCAAATCTTCAAAACCTGTCGTGTCTACGAAGAGGATCCTGTACAAGCCTGGATTGAGCATGAAGCCCGCCTGGATGAAAAGGCAGCCGTCCTCAACAAGGAGCAGTTTGTCAAATTGCATTACCGGGCACCAGGAACAGACCTGGTTCTGGGTATGCCTAAAAACCACATCTGGGAATCAGCAGGTTCCATCAATGCCCAAGGCGAGCATTTTGTGGCCAACATGCCGACTGAAGAAGTCTTTACAGCGCCCGATTTTCGTGTGGCAGATGGCTATGTAACCTCCACCAAGCCCCTCAGCTACAATGGTAACTTGATCGAAGGCATCAAGGTGACCTTTGAAAATGGCCAGATTACAGATGTTTCAGCTGAAAAGGGCGACGAAGTGATGAAGAAGTTGGTCTTTGACAACCGTGGTGCCCGTGGTTTGGGTGAAGTTGCCCTGGTACCAGACAAGAGCCCGATTTCTCAGTCCAATATCACCTTCTTGACCACTCTCTTTGACGAAAATGCCTCCAACCACCTGGCTATCGGAGCTGCCTATGCCTTTTCGATTGAAGGTGGTACAGAGATGACAGAAGAAGAACTGCAAGCAGCTGGTATGAACCGGTCCGATGTCCATGTGGACTTTATGATTGGTTCAGACAGGATGGATATCGATGGTATCCGTGCGGATGGTACTGTTGTGCCAATCTTCCGTCAGGGAGACTGGGCTATTTAAGGAAAAGAGCGGTCTCAGACTGCTCTTTTGCTCATTCAACACTAAAGGAGAAAAGAAGATGGCAAAGATTCAATACAAGTGGGCGACCTTGGGAACAGGTGTGATTGCCAATGAATTGGCAGAGGCGATGAGCGCTTTAGGTGGACAGCTCTATTCGGTTGCCAATCGGACCTATGACAAGGGCCTGGCCTTTGCGGAAAAATATGGGATTGAAAAAGTTTACAGGGAAATTGATGAGGTCTTTGAGGACCCAGAGGTGGACATCATCTATATCTCCACTCCTCACAATACCCACATTTCCTATCTCCGCAAGGCTCTTGCGGCTGGAAAACACGTTCTCTGTGAAAAGTCCATCACCCTCAATAGCGAGGAATTGGAAGAGGCCATTGCCCTGGCTGAAGAAAACCAGGTCCTTCTTGCGGAAGCCATGACCATTTTCCACATGCCCCTCTATCGTAAGCTGAAGGAACTTGTCGATTCTGGAAAACTGGGTCCCCTCAAGATGATTCAGATGAACTTTGGTTCCTATAAGGAATACGATATGGCCAACCGCTTTTTCAATCGCCAACTGGCAGGCGGTGCCCTTTTGGACATTGGGGTCTATGCCCTATCCTTCATCCGCTGGTTCATGGATGAGACGCCAGACCAGCTGGTCTCCCAGGTCAAGCTAGCTCCATCAGGAGTGGATGAGCAGGCCGGCATCCTCTTAACCAATCCAAGTGGGCAAATGGCAACGGTGGCGCTCAGTCTCCACGCCAAGCAGCCCAAAAGAGGGATGTTAGCCTATGATAAGGGCTATATCGAAATCTACGAATACCCCCGCGCTCATAAGGCGGTCATCACCTACACGGAAGACGGCCGTCAAGAAATCATCCAAGCGGGTGATACCAAAGAGGCCCTCCGTTATGAAGTCTTGGACATGGAGGCAACCGTCTCTGGGCAAGCCGACCACAGCTACCTAACTTATAGCCGGGATGTCATGGCCCTCATGACCCAACTCCGCAAGGATTGGGGTTTGACCTATCCTGAGGAGGAATAAGGTAAAAAGACTTGGATTTCCAAGTCTTTTCCTATCTATTCAATAATCAAGAGTCCGTCCTTGACAGCAAGGGGATGCTCTGGGTCGATGCGGTCGTAGAACATGATACCATTGATGTGGTCGATTTCATGCTGGACGACAATGGCATTAAAGCCCTTGAGTTTCAGTTTTTGCTTTTCGCCGGCCTTGTTGAGATATTCAACAGTGATGCGGGCGTGGCGGATGACATAGCCTGGGACTTCGCGGTCCACCGATAGGCAGCCTTCCCCGCCTTCAACAGCGGCCTCTTGGACTGAGTGGGAAATGATGCGGGGGTTGTACATGATTTCCTGGAGGGCATAGGCTTCCTGAGGAGGATTGCCTTCTTCATCCTCTGGGTTTGGGACGAGGACTGCGATGATGCGGCGGCTGACATCCAACTGGGGAGCAGCTAAGCCCACTCCGCCTCGGAGATTCATTTTTTCAGCCATGACAGGGTCTTGGGAATGCTTCAGGAATTGCAGCATTTTTTCGCCTAAAATAATATCCTGATCGGATAGGGGAAGTTCGACTTCTTGGGCAGTCAGACGCAGGGTTGGATGCCCTTCACGGATAATGTCATCCATGTCGATGAGATGGGAAGGTTTGGTCAGTTTTTCAATTGCAGACATTTCATTTCTCTTTCTGTTTTCAGTACTAGTAGTATACCATGAATGGGCAGATTTTTAAATAGCCAGGATTAAGGGTGGATCCGCAGTTTTTCTAAGGTCTTTCGGTCGCAAATCTGGTAGTCTTTCCCCTGTTTGCTGATGATTTTTTTCTCCAAAAAATCCTTGATGGTGCGAAGGAGGTGGCGGTAACTGGTTCCAAAGGAATCGGCCAGAAGGTGGAGTTCCAGCTGAAAGTGGCCCTGATTCTCGATGCTGAGGATATGGGTGGCCAGGCGTTCCTTGACCGAGTAGCCGATATTGGAGGCGGCCTGGATATTTTGCTGGTAAAGGCTGGTGGCTAGGCCTTTTCCGACCATGAAGAGGAAGGTTGGATCGCTGAGAAGTTCTTGCCGATTCGACAGGGGAAGTTGGACCACCCAGACCTTTTCTAGGGCGATGACAGAGGAGACGATGGCCTGGCCTGTCAGCAATTCGATGTCCCCGATCAGATTAGGACGGCTGGAAATGTCTAGGATATAATCTTTTCCATTGAAGAGCCTGCGGACAATCTTGACCTTGCCCTTGACCACTAAGGAAAGGGCGGTCAGCTGGTCATCCTGCTGGCAGATGGCTTCTTCTGCCGCATAGGCGACTAGGCGGAGTTGAGACTGGTAATGGTCTGGAAAAACCTGGCGGATTTCTGGGCTTGTCAGGAAGGTTTGGATTATTTTTGTTTCTTTAATGATTTCCATAAGTATATTTGTGACATTTGTCCTATTTTCTTTCTTTGCTTTCTATTATACTAGAACTTGCTAAAAAAGAATATTCAGGTGAACTATGAAACAGATAATCGAAAAAATCAGCATTCTCTCCCTTTCGCTGATGCTGGTTTCGACCTTCGCGGTCTCTCCAGCCCTGCCCCAAATGGTGGAGCATTTTGGCCAGCAAGGCTATGCAGCCTCTCAGGTGGAGTTGCTGATCACTATTACCTCTCTCTTTATCATGGTCAGCCTCCTAGCTAACCCCCTCTTTATCCGCTTTTTCTCAGAGAGAAGCCTGATTGTTTTAGGCTTGACCTTGATGGCGCTAGGTGGGGCCCTGCCATTTCTTCTCCCCCAATATGCCTTGGTTTTCCTATCCAGGTGCTTACTGGGACTGGGGATTGGGCTCATCAACGCCAGGGCTATCAACATCGTGGGTCTTTTTTACCAAGGAAAGGAACGAATCCAGATGATGGGGCTGCGGGGCTCTTTTGAGGTCCTGGGGAGTGCTAGCTTGACCATCTTGGTTGGCTGGCTCAGTGGCTTTGGCTGGCAGGCGGCCTTTTTGGCCTACCTGGTGGCCCTCATCATCCTCTTTCTCTTTGTGACCTTTGTCCCCAAGAGGGAGATGGTGGCAGAAGAAGCTTCCAGCGAAAAGCCTAAGTTGACCAAGGACCTCTTGAAAATGGGCCTGGGTCTGGCCTTTCTAGCTTTCTTTGTCATCAATGTTAATACCTTCATCACCATCCGAATCCCCCTCCTTGTGACCAATCAGCAGCTGGGAACGGCCGTTCAGGCCAGTTGGATTTTAGGGGGCATGCAGCTGATGGGTATCCTCTCAGGGGCTCTCTTTGGTTTCTTGGTGGGACGGCTCAAGGATTGGCTTCTGCCTCTGGCCTATGTGGTCTTTGGCTTGGCCATCCTGGTAGTTGCCTTCTCCACTGATTTATTGGTCTTGGCTTTGGGGGCCATGGTATCGGGCTTCTTTTACAGCGTGGTCCTCAATATCGTCTTTAGTCGGACGACGGAGAAAACACCGCCTGCCCTGCTGACTCTGGTCATGACCTTGGTGTTGATGGGCTGTAATATTGGTGGAGCAACGGCCTCTATCCTGCCAACCTTTTTGGAAACCCTCAATCCAACTCCAACTGGAGCCTTTGGCATCTATGCTTTCGGTTGTGCCCTGGTCAGTTTGGCCTTGATTGTCCAACAAGTAAGGAGAAAAAAATCTGCTTAAGTTTTCTGCAAGAATTCTTTTAGGAAACTTTAAGGAGCCGGGTTTATACTAAGTTCATCCTAGTAATAGGAAAACAAATTTTCTTTTTCATATATCTCCTAGAAAGAACGCTGAGCTATCAGCGTTTTTTCTATTTTTGTCCTGAATTTCTGCTATAATGGGTCTATGCGATTGGATAAATTTTTAGTGGGCTGC
>NZ_JBHCHN010000033.1:0-8126 GCF_041802885.1 Streptococcus sp.
GCTGAGGTGGGAGTTCAAAAGGTCTGGGAGACCTTTTGAAGTGGGAGATATAGGTTGACGGTAGTCAGCTCACATCATTCAAGGTCTGGGGATAGACCGTTTTAGCTCAACAACTGGAAATAAAGACTTGTTGACGAAATCGAATTTCTTCAAAATTACCGATTTCTATCCCACTCTCTTTTTCACTGCTTGAGGGCAGATTTTGACCGCTTAGCGAGAAAGGGATCACAAGAGAAGTGGTTTTTGCTAAGATAGGGTCATGGAGGAAAGCTATGCTGATTCAAACAAAAAATCTAACCAAAAAATATAGACAAAAAACAGTGGTGGATCATCTTAATATCACCATTCCAAAGGGCAGCCTAGTAGCCTATATCGGAACAAATGGAGCTGGGAAATCCACAACTATCAAGATGCTGACGGGCTTGCTCAAGCCCTACCAAGGTCAGGTCATCTTGGCCCCTGATTTGAAAATCGGGATTGTCTTTCAGGATAGTGTCTTAGATCCTGAGTTGACCGTCCAGGCCAATCTCCAGCACCGAGCAGGCCTCTACCACAACTTGGACAAGGAATGGTTTACTCGCTTGTTGGAGTTGACAGAGCTGACAGACCTTCTCCATCAGAAGTACGGGACCCTATCCGGCGGCCAACGCAGGCGGGTTGATATTGCACGAGCCCTACTCAACAGACCAGAATTGCTCTTTCTAGATGAGCCAACAACGGGTCTGGATATTCAGACACGACGGATGATTTGGGACCTTCTTCACAAACTGAAAAAGGAGCAGAATCTGACAATCTTCTTAACGACCCATTACTTAGAAGAAGCAGAAAACGCCGAGGTTACCTATGTCATCGATCAGGGGAAAATCCTAGCCCAAGGGACAGCTTTTGATTTGGTCAAGGAATATGCCAAGAGTCAGCTGATTTTAAAATTGACAGAACTTGCGGCAATCTCCGCCCTAGATGTGGACGTCAAAGAGGTGGAAGTAGGTTATCTAGTGGAAGGTTTGACTTCACAGGAAGTGATACATCTGTTAAACCAGCATCAGGATATCATTAGAGATTTTGAGTTTAAACAAGGAACGATTAACGAGGCTTTTATGGCTATAACAGGAAGGGAGATTCAAGCATGATTGCTAGCATCAAACGACAAATTGCTCTTTATTTTAGTAACAAGGCCAGTGTTTTTTTCTCCCTGATGGGAGCCTGGATTGCCTTTGCCCTCTACATTATTTTTCTGCAAAAAAATATGCTGGAAGCCTGGTCAACTGTTCCAAACCCAGAACTTGTTTTAGACAAGTGGGTGATGGGAGGGACCTTGGCAGTGACGGGCGTGACTACAACCTGGACAGGAGTTTCACGACTTATCAAAGACAAGGAAAATCACCAATTTGATGATTTCTTGTTGACAGGAATTTCCCCATTTTCTCTGCATGTGGGCTACTTCATCAGTGCTAGCATGATTGGCTTTATCATGCAAATCATCATGTATGGTATCATGTCCACCTATTTTTATTGGCAGGATGGGTTGGCTCTAGAGATGAACCAGTTTCCAGCTCTCTTGGGCTTGATGTTGCTGAGTTCTTTGTTAGGCTCTAGCTTGGGCTTGATTGGTGCTCAATGTTTCAAAACCATTGAAGCGGCGGAACGCCTTGCCATTATTATAGGATCTGCTTCTGGTTTTTTGGTTGGGGTCTACATGCCTATCGGTGGCCTACCTGATTTTGCCCAAGTCCTTATCAAATGGACACCAGCGGCCTATGTTGCCGCAGCCTTTCGCCAAATCCTGATGGAAGATTCTTTGGCCAAGTGGAATATACCCGGAATGGATGTCAAGGAATACTTGGGAGTCGGCCTTAAGTGGCAGGAACTAACGGGTCTGCACCAGAATATAGTGCTTGTTGCAGTCATTATAGTGGCAAGCCTTCTCTTCCTCTTTATCCTGCTTCAGGTTTTCGGAGGTAGAAAGGGGCCTTCCTATCGGTTTCATCTGGACTTGAAAAGTGGAAAAGAGGTTGATTATGTTGGTTCATCAGATTGATCGCTTGTTAGATAAGGAAGCAAAGAAGTTGACAACTCTGCAATTTGCGATGCACCTTCCAGCTTCAAATTTGGACTATCACTATTCATCAACAGGCAATCAGCACCAGGCTTTTCACAGTGCCAGCGTTGGGAAATTACTGACTTCAACCTTGGTATTCATTGCGATTGAAAAAGGGTGGCTGACACTGGATACAAGAGTTCAGACTATTCTAAAACCGGGGCTTCTCAACCATTTATTTGTCGTGGAAGGGCAGGATTATCAGGATGAGGTTTGTGTCCGTCACTTATTGGCCCATACGTCAGGGATCAACGATTATTATAGCAGTAAGACTGCTAAGCATTCTTCCTTTCTGAAACAGATTAGGGAAAATCCGGATGTCTTTTGGACACCAGAAGATTTACTTGATTATACTATGTATCAACAAGAGGCGATTGCTCGGCCAGGTCAGAAGTTCTTTTATTCCGATACAGGCTTTGTGCTCTTAGGTTTGATGTTGGAGGCGATTTTTGAAGCTCCTTTTCATGACATTTTAGATACCTACATATTCAAACCCTGTCACATGACCGAAACGACCCTAGCCTTTTATGGCTCAACATTTGAGGCTGGAGAGCTGGCTCCTCTAATCATCAATGGTCACGATATCCACCTCTTTCGGAGTTTGAGCTGTGATTTTGCTGGTGGTGGCCTCTCTACAACTGCTGGAGATTTGCTTCTCTTTTTATCCGCCCTCCATCAAGGACGACTAATTAACCAAGAATCCCTTCGGCAGATGGCTGATTTTAAGCATCAATACCATAGGGGATTGTACTATGGTCTAGGAATGATGCAGGTTCGTTTCGGAGAATTTTTCTTTCTCTTAAGGGGGATGCCCGACTTACAGGGGCACTGGGGAATGACGGGTGTTCATGCCTGTTACCATCCTCAGACAGGAGCTTGTTTTGTCCTAAATGTCGGAAATGACAAGGATATGGCCAGAAGTTTCAAGCTCTTGATAAAACTACTGCGCTTGCTGGCTTCCCAAGGCCAGTTATAACATGTGCTAGTAAGGTCCCTTGCGCAAAAGTCCCAAAAAAGGTATGATAGTTAACATATAAAGAAGAGGAGTGGGATTTGTGGAGATTCATTTTGAAGAAGATAAGACTTTAAGTCAAAATCAGATTGACGTCATAATCAGCAGCCAAGATTTGAGCCCAAATGTCCAGCAACTGATGGATTATATCGGTCTCTATCAGGCAGAGAGTCCATCCATTCTGCCCATCAAGACGGCGGATCGGATTGAGATGCTCAAGGTGGAGGACTTGGTTTCAGTTGATGTAGAAGGAACTTCCCTGATTTTGGATACCTTGAAAGGTCGGCAAATCATCACGGAGCGGCTCTACAAGTTTCAGGAACGCCTCAACAATCCTGATTTTGTCCAAGTCTCTAAGCACGTGCTTATCAACATTCACCATTTGGAAGCCCTTGAAGCCAGTTTTTCAGGCAATATGCTGGCTATCTTGACAGGCAAGCGAAAGGTGGATGTCAGCAGACGCTACCTGAAGAACCTAGAAAAACGCCTGGGATTGTAGGGGAGGTAGGATTATTAATATGAAAAAAGCAGTCTATTATTTTCTGATTGGGATTGGTTTTGGAGGCATCATTTATAGCCTGACCCTTATCCTAAACAATTCAGGACATCAAGCACCCTGGCAGATAGGGGCGGTGGTCCTCGTCAGCGGATGCATGGGTTTAATCAGTATGATTTTTACCCTAGATTATCCCGCCTTTGTTTGGCGCCTAGTTGTCCATTTTTTTGACAGTCTACACCCTCTATCTGTTTGCCAACCGCATCGGTGGGAATACTGAGAATTTCTTATCACTTGTCACCCTTCTTCAGTTTTTATTGGTTTACGTCCTAGTCTGGGCAGTTGTTGTGTTTATGACACGGCAAAAGGTGGCCAAAATCAATGAAAAATTGCGGGAGAGGAAACATTCACTTGACAAAGGACACTAGTTGTTATAGAATAGTTGGGTATGTTTAGTAACTGATCAAACTAGCCGGCTAAACGAATACGAAAATCTATGAGGAGGTATTCATTGTGAAACGTACTTTTCAACCAAGTAAAATCCGTCGCGCGCGTAAACACGGATTCCGTAACCGTATGTCCACTAAAAACGGCCGTCGCGTTTTAGCAGCCCGTCGTCGTAAGGGACGCAAAGTGCTTGCGGTAGCATAAGAAAAAGGAAGTCAACGGAAACTCGAGTCTGTTGTCTTTTTTTATGTTCTGAGATAGACTATATTTTGTGCTTTTGCAATAAAAAAACTCTTTACAAACACTACATATTGTGTTAATATCCTATGTTGGAGGTGATTGAGATAGTGATTATTTTAGCAGGGATGATTGGGGTTGGAAAGACTACCTACACCACTCGTTTGGCGGAAACTCTGGGGACAGAAGCCTTCTTTGAGCCCGTTGATGATAACCCTATTTTAGATAAGTATTATGAAGATCCAGACCGCTATGGCTTTGTCTTGCAAATTTATTTCCTGAATAAGAGGTTCAAGTCCATCAAAGAGGCTTATTTGGCAGAAAATAACATCTTAGACCGGTCCATCTACGAGGATGCCCTTTTTACTTATATTAATACCTTGCAGGGCAGTATCAGCCAGGAAGAGTATGCCATCTACCTGGAACTATTGGACAATATGATGGAGGAAATCGATGCCCTTCCGAAGAAGGCGCCTGATTTGTTGATTTATCTGGATGGCAGTTTTGAGACTATCATGGACAATATCCAAAAACGTGGCCGAAGCTATGAGCAAGTGGATGATAATCCAGAACTATTGGCCTATTATAAGTTGCTGCACCAGCATTATGGGAAATGGTATGAGGACTATGACTATGGTCCCAAGATGAAGATTTCTACGGATAATTTGGACATTGCCCAAGAGGCTGACTGGCAAAAAGCCTTCGGCTTGATTGAGCAAGAGATGAAGAATCTGGGACTGAGATAAGGAAGACAAGGGAACAACCCTTGTTTTTTCAGTTTCAAGTCAAAAAATGAGGAAGATTACCTTGGCCTTACAATTCTGTGACAGGGTGATTTTTTCTTGTATTTTCCTATTTGGCTTGCTATACTGTTTGGAAACTTTTGAGTTAGAACTGGCTATGAAATGAGAAAAACGATGAAGAAATTTTTTCAAATGTTATTGTTTATCCCCAAACTCTTCCTAAAGTTGATTTGGTCCCTCTTCTGGGCTCTCTTTCGGATGGCCCTGCTACTGGCTTTGGTTATCCTTGGTTTCTACTTTTATGCCAACCATAGCTCCTCTCAACTGGCTTCCAACCTCTCAGTTGTCTTTGACAATGCCTTGACCTATTTTTCTTCCAACCAGGGAAATGTGCTGGGGGATGTATCAGAGGGCTTGGAGAGTTTGCAGACGGATGATTTTAGCTCCTATTCAGGGTCTCGTTGGCCGACCAATAGGGCCAGCATCTACATTGACAGCAGCGACCCGACCTTCCGCCAGGCCTATGAGACCGCTATTGCCAACTGGAATGCCACTGGGGTTTTTAACTTTGTCCTTGTAGAGGATCCCAATCAGGCGGAGATTTTGGTGATGGACTATTCGGACCCAGAGACCCAGGCAGCTGGCCTGGCTGAAACGCAGACCAATGCTTTGACCAACCAGATTCAGAGCGTGACGGTCTACCTGAACGCTTTTTATCTCTTGAATGAAAGCTATGGATACAGTTTTGAGCGGATTGTTCATACAGCTGAGCACGAGTTGGGGCATGCTATCGGCCTGGTCCACGATGATACAGAGGATTCTGTCATGCAGTCTGCGGGGTCCCACTATGGCATTCAGGAGACAGATATTGCAGCGGTGAGGGAGTTATACGGTTTGTAACCTCATCTCTGCCTAAATCATCATGATAATCTTAGAATAGAAAGCATCAAATAGGTAAATACATGTTTCGCTTGATAAAAGAATTTCCCCTGCAGGCAGGATTATTTCTCTTTAATACAGGGATTTTTGCCTGGCTGCAAACCACCTCGTCTGCTATTTTGGTCCAGTTGGGCTTAAAAGAGCCCTTAACCCAATACATTCCAGAACCCATCTTGGCTCTGACTGGCGATAGTGTCGCCGCTATTCAGGCCTATGTAGGCAATGCGGCCTGGGCCTGGTTGATTTTTTCCATGATTGTGCTGGTTATTATCCACTTTATCAAGGGGGTTCTCAAGTTCCTCTTTGTGCTAGCCCTGATTATGATTGGCATCTATCTCCTCTTCCAAAATCAGGAGATGCTTCACTCTTTGATGGGTGGATGAAAAATGCAATGTTTGGTTTTACCGAATAAAATTCTTTGTATTACAGTTAAAGCATGATAAAAGGAGAAAAATTTGCTATAGTATTAAAAAGTCACATAATTGAAGATGGCTTTGCCACTTTTCGTCTTACCAAAAAGGAGGTATTTTATGAAATTGAAAAAAATGGTTTTAGGTCTGTTGGCCCTACTTGGTGCAGTGGTCTTGGTTGCCTGTGGTGCAGGAACAAAAAAATCAGCTGATTTTCAACTGCTGACTCAGGGACAAAGTGATATTCGAAATCATATCGAATATCAAGGTGACAAGATGACCTTGCTAAAAACAACGACCACTGTACTTTACTCTGCTATTGGTGCAAATTCTAAGGATGACGCCAAACTAATGATGGAAGCGCAGGGAAGTGCTGATTGGGATGGCATCAAAGGGATCACCCATGAGGTCGAGTACAAGGACGATCGCTTTATTGAAACAACATCTGTTGACTTGAATAAGGTGGATTTTGACAAACTGGGTGAGTTGATGCAACTGCAGACTGCTAATGGTGAAAAGGCGAAGTATCTTAGCTACAAGTTAACAAAAGAAAATTTCGTAAATCAAGGCTATACAGAAGTCAAAGACGGTAAGTATAAAGAATTGGAATAGACTAAAGCATCGAACATTTGTTCGGTGCTTTTTCTGATCAGAAGACTGGGCTGATTGTGTTATAATGAAAACATGACACATGAAGAAACACTAGCTATTTTTGATACCCACACCCACCTCAATGTGGAGCAATTTGACGGTCGGGTCCAAGAAGAATTAGACTTTGCCAAGGAGATGGGGGTTACCCTCCACAATGTGGTGGGCTTTGACCGGGCAACGATTGACAAGGCCATAGAGCTGGCAGACCAACACCCTGAAATCTATCTGACCCTGGGCTGGCATCCGACAGAGGCTGGCACCTATGACGAGGAAGCGGAAAGCTACCTGCTCAAGGCCCTCCAGCATCCAAAGGTCATTGCCCTGGGGGAAATCGGCTTGGACTACTATTGGATGACAGCTGACAAGGAGACTCAGGCTCGGGTCTTCAAACGGCAGATGGAGCTGGCCAAAGAGCTGGACCTCCCATTTGTGGTTCATACTCGTGATGCACTGGAAGATACTTATGCGGTCATCAAGGAAGTTGGTGTCGGCCCGCGGGGTGGCATTATGCATTCCTTTTCTGGTACGTTGGAAGAGGCTCAGGCCTTTATGGACTTAGGCATGCACATCTCCTTTTCAGGTGTAGTGACCTTCAAAAAAGCCACGGAACTTCAGGAAGCAGCGCAAGCTTTGCCCCTAGAAAAAATTCTGGTCGAAACGGACGCACCTTACTTGGCCCCTGTGCCCAAGCGCGGTCGGGAAAACCGCACCGGCTATACCCGATATGTGGTGGAAATGCTGGCCCAGCTTCGCAACCAGTCGGTCGAGGAAGTGGCGAAAGCGACCTACGAGAATGCAAGGAGCTTGTTTAACATTGACAGAAAAAATTAAAATCCAAGAAGTCCTGGTGGTCGAGGGCAAGGACGATACAGCCAACCTCAAACGCTTTTACGAGGTGGACACCTACGAAACCAGAGGCTCGGCCATCTCAGAGGATGATTTGGAGCGCATCGAAAAACTCCATGACCTGCGGGGTGTCATCGTCTTCACCGACCCAGATTACAATGGCGAGCGGATTCGGAAAAACATTATGCAGGCCATTCCCACGGTCAAACACGCCTTCTTGCAGCGGGATGAAGCCAGACCTAAGTCC
>NZ_JBHCHN010000034.1:0-13642 GCF_041802885.1 Streptococcus sp.
ATTTGACCAAATCATAGATACGGCCTGGGGTTCCGATGACGATGTGGGGTTGACTGGACTGCAGTTTGTCAATCTGGCGGTTCTTATCGGTCCCCCCCACATAGTTGACCACCCGAATCTCTGTCTCGGAATGTTCCGCAATCTGACGGGCAGCCTGATAAATCTGGGTCGCCAGCTCCCGTGATGGCGCTGTGATGACGGCCTGAACCTGATCCAACTCCTCATTCAACTTCTGGAAAATCGGAATCAAAAAGGTATGGGTCTTGCCCGAACCTGTCTTGGATTCACCAACCAAGTCACGCCCCGACAAAACAATGGGAATCAACTTTTCCTGAATTTCTGTGGCCTCAACAAAGTTAATCTCCGCTAGGGCTTCCTGAATGTAGCCCTTTAATGGTAATGTTGTAAATTTCATAGTTTCCTCATTTTTTCTGCTTCTAACCATTATAGCATTTATCAGAAAGACAAGCAAAAAGGACGGATGCTCCGTCCCAATTGTTTTACCAATACATGATGGCCAAGGTCACTAGGCTCATAACAAGCCCTAGTCCCCAGAAGAAGAAGTCAACTTTCCACTCGCTCCATTTGGCACCATTGCCGGTCAGGCCGCCCAATTCCAGGTGGTGGTGGAGAGGGGTCATGCGAAAGATTCTTCTGCCTTCACCAAATTTCTTCTTGGTGTACTTGAAGTAGCTGACCTGCAGCATGACGGAGGAGGTTTCAAGGACATAGACCAAACCGACAAAAAGCAGGGTCCACTCTACTCGGAGGGCGATGGAGATGGTAGCTAGCATTCCACCTAGAGCTAAACTCCCCACATCTCCCATAAAAATCTTGGCTGGCTTGCGGTTATAGACAAAGAAGCCAAGAAGACCGCCAATCATGGCCACACAAACCAGAAAGATATCAAACTTGTGGTCTACAAGGGCGATGATGGAATAAGTAATCAAGCTGATGACCACTGAAATAGAGGCCAGGCCATCAATTCCATCTGTCAAATTAACGGCATTGGAAAAACCGACCAACCAAAAGAGAACAAAAGCAAAGTAAAGGGGGCCGAGGTGGATAAAATGCCCAAAAACATTTAGTTCACCACCAAGTCCTGCTGCATTGATATGAACCAGGTAGAAGACAATGCCGCCCAAGATCTGCAAGGCCAGTTTTTGCTTGGGGTTGAGACCTTCATTGATTTTTCGGAAGATTTTTAAGAAATCATCTAAAAAGCCGACCAAACCATAGAGAGCCAAGATAAAGAGGATGGCCATCACTCCTCCAGTCAGCATACGAAAGACAGAAGCGACTATAAACACAATGACAATGACTACGGCCAGAAAGACCGTACCGCCCATGGTCGGCGTCCCAGCCTTGAATTGATGCTGCTTGACATCTTCGTGCATCTGTTGGCCTTCGATTCGCTTGGCCTGATAAAATGTGATAAATACTGGAATCAACAGGACGGTTCCTAAGAAGGAAGCCAGTCCTGCTAATAGTGCAATTTGCATCTTATTCTCCTAATGTAATGGTTATTTTTTTAGTTTTCTTGAGACTGGCACCAACATCTATACTCTGACTAACGACCTTACTTCCAGATCCCTCAAAGTTTATCTCAATATCTGTCCAGCTCGAAAACTTCTCGACATTGGCCTTGGTCCAGCCATACATATCAGGAAGTGTTTCAAAGCGGTTGGTTAAAAGTAGGATTTGCTGATTGGCTGTCAGATTCGTACCTGCTTTTTTCGAAACTTTCTCAATTTTTGAGCCATTTCCTAAAATGACTGGTTGTACCAAGTTACGACGGAGTTCATCTGCCATATCTCCTGGACTTTCTCCAATAATATCCGGCAGTTTGTATTCTGTCTCGTTGGCTAGATTGGCCAGAGCAGGCGCAGATCCGGTCAAATTGAGACTATCTTTCAAACTCATGGCCTTCTTCAAAACAGGGGTAACAAGGTCCTGCCAGTAGAGGAAACTCCAATGCTGCGGTTGTTGTACTGTCACATACATGATAAATTCAGGATTTTCAGCGGGAATCATGGCAACTACAGAGTTAATGGTATCATTAACACCCTCCATATAACCTCCCCCTTTTTCTTTGGCAATCTCGGCTGTACCTGATTTGACGGCAATATTGTAGCCGTCAACCTGGATAACAGGCCCGACATCTTTGGAATAGAGAGTTCCATAATAGGGGTCCGTTCCAACAGTAACCATATAGTTGAGAGTTTGGTTCGCTGCATCAGCTGATACTGGCTTACCCATGATTTCTGGCTGAGAAATACGAGCTGAATCAGTATGGGGGTCATAGATGGCTGAGATAAATTTCGGCTGCAGCATGACCCCTTGATTGCCAATAGCTGTGAAAGCACGTAGCATTTGAGTATTGGTCACTGAAATACCCTGACCAAAGGAACTCATGGCGATGGTTACAATGTTGTCTGCAGGAAAAACACCTCCCGCTTCTCCATTCATACCAAAGCGAGTTGGGTAACCAAAACGGAACTTAGACAGGTAGTTGAGCCACTTGGCATCACCCATCCGCTGCTCCAGCATGGTCATACCGACGTTACTGGAGAGGGCAAAACCATTGGCAAAAGTCAAGGTTTGTGGATCTCGGCCTTCATTGATAGTCCAGTCGTTGATTTTGGCATCCGCCAGCTGATAGGTATTGTTGGTATAGTATTCGTTGGGGTTAAAGGTATTGTTATCAATGGCTGAAGCCAAGGTCATGACCTTCATTGTAGAACCAGGTTCAAAGTGTCCTTGGTAGAGTGTTGTATTCCAGTTCAAATCCTTCAGACCAGATTTGGTATCTGGATCAAAGGTTGGACGCTGAGTTGTTGCTAAAATTTCTCCCGTCTTAGCTGACAGCAGGGTCGCATTGGCATAAACCCCCTTGGTCTTCTCTCCATAAAAGACATCCATATTTTCTTCCAAGGAACGTTGCAGTTCAGATGACAGGGTCGTATAGACATCCTTTCCATCAACAGGCTCTGCGTTGACAATTTCTGTCCCTGGAATGATCCGACCATAACTATCCTTCTCATAGGTAATCTTTCCATCTTGCCCAGAAAGGATATGGTCCATCGCTGATTCGATCCCTGTCTGCCCATAGAGACTCTGGCTGCCATCCTCATTGTCCTTGAGCTGAGCTAAGCCGATGAAATGACTGGCAAAGACGCCGTTGGCATAGAGTCGCCCAGGACTGGTAGAGAAGGAAATACCCTTGACACCTGCAGCTTCTGCGGCTTCAGTAATCGCCGTCATGGTCCCATAGGGAATGTTTTTCCCCTTCGTCCCAAAATAAACCTGGTTCAAGTTCGGTAATCTAAGCTGATTAAGGACATAATCCTTTTCCATACCTAGGAACTCATGAAAAATATCTGCCACTTTGTCAAATTGACTCTCTTCAACATAGAGAATCTCTTTATGAGCAGATACGTAGTTTTTGTCAATAATGGCAAAAATCGTGTAGGTGGTGGAATCCTGGGCAATCGGATAACCTGTTCGGTCATAGATGGTTCCCCGCTTGGCCTGGACTGTCACTTGTTTTTGATGGACTTGCTTGGCTCCTTCAGACAAATCCACTCCGAACTTGCTGTCTGTCCCAATGATAATGGCAAAGTTAATCAAGAAGACGAAGAAAATGAAGACACTGAGCAAAATTAAGCTCTGACCCACTCTCCTGCGATTTTGACTAGGCAAGCCACGATTTGCCAAGACATATCTTAAAAATTGTTTCTTTTTTCTGGGCATCTTACTCTGCTACTCCAATATTATCATTGTTAAATGTCAGCCCCTCCTTGTCCGCTATTTCAAGCAGACGGGCCTTACGGGCCAAGTCATTAACAGCCTGCTTGGCGTCTTCAATTTCCAATAGTTTGACACTGATATCTTGATTGATACCAGCCATATCGGACTGAATTTGCAAGAGCTTGGTCTGCATAAAGATGATTCCGATAGCTAAAATCAAGCCAGAAAGGACAATGCTACCATAAAAAGCCTTTTCAACACGAGTAAAGGTTTTAATTTTATCTTCAATGACCTGCATGGTCAAATCTCTCCGTTTATCTTCTAGCATGATGGCTTCCTCTCTTACAAAATAGGGTTTCTAATAGGTCATGTCAAGGCTGGTGAACCTTTTTGGCTACCCGCAACTTGGCTGAATGAGCCCGGTTGTTGGCAACTAGTTCTTGCTCGCTTGGTAAAATCGGTTTGCGATTGACCAACTCCAAGGGAGCCTTGAGGTCATCAGGAATAAAGGGCAGACCCTTGGGCACATGCACTGTGCTGGCTTCCTTGAACAGTTGTTTGGTTAAGCGGTCTTCCAAAGAATGGAAGGTGATGACAGAAATGCGACCATCAAGGGCCAATAAATCAATGGCCTGCTGGATGGACTCATCTGCGGCTCCCAATTCATCATTGACTTCAATCCGAATGGCTTGAAAAATCTGCTTGGCCGGATGGCCTTTTTTCTTGAGCTCTTTTGCGGGCTTGGCAGACTTGATAATCTCCGCCAGCTCGGTTGTTGTTTCAATAGGCTTGATTTGGCGGGCCTGCTCGATCTTTCTGGCAATCTGCTTGGAAAACTTATCTTCCCCGTACTTGAAAAAAATCCGCACCAAATCCTGGTAATCATAGTCATTGACCACCTGGTAGGCTGATAGGGCTTGGTCCTGGTTCATCCGCATGTCCAGAGCAGCATCCTGCTTGTAAGAAAAACCGCGCTCGCGCTCATCTAACTGGGGACTGGATACCCCCAAATCATAGAGGATTCCATCGATTTTCTCCACTCCATGTTGGGCTAAATTGGCCTTGAGATGGCGGAAATTATCCTTGATAAAGGTCACCATACCCTTGTCGATATAGTCTTTGAGGCGAATCTGGGCGTTATCAATTGCCTTTTGATCCTGGTCAAAACAATAGAGGTGGCCCTTCTCGCTCAATTTTGACAGCAAATAGGCCGAATGCCCTGCCCCACCCAAAGTCGCATCCACATAGATGCCGTCTGGTTTAATATCTAGTAAATCAACTGTTTCATGCAAGAGAACAGTTGTATGATGAAATTCTGTCGTCATATCTCCATATTATACCACAATGTCAGAAAATCCAGCTTAAAATCGGTCATAGAAAATTTTTCCAAAAAAATGTCGCATATAGTTGACAAGTCGATTTTTATCATTTATACTAATTGTGTAAAATATATGCGACATTTTTTTGAAAGGAGATTTATGAACCGTGTCAAGGAATACCGACAGATGGTTGGCAAATCACAATTAGCACTGGCAAAAGAAATCGGCGTATCCAGACAGACCATCAACATGATTGAAAACAATAAATACAACCCATCCCTAGAGCTTTGTATCAACCTGGCCTTAGCTTTAAATACTGACTTGAATAGCCTCTTTTGGCTGAAAGGAGAATAAGCAATGAAAGAAACACTGACAGACAAACTGATGAAACGCTTCTATGGTATTACTGGTCCCTTGGATGAATACCGAAAACAAGAAATCAATCGGATAGGAAACCTGTCCTTTATCTACTTGTTTTATACAATTTTATTTGCCAATGTCATTGCCATTATCATCAGCAAAAAGTATCCAGATATTCTCATCTGGGCCTATCCATTATTTATTACGGTAGCCCTTTTTCTCATCTTCTTTGTCGTCTCAGCTACCAACAATTTTGATATTGTCCAACCGATTGATGTAGAAGAATTGGATGAAAAAGAAAAAGTGCAAATGAAGCATGTCGGCTGGAAATCCGGTTCCTTATTTGGTATTTTTATGTGGCTATCTGGTCCCTTGATTATGAACTTAGATTATCCAAATGGACTCATTGCACCCAAGGTTTTATTGTTCGGACTGATGTGCGGTTTGACGTTTGGTCTCCTTTTACAACTGCTTGCAAAAGCTCGACAAAAATAGCGGATTTAGAAAAAAGGGAAGTCTTTAATGGTTTTCCCTTTCTTTTTTTTTAGAATGTGTTACAATATCTTCATATTTAACAGAGAAAAGAGAGGCTTATGTCTTTTTTTAGGATTTCCTTATCCCCAACCCAACGAATTGTGCTCAGTTTCGCCGGTGTCATTTTGATTGGGTCTATCTTATTAACCCTACCAATTTCACAATTACCAAACTCGCAGGCCCACTATTGGGACAACCTCTTTACAACTGTCTCCATGGTCTGTGTGACGGGACTTTTCACTCAACCAGTAGCCTCTAGCTACACAGCTTTTGGGCAAATCGTCTGCATGATTCTCATGCAAATCGGCGGGCTTAGTCTCCTGAGTTTTGTGGGCCTGATTGCCCTCCAAGCCAGAAAAAAATTAAGCTTTGTAAACCTAGCTACCTTGCAGGAAAGTTTCAGCCGGGCTGATACCAAGAATTTTCAGGGTTTTATCCTGTCCGTCTTTCGCTTTACCTTTGCCATTGAGGGATTGGGTGCCCTGCTCTTGGCCTTTTATTTCGTGCCACAATTTGGCTGGGGCAAAGGGCTCTTTACTTCGGCATTTCTAGCTGTCTCAGCTTTCTGTAATGCCGGTTTTGATAATATGGGTTCGACTAGTCTAGTGGATTTTGTCAACAATCCCTATATCAATCTTGTCATCGCCTCTTTGATCATCATGGGTGGACTTGGATTTTCAGTCTGGTTTGATTTCCAAGGGCGATTGGATAAAAGTCAAACAGGTCACAAGCTCAGTTTTCATACCAAAATCGTTCTCGGCTTGACCGCAACTATCCTAACCGTGGGTACCCTTTTAACCCTCATTACTGAGTACAATAATCCTGATACCATCGGAAATTTTTCATTTGGACACAAGGTATTAGCTAGTTTTTTCCAAACAGTAACTATGCGAACGGCAGGTTTTGCTACGATTGACTATACTCAGGCAAGACCCATCAGTCTCTTGATTTATGCCTTTCAGATGATGCTAGGTGGGGCACCGGGCGGTACTGCTGGCGGAATCAAAATCACAGCCTTCCTCGTTCTCCTGGCCTATGCCCGCAGTGAAATCATGGGACTGCCTCATACCAATTTCAAAAATCGCACCATTGATAATCTGACAATCCGCAAAACGATTGCTGTCTTTATCGTCTTTCTGTCGACTTTCTTGTTGGGCCTTTTTGCCATCAGTGTAACCGATGCCGAGAAACCTTTGCTCTTTCTCATCTTTGAAGTCATGTCAGCCTTGGCGACCGTTGGTGTTTCAGCCAACCTCACCCCAACCCTATCTCAGGCTGGTCAGTTGATTATCATGGCACTCATGTTCTTCGGACGGATTGGACCAATGTCTATCCTGATCAGTCTCTCTACTAAAAAACCACCAAAATCAGCTAGCCTTCAGTATGCTAAATCCTCGCTGATTGTCTAAGGTAAAACGATTTTAAACACAAGGTATCCAAGAACCTCACAACCTTGTTTGTAAAAGGAGTATTTTTCTATTATGCAAAAACATACCATCGGAATATTAGGTCTAGGAATTTTTGGAACTAGTATTGCAAAAACCCTCTGTAAATATAACTGTAATATCATTGCCGTGGATGACCATGAGAACCAAATCAATCAATTGGAATCCATCTTGACACGTGGTGTGGTGGGTGATATTTCGGACAAAGACCTCTTGCGGGCTGCAGGTATTGACACCTGTGACACAGTTGTAATCGCAACGGGTAGCAACTTAGAAGCCAGTGTCTTAGCTGTTCTTCACTGCAAGTCTTTAGGCATCCCGAAAGTCGTGGCCAAAGCCAAGAGTAAAACAACCAGAGAGGTCCTCTTAAAAATTGGAGCGGACCGGGTTATTTCCCCAGAGCGCGAAACGGGTATTTCCCTGGCCAAACACCTGCTCCATGATGACACGACTCATGTCATTGAGCTGGATGAATATGTTTCGATTATCGAATTTAACCCGCCCGCAAAGTGGCTTGGCAAGAGTCTGGGTGAATTGCAGCTGCGCCAAACTCATAAGATGAATATCATTGGCTATCGCAGCAAGTACACCAATATCCTCGAAATCCAACTGAGTCCTGATTATATCTTCAACGAGGATGAGTGGATTATGGCCGTGACGGACAATCAAACTGTCGATAATTTTGAAGAATATACGAATAATATGTAAAAGAGGCTGAGCAATCAAACTCTTGAAATAGTAAAAACGCATAAAATCAAGTTATCAAGAACATTGATTTTATGCGTTTTTTTACTGAAAATCATCCCAAAATATAGAAGCTGTGTTGAGTTTTGCCCAGCCTCTATTACTGTTGTTGGAATTGTATTTTTTTGACAACTGTTTGTTTCGGAGACAGGAAGAAAGAAACCAGGAAAATAATGGTGGAAGTCAATACGATACTAGACCCTGCAGCGATGTTGAAACTATAGCCTAGAAAAAGACCCAGTACCGATGTCAGTGCCCCCAGAGTGGAAGCTAGCAGCATCATACTTTTTAAACTGGAAGTAAAGAGATAGGCAGTTGCTGCTGGTGTGATCAGCATCGCTACAATTAAAATAGTTCCAACGCTTTGCATGGCTGTGACGGAAACCAGAGTCAGCATGCCCATCAATAGATAATGATAAAAATTGACATTGATTCCCATCGTTTTGGCAAGAACCGGATCGAATGATGTTAACAGCAGTCCCTTAAAAAAGAGACCAACAAAAAGCAACACTAAGCCTGAAACTCCAAATGTCAGCCACATATCGCTATCCTGCACTGCCAGAATGTTCCCAAATAAAATGTGAAAGAGGTCTGTGGAACTATTGGCCAAACCTATCAAGATGACTCCCAAGGCTAAAAAACTGGAGAAGGTTATCCCGATAGCTGTATCTCCCTTTATCACGCTATTTTCTTTGATAAAGGTGATGATAAAGGAGGCCAGTAAGCCAAAGACAATAGCCCCAATAAAAAAGTTGATACCTAGCATAAAGGAAAGGGCCACTCCTGGTAAAACAGCATGAGAAATAGCATCTCCCATCAACGACATGGAGCGCAAGATGATAAAGCAGCCTACCGCACCAGAAACTACCCCAATGACAATAGCTGTCATCAAGGCATTTTGCAGAAAATGATATTCCATCAATCCTTCAATGAATCTTTCTAGCAACTATTCCACCTCCTCTCCTAGGAAAATTGTATCCTCATAAGCTTTTCTTAGATTTTCTACTGTGAAAACCTGTTCTACAGGGCCGTAGGCCAACAACTTTTTATTTAGAATCATGACGGTATCAAAATACCTTTTCACCTTGCTCAAATCGTGGTGGACGATTAGGATTGTTCGTCCCTGATTGCGTAGGTTCTTAAGAATGTCCATGATGATTCTTTCACTGACTGCATCAATCCCGACAAAAGGTTCATCTAAAAAAATAATCTGTGTTTCCTGCACCAGACAACGGGCTACCAACATCCGCTGGAATTGACCGCCGGATAAGTTGCTGATAGGTACTTTTGTAAACTTTGACAGCCCAACCTGCTCTAAAACAGTGTCTACTTTTGTCCAATCACTCTTCTTCAGCCTACGAAAAAGCCCTACTTCTTTGTAGAGTCCCAAAGACACACATTCCCTTACTGTGATTGGAAAATGGTTGTCGATTTGGCTTTTTTGTTCTACATAGGCAATGTACTCTGGTGGCTCTTTTCCCATTTGACCAGCCAGATGAACCTGCCCATCAAAGACCACCAAGCCAAGCAGCGCTTTCATAAAAGTGGATTTTCCGGCTCCATTTTGTCCAATGATTCCAACGATTTTCCCAGTCTCAATAGTGACTGAGACCCTGTCTAAGACAAGATTGTCTCTGTCATAGACAACCGTTAATTCTTGAGTTCTGATCATCACACCTCCAGCTTTTATTGGGATAATCCTTCAGTAATTTTTTCTAGATTCCATTTCATCATGGCAAGATAAGAATCTCCATCCTCACCCTCTTTGGCAATGGAATCGGTGAAGATTTTGGCAACAATAGGAATGCCTGTTTCCTGAGAAATGGTCTGCATCGGGCGGTCATCTACACTGGATTCCACAAAAAGGGCAGCAGGTGTCGGACCGGCCTTTAATTTCTGAATCAAATCTCTTGTCTGTTGAGGAGTTCCTTCCTCTTCCGTATTGATTTCCCAAATATAGGCAGATGGAATGTCATAGGCCTTCGAGAAATATTTGAAGCAGCCCTCGCTCGTTACAATTAGCTTCTTGTCTGTTGGAATCGCAGCAAAGCTTGATTTGGCTTCCTCATCCAGGGCGGCCAATTGTTGGATATATGTATCCAAATTCTGTTGGTAAACGTCCTTGTTTTCTGGGTCTTTGGCCATCAGTTGCTCGGCGATATTTTGGGCATAAATGATGCCATTTTCAAGGCTGAGCCAGGCATGGGGATCTTCCTTACCCTTCTCGCTCTGGCCTTCAAGATAAATGACCTCTACCCCATCACTGGCCGCAAAATAATCTTGGTTTTCCACCTTCTGAGCGTTTTTGACCATCTTGGTAAACCAGCCGTCTTCCCCATTTTCCAGATTGATTCCGTTATAAAAAATCAGGTCGGCCGCAGAAGCCTTGGCTATATCTTCCGGCAGGGGCTCATATTCGTGGGGATCTTGGCCAATCGGCACAATACTATGGAGGTTAATCTTATCTCCCGCGATGTTTTTGGTCATATCGGCTAAAATCGAATTGGTGACGACCACATTTAGCTTCCCATTATCAGAACGAGCTTCCCCAGCTGAGCAAGCGGCAAAAAAAGGGATAAGCAAGAGAATGGCCAGTACGTTTTGAATTCTTTTCATGTTGTTCTCCTTTTTTATGATTTTTGTTAGGTATGCCTAATTTATTATTAAGTTTATCCTAATTTTATTTTTGTGTCAAGCTATTTTGTGCTCTTTTTGTTATAATATCAAAAGAGAGGTTCCGTATGACACCAAACAAAGAAGATTATCTCAAACTAATTTATGAAATTGGCCAGACAGGGGAAAAGACCAGCAATAAGCAGATTGCGCAAGGAATGGGCGTTTCTGCCCCTTCTGCCTCTGAAATGATCAAAAAACTTTTGGCCGAAGACTTGATTGACAAGGATGTTCAGTTGGGTTTTCGCTTGACCAAAAAAGGGCTTGGCCTGGTTTCTGAACTCTATCGCAAGCAC
Source organism: Streptococcus sp. (assembly GCF_041802885.1). Lineage (GTDB taxonomy): Bacteria > Bacillota > Bacilli > Lactobacillales > Streptococcaceae > Streptococcus. The sequence goes on from NZ_JBHCHN010000034.1 coordinate 11,122, forward strand.
CGCCTGATTGAAATTTTTCTCATGCAGGAGCTCCGCTATACCATCGAAGAGGTCCATGCCGAAGCAGAGGTTCTGGAACACACTGTTTCCACCCTCTTTATCGACCGCCTAGAGGAAAGCTTAGGGTTCCCAAGCTTTTGCCCCCACGGCGGAACCATTCCCAAAAAAGGCCAGCTGCTGGAAGAACAGCATGCCCAGTCATTAAATCAAGTCGACCAGCCAGGGTACTATACCATCTGCCGGGTTCAGGACAAGCTTGACTTACTAAACTATTTGGAAAAGAACGGCCTAGAAATTGGCATGCCCGTTCAATTGACCCAATGGGACGCTTTTGCCAAAACTCATACCATTGCCTATGCAGGACAGTCCTTGGACATTCCAGAATCAATTGCGAAACAAATTTATGTGAAATAACAGCAAAAAAAACCAAATTCAACCTCGCCTGTTGAATTTGGTTTTTGTTTACTTTTACGACTCTGGATCATCCAAACTGCGGCCATGCAGGCCTTTTTCACGTTGGACTTGGCGGAGTTTCTCTGGCGTCACATCGTTGCCGTCTTCATCAACAATCTTGATGCCTTCGACATGGGCACGCACACTACGGCGGTAGCCCTCGATGTACTCCTTGCGGAGCACGGCCTGCTCGGCCAGTTCTTCTTCCGTCAAACCTTCTGCTTTTTTCTTGCGGGCCAGTTCATTGATACGATCGATTTTTGCTTGTTCCATAATAACTCCTTACTTACATAAACTGCTCAAATCCAGCTGCAAACTTGGTTGGAGAAAATTCAATGATATCAAAGTTTGCAATTTTGTTCTTGAAAAAGGGATCCTCTACTAAGGCAAGCCTCAACTCTGCCTCACTTGAAAATTTACATAGAATGATGCCACCGACTCTAGGATTTTTTCTTCCTGAACAAATAAAATTTCCCGTCTGGTAATACTTCTCAAGAAAGGCAATGTGAGCATCTAAGTGCTCTTCTACAGCATCTAGCGGCTTTATATAGTCGAGATTGATTAGATACATAGTTTCTTCCCCTTACTTGCTATTCAAGAGATTGAAGACGGCCACGGCGGAAGCCTTATCCGCCAAGGCTTTGAGGAGGGCCAAGCGATTGGCTTTGACCGCCGCATCTTCCACCATGACCATGGTGTTGTCAAAGAAGGCTGCGATAACTGGACTCAAAGCAAAGAGTTTGTCCAAATTGCCCATCATGTCTTCTGTCAACTCCAAGCTAGATACTGCCACAGCAAGGGCCTTTTCCTGGTCATTTTCAAAGAGAGCCTCGTCAATCGTAGTCGCCTCCGCCTTTTCAGCCAAGTTGAAGACCCGTGACAGGTTTTCCACGGCTTCCTTGTAGTCAGACTCTTTTGCTTTTTGGAAAATAGCAGAGCTGGCTGCCAGTTGCAGTCTGACCACAAAGGTTGAGCTAGCCAGCACAGCCTCACGGATGTCTTTCGGAATCGCCTTATCCATCATCTTCTCAACACGAGCACGGATAAAGTCCATCACAGCTGGCTGGTTGTCATAGGTCAAGCTAGCAAAATTCAAGCTGTAGAGCTCCGCAATCAGCTGATCCAATGGAATTTCCCAGCCAAAGGCTTCCAAAATCCGCACGATACCCTGTGTTGCACGACGAAGGGCGTAAGGGTCGTTTGAACCAGATGGAATGAGACCTACTGAGAAGAAGGACAGGAGGGTGTCAAACTTGTCAGCCAGTGCCAAGACTGCACCGACCTTGGTTTCTGGAAGTTCACCTTCCGCAGAATTTGGCAGGTAATGCTCACGGATAGCTGCTGCCACCGCAGGTTTTTCCCCTGCAAGAAGGGCATACTTCTCACCCATGATTCCTTGCAATTCATCAAACTCGCCGACCATGCCTGTCAAGAGGTCAAATTTGTAGATGTCCGCAGCACGAGCTACATCCGCTTTTTCGTCCGCAGGCAAGCCTGCCAAGTCAGCCAATTTTTCTGCGATGACTTTGGTCCGTTCCATGTGCTCGTAAAGTGAGCCGATTTTCTCATGGAAGGTCACGACTTTGAGGCGTTCAACCAAGTCGGCAATCTTGAGTTTTTGGTCCTCACGCCAGAAGAACTCACCGTCTTCCAAACGGGCCACCAAGACTTTTTCATTTCCTTTGATGACATTGTCAAGGTACTGGTCATTCCCATTGCGGACAGAGATGAAGTTTGGCAAGAGCTTGCCAGCCTTGTCACGCACCACAAAGTAACGCTGGTGGTTTTTCATGGAAGTAACGAGTACTTCTTCTGGAACTTCCAGGTATTTGGTGTCAAAGGAGCCCATAAAGGCCGTTGGGTACTCGACCAAGTTGAGAACTTCATTGAGGAGGTCTTGGTCAATCTCGACAGCCACATTATGCTTGTCTTCAATGGCCTTGATTTGCTCAACAATCATGTTTTGACGCTCTGCGGGATCAGTGATGACAAACTGCTCACGCAGGTCTGCCTCGTAAGAATCTGCACTTGCAATCTCGGTTTCATTTCCAAGGAAACGATGACCACG
>NZ_JBHCHN010000035.1:0-46196 GCF_041802885.1 Streptococcus sp.
ACAGGTGATTTGTAAGCATATGGTCGCTTTATACTTTTTCCATTTTCCTCAACAAGCAGAAGCTGTTCTTGCAGAGTGGGTAGAGGAGGAGCGGGAAAAAGAAGAACGCTATCGGGAATGGGAAGCCGACTATTCTGCGTTCCGACAAAAAAAGTTGGAAGAAGTTACAGCTTATGTCTGGAGCTTGAGTGATGACCAAATCAGGGAAGAATTAATAAAGGCTCTTATGAAAGAATTTGATAGCGCCTATTCAGATGATGAGTATTATGACGATGAAGATTATTATTTTTGATTGCCAGTAAAAGAAGAAAGGCTGTAACTGAAAGCAGAAAACTGTTAAGGTTACAGCTTTTTGGGTGTTTCTGTACTAGATACGACGAAATAAAAAATGATATGCTAACAAATATTGGATTTGTTAGCATATTATTTTGTTTATCGTTGATTATTTTAAAACAATATGCTAACATTGTTATAAAGTGTTAGCATATTGTTTAGGAGGTGGCGATATGGATTTGTTAGAGAAACCTGTCTATCATTATATTAAGAAAAATCATGGAGTCATAACTTTCCGTGATATGGAAGAGCTTAACTTTTCTTACCAGCAACTAAATCAATTAGTTGCAGAAGGTAAACTGGAAACAATTGAAAGAGGTATCTATCATCTGCCCGATACCTATATCGATGATTATTTTAGTTTACAATATCGTTTTCCAAAAGGAATTTATTCCTTAGAAACAGCGCTCTGGTTACATGGTCTTTCACTTAGTGTTCCATTTGAACCTGTGATGACTTTTCCTTTTGGGACAAACACGACACTGATGAAAGAAGCAGGTGTTAAACCGATTGTTGCTAGAAATTATCATGAAATTGGTATTATAAAACTGGAGCGGCAGGCTGGGCAGTTTATCTCAGTATATGATATGGAACGAACCTTGGTCGAGTGCTTACGAACAACTTATCGTGTTGATATTCAAGTTATTGCTCCCGCGTTTCAAGCTTACTTCAAAAAAGGAGCTGTAGATTACGCCAAGTTGTATCACTATGCCCAACTATTTAAAGTAACTGAAAAGCTGCAATCTTATGTGGAGGTCTTGTCGTGAAATTTTCAAATGCCAATAGTTTCAAAGCCAAAATCAAGAATATTGCAAGAGAAAAAGGGATACCTGCTCAACAAGTTCAGCAAAACTATTTGATTGAGCAAGTCTTAAAACTCATCTCTGAGAGCAGGTATAAAGATTCGTTCATTGTGAAAGGTGGTTTTCTTATAGGCCAGATGATTGGTTTGGATAAACGGACAACTATGGATTTGGATGTTACCTTGAAAGGTCAACCTCTTAGCGAAGAAAATATTCAAACTATCTTCACAGAAATAGTCAGTCAACCTTCTGAAAGTTTCCAATTTGAAATTGATAGGCTAGAGCCAATTCGACAAGATGACGAATATGGTGGCTTTTCCCTCAAACTAAATGCGAGATTTGACACCTTACGTGAAGTTGTCATTATTGATATAACAACAGGTGACCAGATTACGCCACGAGAAATTTCTTATCAAATGCAGTCCGTTTTCTCAGAGAATAAGCTAGAAGTTTGGACTTATAATTTAGAAACCGTTCTTGCTGAAAAGTTAGAAACGATTATTCGTCGAGGAGCTGCTTCAACTAGGCCTCGTGACCGCTATGATCTCTATACATTGTACCACCTTCGAAAAGATGAGATTGATGTGCCTGTATTAAAAAGTGCTGTGCACAATACTGCTAAGAAAAGAGAAAGTTTAGATATTTTGATAAATTGGGAAGAGCAACTAGAGACATTACGTAGCTCTGACTACCAGAATCAGCTTTGGTCTCGTTATCAAAAATCATTCAGATATGCCAGTGAAATTAGTTTTGAGGAGTCGGTGGAAGTGGTGGCAATTATTTTAAAAAATTTGGAGGCTTAGTATTGTATGTTGACAGGAACTTTACAGATGATGGGCGACCATTATCATCACATGTGGAGATTGTAATTCTACTTGAAAATCGCAAGAAATCATTCTTCATAACACATATTTCATAAAAAGGAGTCATGCCATGCACTATCTGTATTTGATGTCAAATAAGGAAGAATTAACGGAACAACTTGTTAAGGACCATGTTGAGCATTTGAAGGCTTTGGATGCGGACGGTAGGCTTGTTCTGTGTGGGCCATTTTCTGATTATCCAGGCGGTATGGTGGTTTTTAAGGCGGACAGTTATGACCAAGCTATTTTGGTTGCTGAAAGTGATCCCTTTATCGCGTCTGGGCATAAGATTTATTAATTGAGAACCTTGGAAGTTGCTAACAAAGACAATAATTATCTACTCTGATGGAGTATGGATCATTAGATATGAGCAAAAAACCAATCCCAGCAATAAAGTCTTGGGATTGGTTTTCTTATTATGACTTCGAGCCAGCCATTTTCAGTGGTGGTTAGGACTTATTTTTGAGTTCCACTTAGATCTGTGTTATACTGGTCGAAAAATGGTGGAGGTTAGTGATTATGGGTGTCATTGAGTTAGCCAGTCAGAAAAGCTTTTGGCGAGGGATCGATTACTATGAACAGAAAAAGGTCTTAGATTGGGATAAAAAACCAGATAACACTTATTCGGCTCAGGTAAAGGGGAGCGATTCAGTCCTCTATCAGGTTCATTTGGATTTGCCCCACCCCAAAAGGTCGACCTGTACCTGCCCCTTTGCTGCTGGTAGGAGGGTCATCTGCAAGCATATGGTTGCCCTTTATTTTACTGTGCAACCCTTGGCATATGAGGAGATTCTACGACAGATGGAGGATTGGGAAAAGGAAGAAGAGAGGCAAAGAGAAAAAGAGCTGGCTGAGCTTCGCCACTATGTCCAATCATTGACTAAGAAGGAGTTGCAGGAACGATTATTGGATGCCTTACTTGAGATAGAAGAGTTAAGATAGGACACTTGGTCTAGGTAGCCCCCCTTTCCGATGTGACAGCTATTTTGAGGAGACACTGGAATCTTATCTCAAAAATGATATAATGAAATAGTAAGAAGTAGCTGGATGCTGACTTCTGCTAGATTGGAGATATAAAAATGGAAGAAAAGAAAGTAGACATTAGCAAGCAGGTCTATCTGATCTTTGGCTTGGTTCTCTTTGCCTTTGTCAATGTTTTTCTATTTGACAACAAGACAGGCGTTGGATTTTCGGTTTTCTCAACCATTGCCCTTTTGACCATCGGCCTTTTATCCAAACGGACCATTTTGCGGGTTCTTGGGATTGTATCCTATCTGGTCAATGTCATCGTAGCCATCTTTGGTTTCAATTATCTGGGTTGGCTAACAGGAGTTCAGGCTATTGAACTCATCTTTATCGTCTGGTATCTGTATCCAAAAGATACTTTCTTAAAAACTGACACCACTGATAAGTACACCTATCGTTTCCGCTGGCAACAATTTCTTTTGACTGCAGCCATTTCATTTGGTATTTATGCTCTCTTTCATATTGCCAATTCCCTCTGGGAAGGTTCTTTCCTGGAGTATGGGGGCAATACCGCACTGATTTTTGGAATCCAGTATTTCCTCTATACCAGCCTTGAGCGTTCCAGAGCCCATGAGGAAAACTTTGTCAGCACCCTGGAGCTGGCAGCCAAAAATTTAGAACAATACAAAAATCAGGCCAGCCTCAATCCCCTCACTCCAGTTAAGAAATCGAAGTTGCCTAGCCTGGCAACCGATAATTTTGTCAAAATGGCGGCTATCTGGTTGGTGGTCATGGACCTGTCCATCTTAAGCTATATCATCAGACCCAATGACATCGGCTTTGGCATTGGAGCCTTCTTTGTTCTGCTGAGCATCGTCGTTTCTCTCTTTGTCAAAACTGTTGAAAACAAGGAAGATGTCTTTTCCGTCATCTACCATAAGATTCGTCCAATTCAGCCTGTCTTCTTTATCATCCTCTTGATTGCCAATGCCCACAAGTTCAGCTATGGCGCAGCCTATGCCCTGCTTTTTGCAATCGTTTATTTCATCTGGGCTATCAATAAAATCAATATGAAAACTCTCTTGACAGTGACCATTTTGATTTATTTCCTGCCAGTTTTTGGCTACATTTCCAACCCTTTCCGTCTGGGTGCTAAAGATTTGCCAGCAGTCTTCAAGATGATTGTCGATAAGGGATCTGTTGACTATTTTGATTTTGGTTCCTGGCTTGGTTTTCCATATAATAGTTTGGATGATGATTACGAAGAGGAAGATTACTATTCGACTCCAACCTTGGAAGAAAATGTTAGGGATTTTAGTGAAGAACTTTATCTGTATGACAATATGGATACTTTCTCTGGTATCTGGAATGGGGATGACTATGATTTATCCATTACTAGGGATTTGGACGGTATTGTTACAATCGAAGCCTATGGTACCTATGAGGAATTGGCTCTTCAAGATTTATCCAGCACCTTTGCCAGCATGAAGGACCTGACCCCAGGTGACAGCGAGAAGCGGATTGATGATTTTTATCTGGTAGGAGAGATTACCTCACTCTATGGAACCTATTCCGTTTACCTAGAAATGGATGAAGATTGGATTAAGGCCTATGAGGCAGACCCTTCCAGCGTGACTTATCATCTTTACATTGCCGGGTCAGATGCGGACCTAGATGAAATCTCAGCTATCAATATTTAAACCAACTTTTGAAGCCGAAAGGCTTCTTTTTTCTGTGCAAAAATGAGGCTTTGTCCAATTTTATCAGATTTTTTCCTAAAAAAAGAGTATAATAGAGGTAAATGAAAACGTTTTTGTGGTTAGTTATCCAGTTCCGAAATAGCTAGCTGCTTATCCAAGTTTTTCGGAAAAAGGAGTATCAAATGGGATTAATTAAAGCAGCTGCAGGAGCAGTGGGTGGAGTCTTGGCGGATCAATGGAAGGAGTTTTTTTCCTGTGATGCCCTCTCAAACGATGTCCTAGTTGCCAAGGGAAATAAGACGGTCTCAGGCCGTTCATCCAACACCAAGGGCAGTGACAATGTCATCAGCAATGGTTCGGGTATTGTCGTGGCTGATGGTCAATGTATGATGATTGTGGAGCAGGGCAAGGTGGTGGAAGTCTGTGCCGAACCGGGCCAGTTTACCTATGACAATTCTATTGCACCAAGTATCTTTTCAGGCAATTTAGGCGAAACAATCATAGAAACCTTCAAGGAAATCGGCAAGCGGTTTACCTATGGTGGTGAGGCGGTGACAGACCAGCGGGTCTACTATTTCAACACCAAGGAGCTGATGGACAACAAGTTTGGAACACCGAGTCCTATCCTCTTTCGGGTAGTGGACCACAATATCAAGCTAGACTTGGATGTCAGCCTGCGCTGCTCTGGTCTCTATTCTTATCGGATTACAGACCCTCTGCTTTTCTACACCAATGTCTGTGGCAATGTGGAGCGGGAATACCTGCGTGAGGAAATCGACAGCCAGCTCAAAACAGAATTTATCAGCGCCCTCCAGCCGGCCTTGGCTAAAATTTCTGAATTGCAGATACGGCCGAGTGCCCTACCAGCCCATGCTGAAGAGCTTTCAGCAGCCATGAACCAGGTCTTGACCCAAAAGTGGGCTGAGAAACGGGGAATTTCTGTCGTTTCTGTAGCCATGAACCCGATTACTCTGACCGAAGAATACGAAGACATGATTCGTCAGGCTCAGGGTGCGGCTATTTACCGTGATGCCAGCATGGCCGGTGCAGCCATGACCGCGGCCACTGCCGATGCCATGCGGTCTGCTGCTGAAAATCCAAATGGAGCCTTCATGGGCTATATGGGCATGGGTATGGCCCAGCAGGCTGGCGGTGTTGATACTCAGGCCCTCTATGAAATGGGACAAAAACAGAGCCAGCAAGCGGAGCAAAATCAGTCTGATCAGGCAACAACTGGAAGCTGGACTTGCCCAGATTGTCAGACTGCCAACACTGGGAAATTCTGCAGTAACTGTGGCAAGGGAAAACCAGCAACTAGCGCTGCCAAGTTCTGTACCAACTGTGGTTGGAAAGTCACTGACTTGCTTCAGGCACCAAAATTCTGCCCTGAATGTGGAACAGCATTCTAAGAGTATTTGGATTCTAGCCAAAGGGGGGTGAAGCCATGGCAGAAATCATTGAATACAAATGCCCAAATTGTTCGGGAGCCATCAGCTTTGATTCCAGCATTCAGAAGATGAAATGCCCTTACTGCGAATCAGAGTTGGAAATGGACAGTCTCAAGAAACTGGATCAAGCCTTAACAGAGCTACAAGCTTCGGAGGATTTAAGTTGGGAAAAGGGAGCCAGTGACCAGTGGCAGCAAGAAGAAGCAGAGGAGATGCGGGTCTATGCCTGCCAATCCTGCGGCGGTCAGTTGATGACGGATGCAACCACAGCAGCGACTTCCTGTCCCTATTGTGACAATCCAGTTGTCTTAAAGGAGCGGCTCGCGGGTGACTTAAAACCCCATGCGGTTATTCCCTTCAAGCTGGATAAAGAGGCTGCCAAGGCTGCCCTCAATAACCACTTATTGGGGAAACGGCTCTTGCCCAAGGTCTTTAAGGACCAAAATCACATTGATGAAGTAAAGGGAATTTATGTCCCTTTCTGGCTTTTTGATGCAGATGTTGCGGCAGATGGAAAGTATGCGGCGACCATGGTCCGGACCTGGAGCGATGCTAACTATCACTATACCGAAACCAATCATTATTCCCTCTTGCGTTCAGCGACCATGGCCTATGAACGGGTTCCAGTTGATGGTTCCAGCAAGTTAGATGATCGACTCATGCAATCACTTGAACCCTTTGATTATAAGGAGGCAGTGGACTTCCAAACGGCTTATTTGGCTGGTTATCTCGCCGACAGGTATGATCAGTCTGCGGACATCAGTTTGGAGCAAGCCAATCAACGGATTCGTCAGTCAACAGAAAAACGGCTAGCCAACACGGTGCAAGGCTATGGCAGTGTACAGCGGCAGGATGCCAGTATTCGCTTGAAAAACGGCCAGCCAACCTATGTCCTCTATCCCGTCTGGCTACTCAATACCAGCTGGAATGGGAGAAAATACACCTTTGCCATGAATGGTCAAACGGGCAAGTTTGTGGGGGATTTACCTCTGGATAGAAGGGCCTATTGGACCTACTTTCTGTCCATCGCCCTTGCAACAAGCCTTCTTGTCTATGGCCTAGTTTGGCTCGTCTATTGGCTCTAGGAGGTTTGTGATGAAAAAAATCAGTTTACTAATCCTGACCTTCATGTGTAGCTTGTTGATGACTGTGCCGGTCTGGGCTGACGATACGGGTTTTATCCGAGATACGATTGGTTATTTGGAGGCCTATGAGGAAGAAATGTTGGAAGCAGAAGCAGCCAGCATTGCTGAAGCCTATGATTATCAAACCTACTTTGCCATCGTGGACAGCGACCTGGAAAATCTAGACAGTCATGCCCAAAGTCTCTACCAGTCAGTGGCTGGCGATGCAAATGGTGTCCTTCTGATGGTCGATGCCTTTCGGAACCAATGGTCTATCTATTATGGTGGAAGTCAAGGGGAAAGCTTGATGAGGTTTGATAAGGAAGACTTCCTTTGGACTTCCTTTTTCAAAGAGTTGGACTGGTATGCAGGAATCAAATCCTATCTCACCACTGTCAAAACCAAATTTGAAAAACCAGCCCTTGTCGTAGATGAGGCTGGCCTCCTCAATTCCCAAGAAGAAGCGGACCTTTTAGCCAAGCTCAACGAGATAAGCGAGCGTCAGGGGCTGGATGTTGTTGTATTGACAGTTTCTAGTATCTATGGCAATACTCTTCAGGAGTATGCTGATAACTATTTTGATTACAATGGGTATGGACAAGGCTCTAACTATGACGGTGTCCTCCTCCTAATCAATATGGGAGAGCGAGACTGGTATGTTTCGACTACGGGTTATGGTATTTATGCCATTACGGATGCGGGTCTGGACTACATGTCAAATAAGTTTCTGGAACCGCTCAGCGCTGGCGATTATGCCTTAGCCTTTAACACCTACGCAGACTTGGTGGATGAATTTGTAACCCAAGCCAAGACTGACAAGCCTTATGATAGCGATAATTTGCCCAAGGATCCGCCAAGTCTCTTGTGGATTCTGGCTTCAGGGCTGCTTGGACTGGTTCTGGCCTGGCTAGTCACGGCCTATCTAAGGGGCCAATTAACCTCGGTCCAATCACGCTCTGATGCCAAAGAATATATGAAGAGCGGCAGTTTCAAACTGACCAACGCCCAAGACCTCTTCCTTTTCCGCAATGTCAGCAAAGTGCCAAGACCCAAGTCTACCAGCAGTTCCAGTGGATTCAGGGGAGGCGGAGGCTCCAGCAGCCACCGTTCCTTCTCGGGTCGCAGCCATGGTGGCGGCGGTGGAAAATTTTAAAGATGACGACCATGAAAGTGGTCGTTTTTTGGGGCAAAAAACTCCTCCTAGTGGATTAGGAGGAGCTGGTCTTTTACCTAGTAAAATAGAGCAGGGCCAGGAAGAAGAGGTGGATGCCCATGCGGGTGAGATGGTGCTTGAGTTGGGGTGTCTGGCCCATATACTGGGCATTGCGGAGGGCGACAGAGGAGTAGCCAAAGAGACCGGCTGCCACACCAGCAAGAGCGTAGAGGTTGTCCTTGGTGACAAAGACCAGGCCAAAAATGATAATGAAACTAGTCCACACAAGGGTCCAGGCCAAATTTCGGCCACTGATATGTCTGGTCGTATAGCCTAGGATAGCAGCAAAGACTACGAGACTTACATACAGTCCCAATAAAATAAGAGCAACAATCTGCATTTTTTCTTCCCTTTTCTATAAGATAATTCTATTATATGCCTCTAAGCATTCAAATGCAAGAAAATAATATATTAATTTCTTGAAAATAAGGGGAGAGATGGTGAGCCAGCTAGCGCCTGATAATAGCCATGTTGGGTAAATTCTGATATAATACCGTTATGATCTTATTCTTAAAATTTGTCAGTCACCTTCTTTTTATCTATATGGCCCACCAGCTATTGACAAAGGTCGTTGACTGGAATAAGTTCCTCAAAGGAACAGCAGAAAATCAGCGGAAAATCCAATTACTGGTGCTTTTTATCGCCATCGCACTAGGTTATCTGGTTTCTATTTTCTTCTTGGATTTGATGACCATTGGACGCAGTTTTTCTGATTTACTAACCCAATAAGAAACAAAAAGGACAAACAATGGATACAATTATTGTAAGAGGTGGTCAGACTCGCCTGACAGGTGAAGTGACCATCGAAGGAGCAAAAAATGCTGTCTTGCCACTCTTGGCAGCAACTATTTTAGCCAGCGAAGGGCAGACGGTTTTGTACAATGTGCCGATTCTTTCAGATGTGTTTACCATGAACAATGTGGTGCGGGGTCTGGATATTGATGTGGCCTTTGACAAGGTTCAAAAGAAAATCACAGTCGATGCCAGCCATCCGATTGGTAGCAAGGCTCCTTATCGCTATGTCAATAAAATGCGGGCTTCTATTGTGGTTTTAGGTCCTATTTTGGCTCGAAATGGCTATGCCCGAGTTTCCATGCCAGGTGGGTGTACGATCGGTAGCCGGCCTATTGATTTACATCTTCGGGGCTTGGAAGCCATGGGGGCTAAGATTAGCCAGCGGGCTGGTTACATCGAAGCTAGAGCGGAGCGCCTGAAAGGGGCTCATATCTACCTAGATTTTCCAAGCGTTGGTGCAACACAAAACCTGATGATGGCAGCGTCCCTAGCCGACGGTACTACTGTTATTGAAAATGCCGCCCGTGAACCAGAGATTGTTGATTTGGCCATCCTGTTGAACAAGATGGGCGCCAACATCAAGGGAGCTGGTACAGATACCTTGACCATCAAGGGTGTGGAGAAACTGCACGGGGCCAAGCACCAAGTGGTGCAAGACCGGATTGAAGCAGGGACCTTCATGGTGGCTGCGGCTATGACAGGCGGCGATGTCTTAATCAAGGATGCCATCTGGGAGCACAACCGTCCCCTTATTTCCAAGATGATGGAGATGGGAGTAGAAGTGACAGAGGAAGATCGTGGTATCCGCGTGCGTGCTGAAGTGGAAAAACTGAAGCCTGTCATGGTGAAAACCATGCCCCATCCAGGTTTCCCAACGGATATGCAAGCGCAATTTACAGCCTTGATGGCAGTTGCAAAGGGAGAATCCACCATGATTGAAACGGTGTTTGAGAATCGTTTCCAGCACTTAGAAGAATTGCGACGGATGGACCTGCATTCGGAAATTCTACGGGATACGGCCATCATTTCTGGCGGAAATCCACTCCAGGGTGCAGAGGTCCTATCGACCGATCTGCGGGCTAGTGCAGCTCTGATTTTGACAGGTCTCGTGGCAGAAGGAGAGACGGCAGTCGGCAAATTGACCCATTTGGACCGTGGTTACTACCGTTTCCATGAAAAGTTAGCTGCCCTTGGTGCAGATATTGAGCGTGTGAATAGTGAGGATGACGATGAATAGAGATACAATGCTATATGTTGGACGCCAGCTCCTCTTTGTCTTTCTAATGCTAATCCTAGCCCTAGTCATTTTTGCCATTGGTCTAATGGTGGGCTACAGCGTGATTGGGGAAGGAGAGAAGGCAACATCTATCCTGTCCCTCGATAAATGGCAGGAGATTATTAGTAAATTTACTGGAAAGTAGGCTAGACCTACTTTTTTTGGAGAATCATGTCTACAAAGAAAATCAAAAAACAAAGTACAGGTCTCATCAGTCTATTAGTCGCAGGTCTGATGATTGCTGGAAGTTATTATTTCCCTCAACTGACTCAGGAGGGGGGGCAGTCTGGTCAACCTTCCTATTATGTCAATGATTCGAGGATAGACCAAGAAACACCCAGTCAGGAATTGGCGTCCAGTGTTCTGACAGAAGAAGTCCTCTCCCAACTGGGCCAGAACATCGAGTGGAATGAGGCAGGTTCTTTTATCATCAATGGCAACAAGACCAAGCTCAAGGCAGATGTAGCCAGCGCGCCCTATGCCACTAATCAAACCAAGATGGTGAATGGACAAATCGTTCCAATGAGGGCAAATGCCCTGCTGGCTAAATCCACCCGCCAATATCGGGACCGCAATGAAACAGGTCAGGGAAGAACAGATTGGACACCTGCGGGCTGGCATCAGGTCCACAATTTGCCGGGTCCGTATGATCATGCAGTGGACCGGGGCCATCTCTTGGGCTATGCCATCACGGGTGGTTTGTCAGGATTTGATGCCTCGACCAGCAACCCTGAAAATATCGCCGTTCAAACAGCCTGGTCCAATCAGGCAGATGACCAGTGGTCAACAGGACAAAATTTCTACGAAGGTCAAATCAGGAGAGCTTTAGATAGGAACAAACGAGTCCGCTATCGGGTGACCCTCATCTATGCTCATGAAGAGGATTTGATAGCGGTTGGCAGCCATTTGGAGGCCAAATCGGCAGATGGAAGTCTAGAGTTCAATGTTTTTATTCCCAATGTCCAGTCGGGTCTCTCCATCAATTACCGGACTGGGGAGATTCAGGTCAATGAGTAGAAGAAGCGTGGCAGTATATCACTTGTCAGCTTAGCCAAAATCTGTTACAATAAATCTAATTGAATAGAAGTCTGTGAGACTAGTAAACAGATGGAAACTGTCCAGGGAGTTGAGCCGTGACTGCAAGCTCAATCAGTGAAAGTTTGTCGAATTCACTCACATGAAGACAAGGAAAGTAAGGTCTGGCTGGTCCAGATGAAAACGGATGGTACCGCGTGTCAACGCTCCGATTAGAAGATTGGAGTCGTGCATGCGGTTTTTCTTTTACCAGCTATTCAACTAGAAGATAAAAAAGAAAGGAATGTTTGGTTTCAGTCGTGTCCGACTGTGATTAAACAGGAGCCAAAGAGAGCAGGAGATGGTCGTATATCCTCTCTGCCTTTCTCAAGGCTCCTTGTAGCTTACTATGGATTTACAACAACAATTAGAAGACTTGAAGGTCTCCACCCAGGAAAAATTGAAGGAAATGAAGGGGGACCATCAGAAAGAATTGCAGGACTTGCGGGTGGCGGTTCTGGGGAAAAAGGGTTCCTTGACCGAACTGCTGAAAGGTCTGAAAGATTTGTCCAATGACCTTCGTCCTGTTGTCGGCAAACAGGTCAATGAAGTTCGGGATGTCCTGACCAAGGCTTTTGAAGAGCAGGCTGAAATCGTGGAGGCTGCAGTGATTCGGGCCAAACTGGAATCCGAAAGCCTGGATGTGACCCTGCCAGGTCGCAAGGTTTCTTTGGGCAATCGCCATGTCCTGACCCAAACCTCTGAGGAAATTGAAGATATTTTCCTAGGCATGGGCTTTCAGATTGTCGATGGATATGAGGTGGAAAAGGACTACTATAACTTTGAGCGGATGAATCTGCCAAAAGACCACCCTGCGCGTGACATGCAGGACACCTTCTACATCACAGAAGAAATTCTGCTCAGAACCCACACGTCACCAGTCCAGGCCAGAACCCTGGACCAGCATGATTTTTCAAAAGGACCACTCAAGATGATTTCACCGGGCCGGGTCTTCCGTCGGGATACGGACGATGCTACCCACTCTCATCAATTCCATCAGATTGAGGGACTGGTTGTCGGAGAGAACATTTCCATGGCGAACCTCAAGGGAACTCTGGAGATGATTAGCCAGAAGATGTTCGGGGCAGAGCGCAAGATTCGCCTGCGTCCGTCTTACTTCCCATTCACAGAGCCTTCTGTTGAGGTCGATGTTTCCTGCTTCAAGTGTGGCGGTGACGGTTGTAATGTCTGCAAGAAGACGGGCTGGATTGAAATCCTGGGTGCCGGTATGGTTCACCCGAGCGTCCTAGAAATGTCTGGCGTTGATTCGGAAAAATACTCTGGCTTTGCCTTCGGCCTTGGCCAGGAACGGATTGCCATGCTGCGCTATGGTATCAATGACATCCGCGGTTTCTACCAAGGAGATGTCCGTTTTACGGAGCAATTCAAGTAAGGGTTTGTCCAAAAAGAGAAAGCTAGAAAGAGAAAAAATATGCTTGTATCCTATAAATGGTTAAAAGAGTTGGTCGATGTGGATGTGACCACAGCCGAGCTCTCTGAAAAAATGTCAACGACAGGTATCGAAGTGGAAGGAGTTGCCTCACCAGCACAAGGCCTGTCCAATCTAGTGGTGGGCCATGTCCTCTCCTGCGAAGATGTGCTAGATACCCACCTCCACCTCTGTCAGGTGGACACTGGAGATGAGGAGCCTCGTCAGATTGTCTGTGGTGCCCCAAATGTCAAAGCTGGTATCAAGGTTATCGTGGCCCTGCCAGGTGCCCGTATTGCGGATAACTACAAGATTAAAAAAGGGAAAATCCGTGGCATGGAGTCCCTGGGCATGATTTGCTCCTTGCAGGAATTGGGCTTGCCAGACAGCATTATTCCAAAGGAATTTGCGGATGGTATCCAGATTTTGCCTGAGGATGCGGTGCCAGGGGAACCTATCTTCCCTTACTTGGACCTGGATGATGAAATCATCGAGCTCTCCATCACTCCGAACAGAGCGGATGCCCTATCTATGCGGGGTGTGGCCCATGAAGTGGCGGCGATTTATGGCAAAGAAGTCCATTTCTCAGTGAAAAACCTGGCTGAGTCTGACAAGGCTGCTTCAGATGTCATTCAAGTTGCCATTGAGTCTGACAAGGTCTTGACCTACAAGGCCCGTGTGGTTGAAAATGTGACGGTCCAACCAAGTCCGCAGTGGCTACAGAACCGCCTCATGAATGCGGGCATTCGTCCGATAAATAATATTGTCGATATCACCAACTTTGTCCTCCTCCTCTTTGGCCAACCCATGCATGCCTTTGACTTGGACAAGTTTGAAGGGCAGAAGATTGTAGCCCGCCAGGCTCGTGAGGGAGAAAAATTGGTGACGCTTGATGCGGTCGAGCGCGACTTGACATCAGAAGACATCGTCATCACAGTGGCTGACAAGCCAGTTGCTCTCGGTGGAGTCATGGGTGGACAAGATACTGAAATTGATTCCTCTTCTAAGAATGTGGTTCTGGAAGCAGCCGTCTTTGATGGCAAGTCCATTCGCAAAACATCAGGCCGCCTCAACCTTCGCTCCGAGTCGTCAGCCCGTTTTGAAAAAGGAATCAACTACGATACCGTGTCAGAAGCCTTGGATTTTGCGGCCAGCATGCTGCAGGAACTAGGAAAGGGAACCGTCTTGGCTGGTCAAGTTTCTGCAGGTGAATTGCCAACTGAGCCAGTTCAAGTGACCACCACACTGGACTATGTCAATGTCCGTTTGGGAACAGAGTTGACCTTTGCGGATGTTGAGGAAGTCTTTGCCAAACTTGGCTTTGGACTGGAAGGAAATGCTGAAAGTTTCACCGTTTCGGTACCTCGTCGCCGTTGGGATATTCATATTCAGGCCGATTTGGTGGAAGAAATTGCCCGCATCTATGGCTATGATAAACTGCCAACGACTCTGCCAGAAGCAGGAGCAACTGCTGGCGAATTGACCAGTAGCCAGGCCCTGCGCCGTAAGGTTCGCACTTTGGCAGAAGGGTCAGGCCTGTCCGAAATCATTTCTTATGCCCTGACCACTCCAGAAAAAGCCCTTGAGTTTACCATGGAGCCAACCAAGCTGACCGAGCTCATGTGGCCTATGACAGTGGAGCGTTCAGCCCTGCGTCAGAATATCATCTCCGGTATGCTAGACACAGTCGCCTACAATGTCAACCGCAAAAATAGCAATCTGGCCATCTATGAAATCGGAAAAATCTTCCACCAAACAGGGGATGTCCAGACGGATTTGCCTCAGGAAGTAGAAACCTTTGCCTTTGCCCTTTCAGGTCTGGTGGCGGAAAAAGATTTCCAGACCAAGGCAGTCCCAGTTGATTTCTTCTATGCAAAAGGCATTGTGGAAGCTCTAGCGGACAAATTGAATCTCAGCTTTGACTTTGTGGCGGAGAAGGACTTGGACAGCATGCACCCTGGCCGGACGGCAGCCATTCTTCTCGATGGTGAGGTTGTCGGTTTTGTGGGACAGCTCCATCCCCAGACCGCTAAGGACTATGGCATTCCAGAAACCTATGTGGCTGAACTCAATCTGACAGCAGTCGAAGCAGGACTCAAGCCAAACCCAAGCTTCCAGGAAATTACCAAGTTCCCTGCCGTTTCACGGGATATGGCCCTCCTCCTACCAGCTGAAACAAGCCACAAAGAAGTGGTAGCAGCCATCGAATCTGCCGGTGTCAAACGCCTGACCAGCATCAAACTCTTTGATGTCTATGCAGGGGCCAACATTGAAGCAGGCAAGAAATCCATGGCTTATAGCCTGACCTTCCAAAATCCAGAAGCCAGTCTGACGGATGAAGAAGTAGCCAAATTCATGGAAAAAATTAGCAAGGCCTTAGCAGAACAAGTTTCTGCGGAAGTACGTTAAATTTGAACTTTAATCAAGACTACAAATTTAAACCGCATTGGAAACTAAAAATCATCCTAGTTTACTAGGATGATTTTCTATAAAAGGAGCAATCAAAATGTCAAATGGAACGATTAAATCAAATACTATTACTGCAGAAGCAGCCATTAGTAAGTTAATTGGTATTGATACCTCAAATTATCAAAATTATCAAGTTGATTTTTCTTATACAAGCGGCATTGCTGGAATGGAGTCTGCTCGTCAAACAACTAATCAAATGTTAACTGCAATTAGTGATTTTAGTGCAGTAGTCCTGATTCAAGCTGATAAGTTTCCTGAAATTGCACAAAAAATTGAAAAGAGGGATATTGAAGAGGCTGGTAGATGGAGGAATTAGGATGGGAGATAGTAAATATTCTGAAAATAAATTGACTGATTTAAACCATGCAATACGGCAGGTTGAAAGAATAGAGGATGAATTTTCCAATTTAAAACATCAATTTGAGGCTTCTTTAGGTCAGTTTCACTCAAATTTTCGCAGATTATCAGTGCGAAATAAGGAACTTATTGGACTTTCAAGAGGTCAGAACCAGTGGACTGTACATCAGGAGCTCGAGGAACAGTATGTGCTTGATAAACAAGTTGATTAATATGTAAATGATGGTTTTGAACAACTTTCTCAGCTAAGTAATCGAGTAAGAAAAACTATGGATGAGGAAAGAGAGTATCTGATACGAGAAAGGAATAGAATGTTTTGGGAATAAAGTTTAGTAGTTCTGATTCAGAAGCGCTAATTCAGGCTATGAAAAACAATGTTGTTATTGCCAATCAAATTACGGATAGATTATCTAGTGGTTGCGAACATTTAATTGCTAGTCTTGATTCTGGAGAACTTAGTGGTGCAGCTTATACCGCCGGCCGAGGTTTGTTTTCTGATATTATCATTCCTTCTATCAATAAACTGCAATCTGCAGTAGATGATATTGAAGCTGAGTTAGTTTCTTATCAATATGCTCATTCTACGATTGCTGAATTTGGTACTTTGGATATGGACCAATTAAAAGAGCAATTGGACATAAAATATGAGATGTTGGATCAAGTTGAAGAACAAATTCGGATAAACAATGCATTTCTTGCTCAAGCAACTGCTCTTTTGACAGGCAATACCTTCAAACTCTGGGAGAATAACAATGCACTAGATAGATTGAAATCTCACTTGGAAATTGGGATAAGAGAAATTGAAGAAAAAATTGAAAAACTGGACTGGTTTGTATCCGATGTATCAAGGTATTTTTCAGATAGTTTAAATGTACTTAATTTAGCTATGGAGGGTGCTAAATCCCTAAGTCAAATTTTGGTTGATGGAAATGGTAACTATTATACAATCGGGTTAAACATGGGGTGGTTAGCTCAACTAAAAGGAAGTAAGATTTCCACATTTGGTAGAGGAGAAGATATCAAATCTTCTTTGATTCAGCAGAATGCCCAAAATTTTATGCTGTCAGACGAAGGATTTTCTTACTATCGAAATCAGGTGATTGCAATACTAAAAGATAAGCCTCAAGATGAGTGGCCAAGTATTATCCAAGCATACAATAAATCACTACTCTTTGATGAGGATGGGAACATTCTTCATATCTCGGAATTGCAAACTCCGGAAGGCGGGCTCTGGGTAGTGTTAAAAAATGGAAAAGTGGATAATCCGTACACCCAACGTCTCAATCAGGAAATAAACGGCCAATTCTGGGCTAGTTTAGGTGATAACGGACTCAAAATATTGGGTGGAATTGCAAGTATATTAGGTGGTACCACAGTATTTGGAGGGAGTTCGGCCTTATCTGCAGCAGGCTTGGTCTTGTCATTACCAAGTGGTGGTACCGTCACTATCCCTGCAGCTGCACTAGCAAGTTTAGGTTTCGCACTTTCCGGATCGATGGTAACTGGTGGTACCTTGGCTGTATCTGATGGTATTTCAAATATTGCCGCCGCTAATGCTAAATTGACGGTGAGTTTTGCGAAAGGACCTGATGAAAGGGCGCAGAGTTCTAATAATAATTTATCAAATACAAATTATAATATTGAGAATCCAGAGTCATTTAATAACGCAAAAATAACTGATGTTGAACAATTTTTGGATCAATATCTTAAAGGATTTAAAAAATCACCTTTAAAAAGAGGGGATGGAGTTCGCTATTATGATGGACGTGGAAATTCGTGGCAACTCAATAATGGATATTCTAATGCTAGTGACACATTACATGGTGGCCCATATTTAAAAACAACATATAATGGTAAAGTTATAAGAATACCTTTAAGCAAATAGAAAGGAAAATGAATGCAATGAAAGAAGAAGATTTAATCGAATTACTAACCTCCATTTTAGAAGAAGATGCGATTGTATCCCGTTTATATACATATTTTTATAAACACTTGAACTATCCTTTAGAACTGTTGAATTCTATCATCAATTTTGGATTGGAGGAAGGATTTTTTCAAGTTGTCGATACTGAAGACAATGATAAAATCTTTGAAAGTATCAATTGGCAAGCAGAAAACATTGATCAAGAAATTTTGATGTGTGATGAAAATCAATTTATGAATAACTTATTCAACAATAAACCATCAGTTCCAGAAGAGTTTCAACAGTTTATTTTAGATTCTGATTGATGCTAAATTAAGAAGTAAGAATGCTATGACTGCCAAATCTTTGGCAGATCATGTTTCTGCTGAAGTGCGATAAAATAGATGAGAATCATCCTAATTATTATTGGGGTGATTTTCTTTTAAGAAGAAATGGTATGATTGTATTGTCATACTATCAATGCCGTAACCGAAAATAGATTTGCTTTTTCATGATTCAAATACTTAACCCTAAAAACCTTGCTAGGAATATCATCCTAGTAAGGTTTTAGCATGATTTCATAGGCTTATGAGCGAGAACTTCAGTCTTATGTCTGTCATCCCGGTTTTGTTCAGAAAAAGTATGGAAAAATCTTGACAAATTGATTATTTTTGCCAAACTATTAACTGGTTAATTAACTAGTTAATTATATAAACCAGAAAATAAGGAGTAAACATGAAGAAAAAAATTGTTCTTGCTTCTGCGGCAACGATAACTTGTATCGGCTTAGCCAGTGCTTACGTGCTGAGTCAACACAGCAAAACTCAAGAAGCTAAGAAAGACAATCGTATCTCTTATGTAGAGGGTTATAAAAAATCTGCCAAAGACAATAGCAGTGTCAAAAAAGAGGAGCTGACACCAGATCAGGTATCAAAAAAAGAAGGGATTTCGGCAGAGCAGATTGTCATTAAAATTACGGATGATGGCTATGTGACCTTACATGGTGACCACTATCATTACTACAATGGAAGAGTGCCCTTTGATGCGATTATCAGCGAGGAACTCTTGATGAAAGATGCTAGCTATGTTTTCAAGCAAGAAGATGTCGTTAATGAAGTGAAAGATGGCTATATTATCAAAGTGAATGGTCAATACTTTCTGTACTTGAAAGATCCGCAGAAACAAAGCAATGTTAGAAGCAGCTCAATAGTAGCGAAACAACAGCAGGCGGCAGCAAGTCATCATGGTTCCAATGGACATTACCGTACAGATGATGGTTATGTGTTCAATGCTGCGGATATAGTGGATGATACAGGTGATGCTTACATCGTGAAACACAATGGGCATTATCACTATATTCCAAAGACAGCCTTGCCACCACACGATTTGCAGGCAGCTCAAGCCTATTGGAGTAGTTTAACAGCTGGGCAAAGAAAGAGAAAGTCTCAAATTTTGAAACAAGCTCCAGCAGAACCAAAGAAACCAAAAGTACAGGGTATTGGGCATACATCGGACGAAGAAACTCTGGAACAGCTTTTTAAACAACTCTATGCACTTCCTAAAAGTCAGCGTTACCATGAAGGAGATGGGTTGGTCTTTGATCCAAAACAAATTACCAAGATAACGGATTACGGTGTCGTAGTTCCACATGGAGACCATGAACATTTTATTCCTTTTTCTAAGCTTTCACCACTTGAAATCAAAATTTCAAAACTCTGGATGGCGACAAGGAATAAAAATGCTGATCCAAAGAAGCCTGCTGAGCCGAAGAAACCAGCTATACCCAAGGAAAAAAAACCAGAACCAGCACCAAAAGAAGAGCAGCCAAGTCCTGCGTTACAACAACTGATTGATCAACGAGTTGCCCAAATTATGGCACAATATCAGATTCCACGTGAGAAGATTATTGTTGACTGGAAGAATAACATGATTATCTATCCGCATGGGGACCACTATCATACTGAGCCTATTGACACTGGGAAACCCATTGGTGATCCGAAGAAGCAAGATGATGAAGAGGTAAAGACAAAGAAAGCCTACCTGGCAGCACAACTTGGAATTGACGAGACCAGTATTCAAGTCGTGGATACACCATACGGAAAAGCTTTAGTGTATCCACACGGAGACCATCAGCATTCTATTCTGCTTAAGGATATTGATACCTCTAAGCCATTTGACCCACATGGTCCTCAAGGAGATCCTCATGCCCATCAGAAATCTGGTATGGAGACCTTGAAAAAATTAGGGTTCGATGATGATATTATTCAGGATATTTTGCATGCTGTGGCTGATCAAGAATTTCCGGGAAATGAAACAGATCCTGAGAAGATGAAAGCTTGGCTTTTGACTGTGAAGAAGTTAAATATTGGACAAAATCCAGATCCTCTGACACGAAAAGGTCTGGATCTGATGCCAAATATTGAAATTTTGGGAATCGGTTTTACCCCCATTAAGGACCCAACACCCGTTTTGCAATTCAAAAAATTAAAGCAGTTGTGGATGACTAAAACCGGCATCACCAACTATGATTTCTTAAAAGATTTGCCCGAACTGGAAGGAATTGATATCTCACAAAATAATGTTTCTGACCTTTCTTTCTTAAAAGAATTTCCTAAGCTCAAGAGCCTTGCGGCAGCAGGAAATCAGCTGACGGATATTTCTGTCTTGAAAAGTTTACCGCAGTTGGAATCGCTCAATTTGGAACAAAACAATATCACTGATATTTCAGCGCTAAAAGAGTTGCAGCACTTGACTGCTGTCAGTTTGGAACAAAACCAGATAGAAGATGTATCGGCGCTTGCGAACAAACCGCAGTTGACGACTCTCTTCTTGTCAGGCAATCCAACCTTGAATGTTCATACCTTGAAAACAGAAAATGTTCGAGAATTGTACTTGAATAGCAACAATATTAAGAGCCTATCCTTCTTGAAAGATAATCTGGCCCTGACCAATCTGCAAATGGATCATAATCAGCTGACTTCTTTAGCTGGTTTGGAGGCCCTCCCGCAAATTGATAGCTTTTCTGCTAATAGCAATCAGATTTCCAGCTTGACCATTTCAGGAATACAAGGAACTTTGCAAACACTCAAACTGTCAGAAAATGGTCTCAAGAACTTGGAGGGAATCAATGCTTTTAGCAACTTGCAGACCTTGGAAGCAGCTTCTAATCAGTTGACAACTTTGGTCATTAAAGAAAAGAATCATACCCTGAAATACGTGGATGTTCGATATAACTTCCTTCCGCAGCATGAGTTGGAGTTGAATGACAAAGGTGTTCCAAAAGTATTGGCACAATTTTATCCAACTGTTGGAGGTGGGCAACTTGGCGGCCAGAAAACACCGAAAGTAAAGCCTGAAAAGGAACAGCTTACAGAAACTACTACAGTCACTGGGTCAAGTACGACAACTCGTGATATTACAACGATCACTGAGTCAAGGACAAGCACCACAAACTCAATAGGAAGTAGTACAACTACTGTTACTGAACCTGCGACAAGTATGCCTGCCACAACAACCATACCAAGGCTAGTAGAAGTACCAACTACTACGACAACAGTAAGGGAAGCAGGAGAAGCCGAGTCATCAGATAATAGAAGAGACTAGGGAACGGGTTCGCTGAAAAGTTTCCACTAAAGCTAGCTTATTCAAAAAACCAGGGATTTCTCTTAATTAGAAGCAGATTCCTGGTTTTTTATGTTTTTATTTTAAGTAAAAGGTTCCGATGTGAACCTGATCATATTTGTCGCTAACCGCTTCTGCGATATCCTTAAAAAGGCTGTGCAGCAGTTCAACTTTTTCTGGGGTTTCACGGCCGATATAGTCCAGGCTTCCTTCAATTTCCACAAAGAGACTGTGAAAGAGGTCGTTCATTTCTGTCAGCCTTTGGACCAATTCGGCATCATCTGCGAGAAAGTCTGGGACAGCCTGCAAATCAGCGCCATCATCAGAAATCAGGCTAATGGGAAAGGTTCCATATTCCAAACACAATTCATACATAGGATGTGCCCGCTTTCTTTTTTTCTTCATTCTATCATATTTCCCAAGGCCTGAAAAGACAGGCTTTAAGTTTTCTTTAACATTTCTTTCAGCTTCATTTAATTTTTCATAGCTATACTTTGTTTTGTAAATAAGACAAATCCAATCGGATGGGGGAAAACACAATGAAGACACAGAAGATTCAAAAACAGTTCAAGCGCAGAGAAGTCAAATTTATCATTGATAAAGAGACCTTTGCCCTATTTGAACAGGAATTGAGCCAGTATATGGTGGAAGACCAATTTGCCAAATCTACCATCAGTAATGTCTATTTTGATAATGACGATTTTGACATGATTCAGGACGCAATAGCTAAAAAGAATGGCCGCGAGAAGGTTCGGATGCGGGTCTATGATCAGCAGCCTTCCTTCCAAAGTCAGGCCTTCTTGGAAATCAAGAAAAAGATAGGGGGTGTGGGCTACAAGTACAGACTGACTTCGACACCTATTGCCATCGCCAACTATATCGAGCATTTTTCAGATCATTCCAATGTTCTGGATGCTCAGGTCTCAGCTGAACTTCAGTCTTTGATCAAGCGCTACTGCAAACTGAGTCCCAAGATGTACATCTATTATGATCGTTCCTCTTATCGGGGGCGGGATGATAGAAAACTTCGTTTGACCATTGACCAAAATCTCGTCTACCGAGATGTGGAAGTTCCTCTTCTGCACCAGAAATACGGATTCCCCCTCCTGCCCCATCATCTGATGATTATGGAAATCAAGATTCAGGATGCTATGCCCCACTGGTTGCAGGATTTGCTGGATAAATACCATTTGGAGCAGCAATCCTTCTCTAAATACGGTACTGCCTACCGATTGAACCAAGAAATGATGAAAGGAGTAGCCTTTGCAGACAGACTTATTCTCTAGTATTTTAACAACTACAACCAGCAGTATGACAGTCAGTCAAATTGGCTTGATCCTTGCGACCAGTCTGGTCCTTGGAGTAGTCCTGGCCATGGTCTACAAGTACCAAACCTTGCATACAAAGGAATTTGTCATCACCTTGACCCTGATGCCTGCTCTTATTGCCATCATTATTCTGCTGGTAAATGGCAATCTGGGAACCAGTGTGGCCGTTGCAGGAGCCTTTAGTCTCATTCGTTTTCGGTCAGCTGCGGGCAGTTCAAAGGAACTCCTAGCCGTCTTTCTGGCCACAGCCATCGGCTTGGCGACTGGGATGGGGTACTTGCTGCTTGCGGTAGCCTTTACCCTCATCCTGTCCCTCTTGATTTTCCTGCTGGAGCAGTCTCCCTTTGCCAAACCAAGTTCCAAGTACCGCTACTTGATTCTGACAGTTCCCAAGGAATTTGATGTGGACTATTTTTTCCAGACAAAAGGAAAGAATCTCTGTCAAAAGCATGAACTGGTCTCTCTTCAGTACAAAAAGAAAAAAGATGTCTTAGTTCTGGAATCCATCTTGGAAATGAATGACCAGACTTCAGACAAGGAACTGATGGACAAATTGCTCTTGGCAGGACCCATCGATGCCATTATCCACCAACAAATCCCTAAGAAAAAACGCCTATAAAAATGAGAGCGGGACAGAAATCGGTAATTTCGAAGAAATTCGATTTCGTCAACAAGTCTTTATTTCCAGTTGTTGAGCTGAAACAGTCTATCCCAAGACCTTGAACGATGGGAGCTGACTACCGTCAGCTGATATCTCCCACTTCAAAAGGTCTCCCAGACCTTTTGAACTCCCACCTCCGCATATCTCAAACTGTCTGGGAGACAGTTTGAGGTTGGAGATAAAGCGAACAAAGTTCGCATCAATCGTATAGGGCTGTAAAGGCTGATTTATCAGCGCATTTTGACACAAACTCCGTTTGTTATATCTCCAACCTTTAACAGTCCCCCAGACTGTTAAAGCCCACTCAACGACTGCGCTATAAGTATCAAAAACGAAAAAATAGAGTTTGGAACTACTTTTATCCCAACCTCTATTATTTTTTTATTCAGCAAAGAATTTTTCAGCGATTTCTTGGCCTTGTTTGATTTTGGCCCATTGTTGTGGGATGGCCAGCTCATTTCCTGAGTCACAAGAGGCAAAGCCACATTGGTGGGAGAGGAAGAGTCGCTCTTTTGGAATGATCTTGCTGGCTTCCTCCAAGAGTTTGTAGACCCGTTCTTCATCATCAAGGTCCGTTGTTTTTGAAGACAGGAGTCCCAAGACAACTTCTACATCCTTATCCTTGAGCGCTTCAAGAGCTACCAAGTCACCTGCACGCTCATCATCCCATTCCAGGAAGAAGCGGTCGTAGCGTTGGTCTGCCAAGAATTTCTTGGCGATAGCTTCGTAGGTTCCGCCTGCTGCGTGACGGCTTTCGTAGTTGCCGCGGCAGTTGTGGGTCCAAACGGTCAGTCCGATTTCATGGGCATAATCGGCCACTTCATTATTGATGGCAATAAATTCATCTGCCAGTTCAGCAAGTCCTGCATTGCCCTCTGGGAAGAAAGAGTTAGGATTGGTTTCGTCAAAGAGTTCCCAGAGGCAATCATCAAACTGGATAATCTTTCCACCAGCTTCCTTGTACTCATCCAAAAATTCCTTATAGGCCTGGATCAAGCCAGCTTTCAGTTCTTCTCTGGTCTTGTAAACTTGGTCTTCACCAGCAAGACCATTAAAAACAGTTAATTCTGTGTAAGCATGAGCTGGTCCATAAATGGTTTGCTTGGTGTCTTCACCGCCAGCTTCAGCTTTGACCAACTTATAGATATCTAGGAAGTGATGATTTTTACCTGAAAGGGGTTCTGTAATGCGGATACCGATATCCTTACGGGTTTCGTAGGTGCCGCCATCATGGTCTTTAAAGGTGTAACCGTGGTCAGCAATATAGCGCTCGATTCCTTTGAGACCCCAAAGGAAATCAAGATGCCACATGGAGCGACCAAATTCACCATCGGTCAGAATATCGATGCCCTTTTCTTTTTGCTCGGCTACAATCTGCTTGATATCAGCGGTCTCTGTTTCTTGATAGCCTGGAAGAGCATCATAGAAAGGATACTGAATATCATCACGGCTTTCAATTTCATCCTTGAATTTCCGTAGGTCCGCTGGACGTAGGAGTGAGCCAACTAATTGGAATTTTGATTTTGTCATCTGTCATACCTCTTTTTTTTGATGTCCCCATTGTAACCCAGATTTTTCCTTTTGAAAAATAGTTATTTTTAGGGGAAGGGTATAGACGAAAACTATAACAAGGATGTCGGGGGACTATGGAAACACTTTCTTTCCCTGGTAGTTTTTGATACAATAGTAAAAAAGTAATAGTTTGCTAGGAGAGAGACGATGAAAAAAGATACCCTGTTCTATTATTTTAAAAAATACCAATTCATTTTGTTTTTAATCAGCCTGGGGCTTAGTTTATATGGTAGTTATTTGGTTTACCATGGTAAGTATCCGCATCCCCTAAAGGAAGTGATGGTTATCCTCTATTCAACCTTTAAACTCTTCACCTTTTCACCGACCCAGTCTATCACGAGTCAATCTCCTTTGGTCTATGAATTGGCCATTTGGTTAGCACCGACATCGACAGTAATTGGTTTCTTTGCCATGTTTCAAAAGATCTATCTGTCCCTTAAGAATAACCTTTACCACCTCAAAAAATCAGAGATGATCATCATGGGGGACCGGGCCAGCAGCTTTGCCTTTATCAAAAATGTCTATAAGGAAAATCCTAAAATCCGGATTTCCTATCTGGTTGACAGGGCAGAAGAAGTAGATGAAGAGCCGTTTCATGATCTAAAGGTGGAAATTGTTAAACTGGACTTTAATCAGCCAGGTCAAAAAGTGAATGCTGTCACCTTTCGTGACAAGGGTCTGTATCGGGCCACTAAGCTGATCTCCTTTGAGAATGAGCCTAGCAATTATGGACGTTTGTTGGCGTTACATAGTATGTTGAAAAACCAGAAGATTAGCCAAAAGATTCAGGTATATTTGCAGGTCGAGGATCTTCGGATGCGAGAAATGGTTGAGCCAAAGCTGGATCAATTAGAATGCTTCGATATTCATTATTTTAAGATTGAGGATTTGTTGGTCAAATCTCTATTGGAACATTCCGGATTCAATATGGTGCCTCCTCAAACAATAAGGGAAAGCTGGGCTGGTAAGACCTTTAAATCCGCAGAAGAAATCGGTCAGGCAGTTGGGGCTTACCGGTTACTCATTGTAGGGTTCTCCAGTGTCAGCGAGAGCTTTATCGGTCAAGTGACAAATCTATTAACCCTCAATCCTTTTCAGCCATTACAAGTAACGATTGTGGATGAAAAAGTAGCGAAAAAGGTGGCTGATTTTATCGATTACCGGCGTGAAATCGCCAAGGTCGTGGAGCTAAAACTCCTTGAGTTACCAAATGGGTCAAGCCTACTGCAAGCAGAAGTAGCGAAAGAACACAGTCAACATCCCTATTCGGCTGTCCTTTTTGCCCATGAAGATAGCAAGAAGAATATCTTTAATCTAGATCGCCTAGCGGATATCTTAGTTGATGTTCCCTTTGCAGTATACGCTAAGGAAACTTTGGAAATTGTTCCGGTTATTGAGAGCTTATCTATCCGACATTCCAGTATCACCGTTTTTGGAGATAAAGACCGACTCTTGACCAAGGAAATCATCTTGGAAGAAAGTCTTTTGACAAATGCTAAGCGTTTCAACGCTAAGTATAATGCCACCATGTCTGAACTGATGACTTATCCAGCAGATGAACGGAGTCAGTCAGCTCAGTGGGAAAGTCTGTCCAGTGTAAAAAAGGATTCCAGCGCCTACCAGACTGCACATCGACCAACAAAAAAGATGATTTTGGAAAAATTTCTGGAAGTCTTGCCGGAGTTCGCAGATTCGACAGCAATGCTGGAGCAATGGCAGTCAGAGTTGGCTGATAAAACAGTCAGTCAACGTGTGGATTACATTGAAAGTCATCCGTTCCTAAACTATTTGACGGCCTTAGAGCACCAACGCTGGAATAATTTTTATTACATGCGAAATTTTGTTTTTGGACAGGAAAAGGATGAGATAAAGAAGACCCATGATTGCCTGATTGATGACTGGTCAGAATTTCTGGCCAGCAAACAAAGGGATAAGGCCATCTTTGATACAATTTCCACTCTGGACTTGAGGGAGGGTTAGCTATGGCGGAGGATTTTTTTGAAATGGAAGAGGCTGCTCAGGAATACCATGAGGATCAAGAGCAGTATAAGTATATTGCCTTTATCAGTTACCGGCATTTGCCTGTGGACATACGGGTTGCCAAAGCCATTCACACCATGATTGAAACGTTTAAGCTGCCGAAGGAATTTTATGTGGATGGCAAGCAACCTAAGTTTCGTGTCTTTCGTGACCGAGAAGAACTCTCAACCAGCTCTCTCTCTGAGTCCATTCAAGACGCTCTGAAGCATTCCAAGTTTTTGATTGTTGTTTGTTCCAAGCGATTCAATGATTCCGCTTGGTGCCAAATTGAGGTGGAGACCTTTATCAAATTACATGGCATCCACAGGGTCATCCCAGTTCTGATTGAAGGAGAACCTGAAGAATCTTTCCCTAAAGCCCTCCTACCAGATGGCTCAACTAGGCCATCTAGTGAGGAAATGACCAAGGATATCTTGGCTGCTGAATTGCGTAGTCCACAAGTTAAAAGTCCAAATTTTCCTGGTTTTGCCAGTCTAGAGAAGACCGATTCAGACCAGATCAATAAATTGGCTGATTTGGCCATCAAATGTCTCAAGGAAGAAAAATATCGTATTATGGCGGCGATTCTTGGCGTTTCCTATGGCGATTTGAAACAGAGGGACAAGGTCAGAAGGCAGCGACAACTCATACTCTTATCTAGCATTGTCTCCGCTAGTCTTTTGTTCTTCGGTATTTTTATGATTAATGCCTATCGCAGCGAAAATGCTGCTAAGCGCCAAACCATGCAGGACAAGGCCTACTTTATGTTGACGGAGGCCAATAACCTGGTAAAGGAGGGCAATCGCTTTAAGGCCCTGATGCTAGCAGAAAATGCTATGGAGGACATAGATAACAAGATGTCTGCCTATGATGACCTCAAAGAACAGCACCTTCATATCTTAAATGAGACGGTGGCTGGCTCCCAAATGGGCTATAATCGGGTGATCGAGACAGGGAATGAGTTTACCTTTTTGGATATCAATCCAAAGAATCAGACCTTTGTCGCAGGTTTGAATAATGACTCCATCGCCCTTTATGATATCCAGACGGGGAATCTATTGAAAACAGCCAGTGGCCATAGCCAGCAGGTTAAAATACTGACTTTTACCAATAAGGGAGATCAGCTGGTCAGCGGAGGTTTTGATGACGTTATCAATCTCTGGCAGGCAGATAATTTGAAACTCCTGGCATCCAAAAAGGCTCCGGGGAACATCATGCTGGCTGTTTATTCTAATGAGGATAAGAATCTGGAAGTCATCTATGATACATCCGAAGGCTACATCTATCAGCGTTATGACAGCAAAACTTTAGAAGAAGTTGGAGCTTCCATGCCTCTGCGCTCCAATGTTCGACGAATCACATTTGATAAAAAAGGCCGGTTTATGTGGGTTCTTTACGATACGTATGTAGAAAACCAGTCCCTCATCAAATATGACCTGGAAAAAAGAACAGAAGCACTGGCTTTTCAGGACAGAGTGATTGATGGGCAAAGATTTTCTTACGCCGACATGAAAGGCAGTGAGGATCATCGCTATATTTATACCCGGGCAGGGGAAGGTCTTCTTAAGATAGACATGGAAACAGATAAAATCTTGTTTCAAAATGACCATCTTTTCAAAACATCCCTTAACGAAGGGGCCATGGCTTCTTCTGATGATGGGCAGTTCTTATACATTGTGGATAGTTTAAATATTCGTAAGTTAGACTCCAAGACTGGAAAAGATATCTTAGAAATATCAACCGGATCAGTCAGAATCAAGCAAATAGAGGTTTCGAAGGATGGCCAATCCCTGCTAGCTCTCAAAGAGAATGGAGACCTTCTCTTCATTCGAAACGATAAGGTCGTTTCGACCATTCCGAATACTGGTAAGGCTGGTCTGGACTATATTTTCATGACTCCGGATGGCAAGAATGCCTTGGCTCTGTCGCTCCAGAATCAAGAAATCAAACTGCTCAATCTTCAATCCAGTGGAGAAAAGGAAGTAGAGGATGGTCAGCTGGTCACCGCCTCAAACAATGGCCGCTATGGCTTGCTTTATCAGGAAGGACAATTTTTCCTCTTGGATGCCAATCGTAAAAAAATAGTGAAAGAAATCCAGCAGGGAATCTTGTCACAAAATGCTAGCTTTATTCCTAGCTATGCTGGCTATGTCTTATCCAATAACGGCCGCTACCTGACTACCCCTCTTACTAGTGAAGACGCTCAAAATAAGATAGGGATCCTAGATACTGAAAATGATAAAAACCACATGACGATCATCATTGATCGCACATCATATCGAATGGGTTTTAGCCCCGATTCCAGCCAACTGTTTGTCACCACAGCTAATGGACAAATTACCTTTTATGATTTAAAGAAAAAGAAACAAGCAAGCCAGCTGAATATTGACAAGGGTGGTTTAGCCAATATCTTTGTCAGTGCAGATGGTGGCTACTTTGTAGCCCAATATACAGAAGCCATTTCAAAAGTTTACGATTTGAAAACCAGGCAAAAAGTTGCAGACATTCCAGGTGTCATCGTTTCCATGGACAAGGGAGAAGATGGCAAAACGAGGATTTTTTCTCTCTACAACAATATCGGCTCCAGCTATCATGATTTTAAAAAGACGGGTACAGATATCAACTTTTCAAATCAATTGGATCAGTTGGGAGAAAGTGGCAAATTCCAGCATGATTTTCATGTGCAAAAACAACTCCTCTTAACGATTCGCGTCCAAGGAGATGCATATCATGCCTACCTCATCAATTTTACAACAGGCAAGTTGATGCAGCAGTTTGCCTTTCATAGTTCGGCCTATCCTATGAATGGCTTTATTTCCGAAGATGGTCGGCATGTCTACGTGGACAACTATTACGGTCACAATATCAAAGAGTCAGAGCAGTACCAATTTTATTCGACCTATAGGCAGTTCACTCTTCAAGACTACGATGCTTTGTTAAAGAAATCTCAGAATACAACTCGGGAGATTCAGTTGTCGGAGGAGGAAAAAAAGAACTTAAATATGGCTGATTGAGACAGCCGACCAAGCAGTAAATGGACAAGTTTACTGCTTTTCTCTTAAATAAGGTATAATGGAAGAAAGTAGTATTCGAGAAGAAAAAAGGAGAAAACCATGCGCGACAATCATTTACACACCCACCATTCCTACGATTCCGATGCTGATTTTAAGGATTATCTGGAAAACTACGAGGGAGAATTAGTGACCACCGAGCACTTTGACCTGTCCAATCCTTATAGCAAGCAGGATGATGTGCCTGATTATGAGGCCTATTCGGAAGAAATCGCTGCGCTCAATGCCCAGTATGGCAACCGCATCAAGCGGGGTATTGAAATTGGCTATTACCAGCCGCGAGAAGCAGATATTCTCAGCTTTTTGGCCGACAAGGACTATGATTTAAAGCTATTGTCCGTCCATCATAATGGGGTCAATGATTACCTGGATGAAGAAGTGGCGGATATGGACAAGGATGCCATCATGCAGGAATACCTGGACAAGTTAGAATATGCCATCGGGCGTGTGGAAGCAGATGTCTTGGCTCATTTTGACTATGGTTTCAGGCTTTTTGATGTCACTGTGGAAGAGTTAAAGGCATATGAACCCCAGCTCCGCCGCATTTTCCGAAAGATGATTGACCATGATCTGGCCTTTGAGCTCAATAGTAAGTCCATGTACCTCTATAACCACGAGCACCTCTACCTCTATGCCCTTAGCCTGGTCAAGGAACTGGGCTGCCACAAGTACTCCATCGGATCCGACGGCCACAAACTCGAACACTTCCGCCTCCAATTCGACCGCATCCAGCAAATCCTGGAGGAGCATGGGATTGGAGAAGGGGAGTTGCTGTGATGTGAGTAGCGATTCGCTAAGAAAAGGAGAGTCCATTATCATTCAGAACGAACAGTCAAACCGCAACAGCCTTAGAATCCCTATATTTATCCTATTTTTTACTATCTTGTTCTTTTTGGTGGTGCTTTTTCGTAGTACTGTCAGAGATAGTGCGGCCAGACAGCTGGAAGATAGGGTCTACGTTTTGAGCCGGTCGGGTAAAAATTCCAATTTTGTAGTGGTTGAGAGCAATGGTAAATTTGGATTGATTGATGCCGGCAGTGCCAATTTTTCAAAAGAAGTTGAAACAGATAAGGCTTTTCTCAAAGCTCTTGGGATCAAGCGTTTTGAATGGGTTTTCTTAAGCCATTTGGATGGTGACCACACAAACTATATTGATGAGAACATACCTGATTTACAGGGCGAGAGAAATGCCTGGATTTTAAGTCAGTATGAAATTGGCAGAGTCATTCTAAAGAATCAAGATCGTTCCTATGGGGTCAATGTTAAAAACACTTATTTGAATCTGGTTTCTACCTTGAATTCTAAGGACATTCCCCATGGTTTTGAAGAATCATTTCAGTTAGGGGACTTTGCATTTCAGGTATATAATCAGGACCCACCTTCTGACAATGAGTTGAACATTTATAAAAAACAAATGGCTTCAGGTCAATCTATTTCCATCGATCAAAATTTAGAAAGTTTGGGCCTGGTTGCTGAGAAAGATGGTTATAAAATGTACTTTGCAGGGGATATTATCCTCTGGGATGAAGTTAAAACCTCTAAAGAAGTAGGTGCTGTTGATGTTCTGCTAGTCGGACATCATGGCAATGTGGATGGTTATAGCCAAGAAGGGCTGTCCTATCTCCAACCAGAGGTGGCTATTGTCAGCGGAAGCCAAGAAGAGTTAAACAGAAAAGTGACCTACCAGGACGAAACCTTTATTGTTAAAAATCGTTTGTTTCGCTATCTAGGTTCGAGCGATGTTTATATTTCAGGAATAGATGGTACAACAACAGTGGATTTTACCCAAACTGAAAAGGGAATCCAGGTGTTTACAACTCAGAGAATATCCAACATTGTACATGAAGATAATCAGGTGGTAACGTCCATTCAGGAGTAAGATACAAATAAAGGGAGAAATAGATGACTACCAAGCATTTGTAGCAGTATGAACTACCAAAAATTATCGAGAAAATTCTGGAGGAGAGTTTGGCTCTTGGCTTTGATATGTCTTCGGAGCCTTTGACGGGCTCTCTCTTGAAAACCTTGTCTGCCAGCAAACCAGGTGGAAACTTTTTAGAATTAGGTTCTGGGACTGGGCTTTCAACCTCGTGGATTTTGTCGGGTATGGATCAGGCTTCCAGCTTAGTGACGGTTGATTACGAACAGGACCTGCTGGGCATTTTAAAGCGTCATTTGGGACAGGACCAGCGCTTGGAGGTCATCTGTCAGGATGGGGATGACTTCATCGCCTCCCTTGAGGGACGCCAATTTGACTTTATTTTTGCAGATACCTGGAGTGGCAAATACCGCCTTCTGGATGAAACATTGGCGATGGTCAAAAAAGGTGGTTTCTATATCATTGACGACACGTTACCTCAGGACAACTGGCCAGAAGGTCATGAGGAAAAGGACAAAGATCTCATCGTCTACCTAGAAGGGCACCCGGATTTTCGTGTGACCCAATTATTCTGGGCTAGTGGCCTGATGATTTTGGTGAAAAAATAAGAACAAAATGGAGGTCAAGCATGCTGATTCGGCAAATGAAGGAGGAAGAATATCCCCTCTTGCAAGATTTTCTCTATCAGGCCATATTTGTACCTGAAGGGGCTGAAATGCCAGACAGAAGTATTCTCCAATTACCTGAATTGCGGCATTATTGGGAGCAGTTTGGTCAAAAGGCTGGCGATTTGGCTTTTGTGGCAGAAGTTGAGGGTCAAGTTGTCGGGGCTGCCTGGGTACGGCATATCCGTGATTATGGCTATGTAGAGGATGAGATGCCTTCGCTGACCATCTCTCTCTTGGATGCCTACCGTGGTCAGGGGATTGGCAGTCAGCTTTTGGATGCCCTCCTTGCTGCTCTGAGAAAGAAAAAAGTGAAGGGCGTCTCCCTGTCCGTCTCAAAAGCCAATCCTGCTTATTTTCTCTACCATAAACTTGGTTTTCGTACCCTTCGTGAAAACCAGGAGGATTTTGTCATGGTCTTGGAACTTTCCAAAAAATAGGGAAAAAACAGATGGTTTGCTTCCTGTCCTCTTGCTTTGACTTTTCAAAGAGCTTATAATAGTTTTGAAAATATGAAATGGAGCAGGAAATGCAGTTCTTGAAAATCGTAAAAGCCTTGCCCCTGATTTTGATTGCAGGGGCCTTTATTTATTTGTCTATCTATATTTGCTTGGACAATGGGGCCTGGGCTTATTTGGCGGCTCGTTTGATGGGATTTGATGAAAAGTATGCCAGTAATATGGAGTGGCTTGTCATTGCAGTCCAGTCACTCATTTTTACCTCTGACTGGTTTTATGGTCGGATTAGGGCCTTTCTTAACAGGCGTTTGGAAAAATCAAGCGGCCTCAATCACCAAATCTATTTAGGCTACAAGGTGGGGATTGAGTGCCTGATGGCCTTGCCCAAGCGGACCATCTTATTTGCCTTTTACCTCTTGCTCATCATCGCAGAAAATCTCGGCCTGATTGCCAGTGCCAAGGATTACACAGCTGTCATCGTCTTTATCATTGCCGTGGATCGGGTGACCAAGATCTGGCCGGAGGAAAAAAGGCGCTTTAAGGAATTCAGCCAGAAAATCAGAAGGCGTATTAAGAGCGTGAATACTTAGGCTGGGATTTTTCTCAGCTTTTTTAGCAAGTTGATTGCATACATACAGAATGTATGCTAAAATAAAGAAAAACACATACAGGATGTATGTATTGAGGAGGAAGAAGATGTTAAAAAGTCTATACCCTGTTATCATGACTCAGAATGTGGCTGTTTTACAGGCCTTTTTCATAGATTATTTTGGTTTTGAAGAGACCTTTGTATCGGATTGGTATGTCAGTCTTCGCTTGAAAGAACATGAAATCGCCTTTCTGGCTTCAGACCATGAAACCATCCCGCAGGGGTTTAGGCAGGCTGCCCAAGGCATTTTGGTCAATGTTGAAGTAGAGGATATCACAGACATTCATGAGAGAATCCAGCAAGACAGACCGGATTCCATTGTGTTAAGTTTGCGGGATGAGGAGTTTGGCCAGCGTCATTTTATCGTGGCTATTGATGGTTTGCTTATTGATGTGATTCAAGAAATTGAGCCATCTGACAGTTTCAAGGAGCATTTTCAGGAGGCTTTTTACCATGAATAAGAAAATGGAAGCCAGTCAAGCGACCATTGGTCAGCTGATAGCAGTGTCCAGAACCTTGTTTGCCCAAAAAGGCTACAATCAGACATCTCTGGAAGAAATTGTGGACCAACTTGGCATGACCAGAGGGGCCCTCTACCATCACTTTAAAAACAAAAAAGATTTGTTCAGGGCTGTTCTCCTGCAGATTCAGGAAGAAATCGGCCAAAAGGTAGCAGAGGAAGCAGACAAAACAGACGACTTGTGGGAACAGTTGCTTATCGGCTCTGTGACCTTTGTTAAAGAGGCCTGCAAGCCTGATATCAAGCAGATTTTGCTGCTTGATGGCCCCAGTGTCATCGGTTGGCAGGATTGGCGTGAAATGGATGAAGCCAATTCCCAGTACCATTTGCAGCAGCAGATTGAGCTTTTACAAGAAAAGGAAATCTTGCAAAGTTATGACTGCCGGGCCATGACGGCACTTATTTCCGGCGGGCTAAATGAACTGGCCCTTTATTTGGCGGAGCAGGAAGTTGTCGGTTTAGATTTGGACGACCTGATCAGAAGGCAATTAGAAGGGTTCAAAAAGCATGGCTAAAAAATTAAAAGATTATTATGATGAGGCCTTTTTGGATGACTTGACGGGGAAAATTGCCTCAGCCTATCCAGACTTTGATAAGGTAGTCTTTAAAAAGACGGTCATGGATCAGCTGGAAAGTCTGGACTTCAGTCCTAGGCAGGTCTTGATTGCGGAGGCACTTAAAGCCCATATTCCTCTGTCCTATCGGGAAAGTTTGGGCATTTTTGAACAGATTTTAGGTCCAGAGTTGGAGACCAGTGTCGGCATGTTTACGGAAGGTTACTGGCTCTGGCCCATTGGCAAGTATGTGGAACTTTACGGACTGGATGATTTTGAAGCCAGCACGGCCTTTCTTAAGGAACTGACCAAGCAGCATACAGGTGAATTTGGAATGAGGCAGCTCCTGCTGCGCTATCCTGAAAAAACGGTGGCCCTAGCCAAGATCTGGTGTCAGGATGAGGACAATAAGGTGAGGCGCTTGGCCTGCGAGTGTCTGAGAATTGCCCTGCCCTGGGCTAAAAAGACGACCATTGCTCTGGACTATTTTGACGATTATGTCTGGATTCTGACCAGCCTCAAGGATGACGAGGACAAATCCATCCAAAAAAGTGTCGCCAACAATCTCAATGATTTGTCAAAAGCAGACATGGACAAATTCAAGGATATTATTGATTCCTGGACAAAAAACAAGGCCGTCAGTCCAGCCTGCCAGTGGATTATCAGGCACGGGTCCAGGAGCATTCGAAAAAAGCAGAGCCAGGCATAATATGATAAAATGAGAAAAAGGAGCATACCATGTCTATTGAAATTCGCAAGGAAAGGCCAGCTGAATACCATGCTGTTGAAAATCTGGTGCGGGAGGCTTTTTGGAATGTTTATCGGACAGGGTGTTCGGAACACCTGATTCTGCACCAGTTGCGCCAGCACCCCAATTATCTGGAAGACCTGTCCAGGATTCTCTTGCTGGACGGTCAAATTGTGGGGCACATCCTCTTTAGCAAGGCCCAGCTTCGCCATGAAAAAACGGGAGAAGTCAAAGAAATCGCCATTTTTGGCCCCTTTGCCATTCACCCAGATTTTCAAAAACAGGGGCTGGGAGAAGTTTTGGCGCAGACAGCCATTGACCAAGCCAGAGAAGCGGGGATTTCCCATTTGGTCATCTTTGGCCATCCTGCCTACTATCCAAAATATGGTTTTGTCACAGCCAGTCAGCTGGGTATTTATCTGGAGGGGCAGGATAAGGAAGAGGTTCTGGACTTTGTCCTGGCCTTAGACCTGCAGGGAGATGGCTCTATCTCACTGGAAAATGGCCCTTGGCTTTATACGGATCCCGATGGCTATCAAGTGGATGAAGCCACCCTCGAAGACTTTGATAAAAACTTTCCGTCCAAGCAGAAAGAAAAGCGGCCAGGGCAGTTAGAGTAGGGGATGAAATGAAGGGAGGTGACCCTGTGCAGAAAAGGATGGAACAGGAGGAGACTCATTTCAAAAAAACACTTTGAAACATTCAATCATTTACTCCTTGGCAAAACTTATGCTATACTAGATTTATGAAAAATAAAATAAATAACAAACAAACCTTCTTTTTAATAGTTGGAATCATGATGATGGGGACCGTTATGCGGGTCCCATTTACTGCGATTCCAGCAGTTTTGACGGATATCGCAGCAGGGCTGGGAGTCTCCGTCAGTGACTTGGGGATTTTAACCTCTCTGCCCCTGATGATGTTTGCCCTCTGCTCTTCCTTGGCTCCTGGTTGGGCGGCTCGTTTGGGTCTGGAAAAACTCTTGGGCTTGGCCCTAATCGTCATGACCTTTGGCTCCCTGGTCCGCATTGTCGGAGTACCGGGCCTTTATCTGGGAACCCTGCTAATCGGCATCGCGGTGGCTACCATCAATGTCCTCTTGCCTAGTTTGGTATCCGTGCATTTCCCACTTAAGGTTGGGCTCTATACCACTATCTATATCACCATGATGGGGCTGGCAGGAACGGTTGGTTCAATGGTAGCCGTACCGATTGTGGAAGCCAGCTCCTGGCAGACCTTTATCATCCTCTTGACCCTCTTTGTTGGCCTGGCGGCCCTCATCTGGTTGCCCAACTGGCGCTACAATCATCGTTTTGAACAAAGTTCCAAAGCGACCAAGCAAGGATCCCTTTTGAAAAACAAGGCGGCCCTTATCTTCCTACTCTTTGGAGGTTTGCAATCCCTGCTTTTCTATACTGAGATGACCTGGTTGCCAACCATCGCCCAGTCTGCTGGTCTGTCAAAAGCAGAAGGGGGACTTTTGGCGGGAATCTTCAATCTGATTAGCATCCCCGTTTCTATGGTCATCCCCTCTCTTATTTCACGGTTGACCAATCGTCAACGGGCCTGGTTTATGTCTGGCCTCTCCCTGCTGACTGTCCTTGGTCTGGTCTTGATGGCCTTTGCTCCAGCAAATTTTGCCCTTTGGATGGTCATCAGTCTTCTCTTGGGCCTATCAGTTAGTTCACTTTTCCCTTACATGATGCTGAGCTTTACTCTAAAGACCAGCGATGGTCAAGCAACTGCCCGCCTGTCAGGCATGGTGCAGTCAGGGGGCTATCTCCTGGCCTCAGTTGGTCCTGTCCTGCTAGGGTACAGCTTCCCCATTTTTGGGACATGGCAGCCTCTGATTTATGCCCTCCTGGCAGTAACCATCGTCATGATTGCCTGCATTTTTTCCATTGAGAAGCACGATACAATCTTGTAAAAGCCAATTTTGGCTTTTTTTAATACCTTTCTTGAAGGAAGGATGAAAAAGCGATAAAATAGAGCTAGAAAGGGGTGTTTATATGAACTGTTCAAGATTTGAAAAAAACATTATTGCCAGTCCTATTTTAGTTAATTTAGGCCTATCCTTTGCCTTGATGCAGCTTGATATTTATCTCCAATCCAGTACCCTCAACGTCTTACTGGCCCTTCTGGCCATGACCTTTTATCCCATTTTTGCAGGCCTGGTTCTCCGGTCTAAAGCAGCTTTGGGGCTCTTTCTTATCTCCCACATCATCACAGCCTTGCTGGCTATTTTTACCATTTACAATGACTCAGCCCTTATTTATCTCTGTGTCTCCCTGGGACTTTTTGCGGTAACAGTGTGCATTTCTAGGATTCTTAGGAAAAAGTCCCCATCAGTACAATGATGGGGAGCTTTGTAACAATCACGGTCACTGTCCGTGATAAATGCTAAGAACCTTATGAAATTTCAAAAAAATCCCTGACTCATCTGAATCAGGGATTTTCTTAATCTTAGTGGGCGATGCGGCGGCGGGCAGCCTTCTTGCGGTTTTCTTCAATGAAGGCTTCCTTCTTTTCTTCCGGTTCAATGATGATTTTTTGAATCGCGTAAATTGCACCAGCAGTAGCAGCAACAGTTGAGAGAACTCCGGTCAGGAATCCTTTTCCAAATCCTTTAGCCATAGTCGTTTTCCTTTCTTTCCTAAATGTGGGCAAAAAGCCAAATCAAGGTTCAATGCTTCCAAGGGCCAGAAAATCAGTCTGAAGATCGGAATCATTTTTCTTATGTTATAATAATACTAGCGAAAAAATCAGAAATTTTCAAGGAAAAACGATGAAAACTAAAATAATTGTCCTGGTTGGTCCAACGGCCGTTGGAAAATCTGCCCTGGGCATTGAATTGGCCCAGCGCTTCAAAGGTGAAATCATCTCTGGAGATAGCCAGCAGGTCTATCAGGAACTCTCCATCGGTACCGCCAAGGTTAATGAGATGGAACAGGCCCAGGCTCCCCATCATCTCATTGATGTTCGCTCTGTTGACCAGGGCTATTCGGCCTTTGATTTTGTCCAAGAGGCCCAGCAAAAAATCAAGGAAATTGCGGACCGCCATCACCTGCCCATCCTGGTCGGGGGGACTGGCCTCTATCTGCAGAGTCTCTTGGAGGGCTATCATTTGGGTGGTCAAGTGGACCAAGAAGCCCTTCTGGCCTACCGGGCCCAACTAGAGACCTGGACAGATG
The DNA here is from genome assembly GCF_041802885.1 of Streptococcus sp. Classification (GTDB taxonomy): domain Bacteria; phylum Bacillota; class Bacilli; order Lactobacillales; family Streptococcaceae; genus Streptococcus. The sequence continues at coordinate 38,690 of NZ_JBHCHN010000035.1, forward strand.
ACCAGCTCTTTGCGGCTGTGGCAGAAGCGAATGTGGACATTCCCCAGCTCAACAGACGGCGGGCCATCCGGGCTCTTGAGCTAGCCAAGTTTGGTCAGGATTTGACCAATCAAGACCAGCCCTTTGAAGTATTGCTGCTGGGACTGACCGATGAGAGAGAAGTCCTCTATGACCGCATCAACAAGCGGGTCGATGCCATGATGGAGGCGGGTCTTCTGGCAGAAGTGGACTGGCTTTACCAGAACTATCCAGATTCCCAGGCTAGCAGAGGCATTGGTTACAAGGAGTTTTTCCCTTATTTTTCAGGTGAGATAACTTTGGATGATGCAGTGGACAAGGTCAAACAAAACACCCGCCGCTTTGCCAAAAGGCAGCTAACCTGGTTTCGCAACCGCATGGATGTTGAGTTTTATAGTATTTCTGAATCTGATTTTAAGGAGAAGATTTTTGCACGAGTGGAGGGATTTTTAAATGATTGAAACCAAAAAACAAGAAGAAAAAGTCCTTCTGGTTGGTGTTGAATTGCAAGGAACAGATAACTTTGCCATGTCCATGGAAGAGTTGGCCAGTCTGGCCAAGACTGCTGGGGCCATTGTCAAGGGGACCTATACCCAAAAAAGGGAAAAATACGATAGCAAGACCTTTGTCGGTTCAGGAAAGCTGGAAGAAATTGGCCTCATGGTGGAGGCGGATGAGATTGACACCGTAATCGTTAATAATCGGTTGACCTCTCGGCAAAATGCCAATCTGGAAGCGGCTTTGGGTATCAAGGTTATTGACCGCATGCAGCTGATTTTGGATATTTTTGCCATGCGGGCCTGTAGTCACGAAGGCAAGCTCCAAGTCCACCTGGCCCAGCTCAAATATATGCTGCCCCGCTTAGTTGGTCAGGGAATCATGCTCAGTCGTCAAGCCGGTGGAATTGGCTCCCGCGGTCCAGGTGAAAGCCAGCTGGAACTCAACCGCCGCAGTATCCGCAACCAGATTCACGATATTGAGCGCCAGCTGAAGACTGTTGAGAAAAATCGGGCTACCATTCGGGAGCGCCGTGTCCAATCAGGAATTTTCAAGATTGGTCTGATTGGCTATACCAACGCTGGCAAGTCCACCATTATGAATGCCATGACCGACAAGGAGCAGTATGAGGCCGATGAACTCTTCGCTACTCTGGATGCCACCACCAAGCAGATTCATCTGGCAGACAAGTTTCAGGTAACCTTGACGGATACGGTTGGTTTTATCCAAGACCTGCCGACGGAGCTGATTTCAGCCTTTAAGTCTACCCTTGAAGAATCCATGAATGTGGACCTTCTTCTCCATGTTATCGATGCCTCCGACCCCAACCACGCTGAACAAGAAGAGGTCGTTTTAGATATCCTCAAGGACTTGGACATGTTGGACATTCCGCGCCTGGCCCTCTATAACAAGCTGGATATGGTGGGCGATGATTTCCATCCCACCCAGTTTCCCCATGTCATGATTTCAGCCAAGGACCCGGATGCGCGTGCCCATATCCAGATGATGATGTTGGCAAAAATCAAAACCATGTTCGTTCCTTTTGAGGTAAAAGTGCCCCTGTCTGAGTCCTATCGTCTGCATGACTTGGCCAAAATTTCTCTGATTGAAAAAAGGGAATGCAGCGATGACAAGGAAATTGTCTCTGGTTATATCGCAGAAAATATGAAATGGAAGTTGGATGAATTCTTATGAGTGACATGCTAACATTGGCCCTGGACTACGGCGGCTTCACCAGTTTGGACAAAGTCTATTTGGAGGGGCTCCTATCCACCCTGACTCCTGAGCAGCAGCTGGCCTATATCACCCCGCCGCCTTCGGTCATCAATGCCTATTTTGCAGAAATCTATCAAAAGCAGAATCCGCAGGCTGCAACGGCCTATTTTCTGGACCTATCCAAGTCCTTAAAGCTTATTCAGACTGAACCCAGTTTTGCAGAGAAGAAGCCCTTTATCCGCCTCAATCTTTCGGGTAAATCCTTTGGCTTTGCCTATGTCAATAAAGCTGGACTGGCCCAGATTTTCCCAGAAAAAGGGGAGGAATGGGACAGCAGTCTTCTCTTTGAGCTGGCTCAGATTTTCCCCCATTTGCTCACCTATCAAAAGGATGAGAAGATTTTTGCAGAACAAGTGAGCTTGGAACATCAAGACTGGCAAGAGAAGGAGCAGGAAAGATTTTTACTGACCCAGCTGGCAGAAAGTGCGGATTGGATTAGGATTGCAGGCCTCAATCAGGATGAAGTTTTGGAAGCAGCAGAGGCCTATCCTGGCCAAGTCTACTATGCCTGGTCTGGCCGTCAGGCCATCCTTTATATTAGAAAGTAAGAGATTATGTTTATTCAATTTTTAGGGACGGGGGCTGGTCAGCCCTCCAAGTCCCGCAATGTATCCAGTTTGGCCCTCAAGCTGCTGGACGAACTCAATGAAATCTGGCTTTTTGACTGTGGCGAAGGAACACAGAATCGAATTTTGGAAACGACTATTCGACCCCGCAAGATTTCAAAGATTTTCATCACCCATTTGCATGGGGACCATATTTTTGGTTTGCCAGGTTTTTTGGCTAGCCGCTCTTTTCAGTCCAACGATGAGCAGACCGACATTACCATCTATGGCCCGGTTGGCATCAAGACCTTTGTTTTGACCAGTCTCAAGGTATCAGGGTCCCGCCTGCCTTACCGCATTCATTTCCAGGAGTTTGATGAAAAGTCCTTGGGCCTGATTTTTGAGAATGACAAGTTTTCTGTCTATGCAGACAAGCTGGACCATACGACCTTCTGTGTTGGTTTTCGGGTGATGCAAAAAGACTTAGAAGGCACGCTGGATGCCGATAAATTGAAAGCAGCTGGTGTTCCCTTTGGTCCCCTCTTTGGAAAAATCAAGAATGGGGAAAACGTGGTCTTGGAAGATGGAACGGAAATCATGGCCAGCGACTATCTCTCTCCGCCGCGTCCCGGAAAGGTGGTCACCATCCTAGGCGATAGCCGCAAGTGCCATGCCAGCGTCCGTCTAGGGGTCAATGCAGACATCCTGGTCCACGAGTCCACCTATGGCAAGGGAGATGAGGTCATGGCCCGCAAGCACGGGCATTCGACCAACATGGAAGCGGCTCAAGTGGCCAAGGAGGCCAATGCCAAGCGCCTTCTTCTCAACCATATCAGTCCCCGCTTTTTAGCCAAGGATGTTAGCCAGCTCCGTCGGGATGCGGCTGGTATTTTTGAAGCGGTCCATGTGGTCAAGGACTTGGAAGAGGTAGAAGTATGAGACATATCCTCATTACAGGAGCTTCGGGCGGGATTGCTCAGGCCATGGTTCCCCTGCTAAAAGATGATTTTTTGATTTTATTGGGCCGTGACGCTCAGAAAATCGAAAAACTCTATGCCAGCCATCCCAAGAAGGCCATCTACGAAATCGACATTAGCAAGGCTGCTGACCTGGCAGCTTTGGTGGAAAAAATCTATCAGGACTATGGCAAGATTGATATCCTGGTCAACAATGCAGGCTATGCCATCTATGATGATTTTGAGAAATTCTCAGAGGAACAGGTGCGGGCCATGTTCGATGTCAATCTCTTTGCCCTCATGGCTTTTTGCCGCCTGGTTGGTAAGGAGATGAAAGCTGCCAAAGCAGGCCATATCATCAATATCGTCAGCATGTCTGGTAAAATCGCGTCAGCCAAGTCTTCCATCTATTCGGCCACTAAGTTTGCGGCCTTGGGTTTTTCCAATACCATTCGTCTCGAGTTGGCGCCCTACAATGTGGCGGTCACGACTGTCAATCCAGGCCCAGTTGACACAGGCTTTTTTGACCTGGCAGACCCAGATGGGACTTACCAAAAGAGCGTTCAAGCCTTTATGATTTCGCCTGAAAAAGTGGCCAGCAAGATTGTCCAGGCCATGGGGACCAAGAAGCGAGAAATCAACCTTCCCTGGCTCCTCGAAGCCACCAACAAGTTCTACACCCTCTTCCCCAATCTGGCTGATTTTTTAGCTAGAAAGGTCTTTAATTTTAAGTAGAGAAGTTTGGATTTTCCAGGCTTTTCTTTATTTTTTGTAGGAACTTAGTCTATTTTTTGATATAATCATACCTGTAAAGTTTTCAAATCAATCAAGGAGGATTTCCATGTCTAATCTTAAGCAGCAGGTTGGCGTTAAGGCCGCAGAATTTGTCAAGGATGGGATGATTGTTGGTCTGGGTACAGGCTCAACTGCCTATTACTTTGTGGAAGAAATTGGCCGACGTATCAAGGAAGAGGGCCTCAAGATCACTGGCGTTACCACCTCCAGTGGAACAACTGCCCAGGCTCAATCTCTGGGAATCCCCCTAAAATCTATCGATGAAGTTGACTTTGTGGACCTGACCGTCGATGGTGCTGATGAGGTGGATGGAAACTTCAATGGCATCAAGGGTGGGGGCGGGGCCCTGCTCATGGAAAAGGTAGTGGCTTCAAATAGTAAGGACTGCATCTGGATTGTGGATGAGTCCAAGTTAGTTCATCAGCTGGGCGCCTTCAAACTGCCGGTCGAGGTAGTCCAGTATGGGGCTCAGAATCTCTTTCGCAAGTTTGAGGCCAAGGGCTACAAGCCAAGTTTTCGGATGAAGGATGGGGAAGTCTTTGTTACAGACCAGGTCAATTACATCATCGATTTGGATTTGAAAGCCATCGAGGATGCGGAAAAATTGGCTGAGGAACTGGATCGCACAGTCGGCGTAGTGGAGCATGGCCTCTTTATGGGTCTCATTTCCAAGGTCATTGTCGGCAGACCAGAAGGTCCTGAAATCATTGAGAAATAAGGTTTTAGCACTGCAGATTTGCAGTGTTTTCTTTACCTATTTTCTTCAAAAGTGCTATAATGGGAACTGTTTGAAGAAAGAAGGTATGATGATGACTGATGACTATTTGCATGAAATCAAGGTGTTTGAAAACTATGAGATGGCCCTCTTTGAACAGGGGCATGTGGTGGTTTCCTCCAAGGTAGTGGAGTCTTCCCTTAATTACTATGGAAATGCCCACGGCGGCTATCTCTTTACCATGTGCGATCAGGTTGCAGGTTTGACAGCCATCTCAACGGGTTTTGATGCAGTGACCATGCAGTCCAGTATCAATTACATGCGGGCAGGTCGCTTGGAGGATGCTTTAACCATCGAAGGTATCTGTGTTCACGATGGACGGACCACCAAGATTATCGAAGTGACCATCAGCAACCAGCGACAAGAAGCGGTGGCCAAGGCCATTTTCACCATGTATGTGACAGGTGAACATCAAACTACAAAGAAAGAATCATAAGATTTTTGGATTGACTTAACTATCATTACGTAGTAAGATGAGACGAGCAAGGATACTTTGCTTGAAATTCAGAGAAAGATAAGGAAAAAACATGTTTTCAAAAAATTTAGGCGTTATGCTTTATGTAGATGATGTGGCGGCTGAGAAAGTTTTCTGGGAGGCTGTCGGTTTTGACATTGTTGCAGAATCAGAAGTGATGGGATTTGAAACCTTTGACATGAAGTCTCATGCGGACAGCACTGCAACCTTTACCGTTTATGCAAAGGAATTTATTCGCCAAGTGTCACCACAAGTCATCGACATGCAGCCAAGTGTCCTCTTTGAAACAGAAGACATTGAGGGACTCCATGCCCGTGTAGCAGCTGAAACTGATACAGTAAGTGCTATTCAAGACCAACCGTTCAAAAACTTTAATTTTGCCTCACCAAGCGGTCAATATTATGCTGTCAAGGGAAATTAAGGATCGGCTTCTAACTAGCTTTTACCAGGCCAGGGATGGGGAGCGGGCTCCGCAGATGGAAGCCTATATGCGCAACCAATTTCCCTTTTTAGGGATTCCCAGCCCTCAAAGAAAGCTGCTGCAGAAGGACTTTATTCGGCTTTCCAAGGCCGACAAATCCATCGATTGGGACTTTGTCTTTGAGCTTTGGGACCTGCCTGAGCGGGAATTTCAGATTTTTGCCACCGATTATCTGCGGGCCCTGCAAAAGTACCTGACATTGGAGGACCTTCCCAAGCTTCGCCAGTTGGTTGTCACCAAGTCCTGGTGGGATACGGTGGATAGTCTGGACAAAACCATTGGAAACATAGCATTTCCAAGCTCGGACCTAGATCAAATCATGCTAGACTGGTCCACAGATGAAAATCTTTGGCTGCGTCGTGTGGCCATTGACCACCAACTCCTTCGCAAAGAAAAGACCAAGACAGATTTGCTGGAGAAAATCCTAGTCAACAACCTCCACCAGACGGAATTTTTCATCAATAAGGCCATGGGCTGGAGTTTGCGGGATTATTCCAAAACCAATCCGGACTGGGTTCGGGATTTTATTGAGCGAAATCGTGAGGGTCTGTCTAAACTTGACCATCCGTGAAGCTTCAAAATATATATAAAAGTCGCAAGATTTCCTGTGGCTTTTTCTGTTTCAAAAAAAGCCCTTACGGGCTTGGTTTTACTTATGATACAGTTTTTTGTGCTGGTAAACGGGGTCAACGGTCACGTGGATGCCCAGTTTACGGAAGACATTTTTAACTTCTTCTGGCAAGATGACGGTGGAATGGACTTCGCTGCCCTTGAGCTTGCCAAGTTGTTTCATGGCTAGGTCAGCCTCCTGATTGTTCATGGCGGTGATGGCTAGTGCAATCAGCAATTCATTGGAATGGAGGCGGGGGTTTTTGTTGCCTAAGTGATTGATTTTCAGGCTTTGGATAGGTTTGACGTACTCTGGCTCAATCAATAGGGTTTCCTTGTCAATCCCTGCCAGGGCCTTGATGGCGTTGACCACTACCGCAGCGGACGGCCCAAAGAGTTCGGAAGTCTTACCGGTTACGATTTGGCCAGTTGGCAATTCCAGGGCCAGGGCAGGATTGCCTGTGTCTTCAGACTTCTGACGGGCAACCAGAGTCACTTTTCGGTCCTGTGGTGAGATACCCAAGTCATTCATCAGGAGTTCAATTTTCTTGATAGCAGAAGCAGCAACCCGTTCCGCTTTAAACTCGACCAGTGTTTGGTAATAGCGGCGGATGATTTCCTGCTTGGAGGCTTCGATGGCGGCCTCGTTATCCACAATGGCAAAGCCAACCATATTGACCCCCATATCCGTTGGTGATTCGTAAGGGGACTTGCCTAGGATGCGCTCCAGCATCCGTTTGAGAACAGGGAAAATCTCAATATCACGGTTGTAATTGACGGTTGTTTTGCCGTAGGCTTCTAGGTGGAAGGGGTCAATCATATTGACATCATCCAAATCAGCAGTAGCAGCCTCATAAGCCAGGTTTACAGGGTGGTGAAGGGGCAGATTCCAAACAGGGAAGGTTTCAAACTTGGCATAGCCAGATGTGACCCCATTAATTTGGTCATGGTAGAGGTTGGACATACAGGTTGCTAACTTACCGGAACCAGGCCCAGGCGCTGTTACCACTACTAAGTTGCGACTGGTCTGGATATAGTCATTTTTCCCCATACCTTCTGGAGAGATGATGCGGTCAATGG
>NZ_JBHCHN010000036.1:0-47944 GCF_041802885.1 Streptococcus sp.
AGACCGTTTTAGTCCCACCTCCGCATAGCTCAAACTGTCTGGGAGACAGTTTGAGGTTGGAGATAAGGCGAACTCGGTTCGCATCAATCGTATAGGGCTATAAAAGCTGAATTATCAGCGTATTTTGACACAAACTCCGTTTGTTTCATCTCCAATCTTTAACAGCCCTCCAGACTGTTAAAACCCACTCAACCACTGCGCCATTAGTATCTAAAACAAAAAATGAGTTTGGAACTTCTTTTGTCCCAAACTTTTTTTAATTCAAAAAACCATCGCTGCCGATGGTTGCTTTATTTATTAGGGATAACCTTGAAGAGGTAATAGGTGATGAAGATGGTGAGGAGGAAGAGGCCAATTTTAATCCAGATGAGAGGGGCTAGCCAGATGGAAATCCCCATCAGGAGATAGATTTGCCAGATAATTTTTTTCTTGCGGCTGGCAGAAATACTCTTGGTCTCAGCATAATCAGCCACATAAAATTGATAGACCTTGGTTTTGTGAAGCCAGGTTTCAAAACGGGTGGAACTTTTGGCAAAGCAAAAACCAGATAAGAGGAGGAAGGGGGTTGTCGGAATGATGGGGAGGATAATGCCAATTAGGCCGACAGTAAGGCTGATAAAGCCCCCTGTCAAAAAGAATAGTCGATGCACTTTTTTTCCTCCTTTGAAACTTCTTGTTCCATTGTATCAGATTTTCCCAAAATAAGAAACGAAACACCATGAAAGCGCTTGACAAAAACTTGTGAATCTGGTAACATGAATATGTACGTACTTTGTGTCGTGAAATACAAAAAAGGAGCGCATGCTATGAAACTCATTGGAATTGTTGGGACCAACTCGGCAAAATCAACCAACCGCCAACTCTTGCAGTATATGCAAAGTCACTTTGCTGACAAGGCGGAGATTGAATTGGTAGAAATTAAGGATTTACCAACCTTTAACAAGCCCGCAGACCGCACTCTGCCAGAGGATGTCCAAGTTTTGGTCGCAAAACTGGAGGCGGCAGATGGTGTTATCATTGGGACACCAGAGTATGACCATTCTATTCCAGCAGTTTTGATGAATGCCTTGGCCTGGGTTTCTTATGGCGTTTATCCCATGCTTAACAAACCTGTCATGATTACAGGAGCTTCTTACGGAACTCTAGGTTCCTCACGGGCACAACTTCAGTTGCGCCAAATCCTCAATGCTCCTGAGCTCAAGGCAACTGTTTTGCCGGATGAGTTTCTTCTTTCCCACTCCCTTCAGGCCTTCAATACGGCAGGCGAACTAAATGACTTGGAAACCAGCCAAAAATTGGATGCTATCTTTGATGATTTCCGCCTCTTTGTCAAGATGACGGAGAAATTATCCAATGCCAAGGCTCTCTTGAAAAAAGAAGCTGAAAATTTTGATTGGGAAAACCTAGACTAAGGGAGGAAATACTATGAAATTTGTTGCAATCGTTGGCTCCAATGCGGACCAATCCTATAACCGTATGCTCCTGCAATTTATGCAGCGCCACTTTAAAATCAAATGTGAAATCGAACTTCTTGAAATCAAGGATGTTCCGATGTTCAATCAGGATGAGGACCAGTCTGACTGCTTTGCCATCCGCTACCTCAACAACAAGATTACCCGTGCAGATGGGGTCATTATCGCAACTCCTGAGCACAACCACACCATCACCCCAGCCCTCAAGAGCACTCTGGAATGGTTGTCCTTCAAGCTCCATCCGCTGGAAAACAAGCCTGTTATGATTGTGGGTGCTTCTTACTATGACCAAGGGACATCAAGAGCCCAGGTTCATTTGCGCAAAATCTTGGAAGCACCAGGTGTCAATGCCTATACTCTGCCAGGCAATGAGTTTCTGCTTGGCAAGGCCAAGGAAGCCTTTGATTTGAATGGCAACATCAGCAATGAAGGCACCATCAAATTCCTGGAAAGCTGCCTGGATAACTTTATCAAGTATGTGGAGGTGGTATCAAAATTGCGTAAACCAAGACCGATTGAACCAGAAGATTTGGACTGTGGTAGACCAATCGCCACTACCATTCACGGCATCGATCCAGATGATCCAGACTGGTTGGAAAAAGCTGCCAAACAGGTCAATGCCGTTGAGGGAAATACCTATGTGAAATTGGACAATGGTCTCCTTACTGTTGACCAACTCAATATGTTCCTCAATGCTATGCCTTTTGAGTTGACCTATGCAGATGACAACAACCAATTCCTCTATTACAACAATAAGCACCAGGAACCAAATACCATGTTGGGCAAACGGGTCTTGGAACAGGTCGGAAACCGGATGTCTACGGTTCACGGCACCCTGCCTCCTGCTCGGATGAAGAATGTAGAGTGGGTTATCGGCACCCTGCGCAATGGCAATCAGGAGTATGTTCGGACCATCGTTCCAGGGACTCCTCCTGAAATCATCAATACCCATAACTACCAAGCCATGTATTATCCAGATGGTTCCTATGCAGGTATCAATGAAATTATCTTCAACTTCAAACATTGGCTGGACTGGTATTTAGAAGCAACTGGACAACGCCTGGTTGGTGGAAGTGGACCAGCAGTTCCTGCGGCGGCTAGCCATGCGGATGCGACCTCAGGTGCCTCAGATGCTGGAGGCGGTGCTGCCCCAGCAGCAGACGCCACTTCGGGTGCTTCTGAATCGTAATACTCAAGGAGTAGCAAATAAAATGTCCCAGGCGGGAGCCAGCTCCCGTCTTTCTTTTTAAAATGAAAAAATCTAGGAGAATACCATGTCCTTATTTGAAGAAAAAGTCACGGCGGCCTGTGCCAAAAAGGAAGCCCTCTTTGATGAGAGTCTCAGCCGCTATGCTCTGCGCTCCATGTTTGCAGGGGCTTATTTGACCATGTCCACAGCAGTGGGGATTATCGGAGCGGATGTTATTTCCAGTCAGTTCCCAGCTCTGGCCCGCTTTACCTTCACCTTTATCTTTGCCATCGGTTTGATTTATGTCTTGGTCTTTAATGGGGAGCTGGCGACTTCCAACATGCTCTATCTGACAACTGGTGCCTATTATAAGAAGATATCTTGGGCAAAGGCAACCAAGATTTTGCTCTACTGTACCTTCTTCAACCTGGTTGGGGCGGTTATTTTGGCCTACCTCTTCAATCAATCCTTCTCTTTTCTCAATCTCAAGGATGATAGTTTTGTGGTGACGGCAGCTACCATCAAGCTGGGCAAGTCCGATTGGGGCAACTTTATCGAAGGTATCACTGCCAATATGTTTGTGAATATGGCTATCATGGGCTATATGCTGCTCAAGGAAGAATCAGCCAAGATTTTCGTAGCCATTTCTGCCATCTTTATGTTTGTTTTCCTCATCAACGAACACTTGGTGGCCAACTTTGCTGCCTTTATGCTCCTGGCCTTTAACCATGCCAAGGAAAATGTTGAAACCTTCACGCTCATGAATATCTTGCGCCAGTGGACAGTGGTCTTCTTTGCCAACTGGCTGGGTGGTGGGCTCTTTATCGGTATCGCCTATGCCTGGCTCAATCAGACCAAGACCAAGCATGTGGAAGGCTAATCTGTTTTTTCTATAAATTAACCAAGCGTCGGCTCACATTTGAAGTTAGCCGATGCTTTTTTGTCTTCAGTAGGGAGAAATCCCATATTCGTATCAATTTCATGTTTTTCAAGATGAGGTTCTATGTATTTTTAGGTGAGTGGGAGCTATACTAGGATTACAAAATATAGAAAGGAGGTTAATATGGCCATTTCACTGGTATTTTTGCTGACGGTGTTTGTAGCAGGTCTTTTATCTTTTTTCTCACCCTGCATTTTTCCCTTGCTGCCTGTCTATTTGGGCATATTGTTGGGGCAGGACGAGAAGCATACAGGTACCTTGTTTGGCAGAAAGATAAACTGGTATGGGCTGGTTAAGACTCTAGCTTTTATAGCAGGTCTCTCAACAGTGTTCATTACCCTTGGATATGGAGCTGGCTTTCTTGGAAAAGTTCTTTATACTGATGGCTTCCGATATGTGATGGGGTCGCTCATTATCCTGCTCGGAATTCATCAGATGGAGATTATCAACATTTCCAAGCTGCAAATGCAGAAAAGTTTTAGCTACAAAGAAAAGAAAGGACGTGGTGCCCTCTTCAATGCTTATTTGCTAGGCTTAACCTTCTCATTTGGCTGGACGCCTTGTGTCGGGCCAGTGCTTAGTTCAGTCCTTGGTCTGGCAGCTTCGGGCGGTGATGGTGCCTTGGCAGGTGGTGTTTATATGATATTTTACACACTTGGTCTAGCCCTTCCCTTCTTGTTATTAGCTCTGACTTCTTCGGTGGTCATGCACAGCTTTAACAAAATCAAACCCTATATTCCTCTTATGAAGAAAATTGGTGGTGTTCTCATCATCTTCATGGGAATATTGGTGTTAACCAATCATGTCAATGCGATTACAGCATTTTTTGAAAATATATTTCACTTATAGAATAGATAATAAAGGAGTAACACAATGAAAAAAACAGCACTTTTAATGATGACAGCCTTGACTGGTTTGAGCCTGTTGGCAGCTTGTTCGACCACTTCTACAAATAAGGACCAGAAGATGGAGGACACCACATCCATGATGGACGATCAAAAAATGGATGATAAAAAATCCATGGATAAGGATCAGAAGATGGATGATACAAAGTCTATGGATAAGAGTTCTACCATAGAAGAAAAAATGATGGATGGTAAAAAATAAACAGCGAAGGAGAATCCTCCAATGAAAAAAGCAACTGCTTTAACCATGGCGGCCCTAACCAGCTTGAGCCTGTTGGCGGCTTGTTCGACTGCATCTGCAGATAAAGACAAAATGTCAGAAGCAAAGACAACCACGACAGAACAAAAGATGGACAAGTCCTCTGCCACAACCGTTGCGGAAACTAGCAAGATGATGAATGAACAAAAAATGGAGACCCAAAAGATGAATCAAGGGGAAATGGCACCCGATTTTACCCTGCAAGGATTGGATGGTAAGACATACCGGTTATCTGATTTAAAGGGCAAAAAAGTCTATCTAAAATTCTGGGCTTCCTGGTGCTCTATCTGTCTTTCTACTTTAGGAGATGCAGATCAGCTGGCATCAGAAGTTGGAGAGGATGTGCAGGTCTTGTCTGTCGTATCTCCAAACCAAAATGGCGAAAAATCAGAAGCAGATTTCAAATCTTGGTATGCCGGTCTCGACTACAAACACTTACCAGTTGCGCTTGATGCAAGTGGCAATCTCTTAAAAGCATACGGAGTGCGCTCCTATCCAACGTCAGCCTTCATTGGCAGTGACGGGGTCCTCGTCAAAACACATGTTGGTTTTATGTCCAAGGAAGATATTAAAACAAACCTGCAGAATATTAAGTAGAAAGAAGCAAAGGAATGAATAAGAAGTATCTGATTGGTTTTATGGTTCTCTTTATAATGATTCTAGGTGTATTTGTTTTGGTTCGCAATAGAATGGGCGAACAAGATCCAGCACAGTTGAAAGATCAGGTGAAATGGGAGGCAGTTTCTAATCAGAAGGAGGTGAAACCGATGTCAGCAGAAAACCGTAAAGAAATTTATTTGGCTGGTGGTTGCTTTTGGGGTGTGGAAGAATATTTCTCTCGTGTCAAAGGGGTAGAGGATGTCACATCAGGCTATGCCAATGGAAAGGGCGATACCACTAACTATCAACTTATTGGTCAAACTGGTCATGCTGAAACAGTTCATATCGTATACGATAACAGTCAGGTATCCTTGAAAGAGCTTCTTCTTCATTACTTTAGAATCATTGATCCGACCAGTAAGAATAAGCAGGGAAATGACATCGGCAGCCAGTACCGTACCGGTGTTTATTATACGGACAAATCCGATCTAGCAACGATCAATCAGGTCTTTGACCAAGTAGCTAAAAAGTATGAGAAACCGTTGGTGGTTGAAAAAGAGGAATTGAAGCACTATGTTCTGGCAGAAGAGGAGCATCAAGACTATCTCCAGAAACATCCCAATGGTTATTGCCACATCAATGTCAATGAAGCCAGCTATCCTGTGATTGATGCCAGTCGTTATCCAAAGCCTAGTCAGGAAGAAATCAAGAAACAGTTGACTGCAGAAGAATATGCGGTCACTCAGAAAAACGACACCGAACGGGCTTTTTCAAATCGTTACTGGGATCAATTTGAAGAAGGCATCTATGTGGATGTGGTAACCGGTGAGCCGCTCTTTTCATCAAAGGACAAATTTGAATCTGGCTGCGGTTGGCCAAGCTTTACCAAGCCCATCAGTCCAGATGTGGCCGTTTACAAAAAAGACACTAGCTTCAATATGGAACGTGTTGAAGTTCGCAGTAGAGTTGGTGATTCTCATCTAGGCCATGTCTTTACTGACGGTCCTAAGGATAAGGGAGGGCTGCGCTACTGTATCAACAGTCTAGCGATCAAGTTTATCCCGAAAACCCAAATGGAAGAAATGGGCTATGGTTACTTGTTGCCCTATGTCTAAACCGAAAACTCTGTTATAATAAGGGTAACAGAGTAGAGGAACGTCCTATGTTTTCAATTTTAATAGTCGAGGACGAATATCTTGTGCGCCAAGGTATTCGTTCTTTAGTGGATTTTAAGAGGTATCAGGTTGGTCCAATCAATGAAGCAGAAAATGGGTTAATCGCCTGGCAAATGATCCAGAAAGAACAGCCAGATATCTTGCTGACCGACATCAATATGCCCCAGATGAACGGCATCCAGCTGGCTGGTCTGGTTAAGGAAGCCTATCCGGATACCCATATTGTTTTTTTAACGGGCTATGATGAATTCGACTATGCCTTGTCTGCCTTGAAATTAGGTGCAGATGATTATTTGCTCAAACCCTTTTCCAAGGAGGATGTGGAAGAAATGATAGCCAAGGTAGTCAAAAAACTTTCTTTGGAGCATAAATCTCGTCATCTGAAGGAATTGGTACAAGAAAGTCAAGCATCAGAGCTCGGCAAGCGAATAGAGGCCCACTTAGATGACTCAGAGTTTAGTTTGAAAAGTTTGGCCCAGGAACTGGGCTTTAGCCCCAATCACCTCAGCCTACTGGTTAAGAAAGAGCTAGGTATTCCTTTTCAGGATTATCTGGTGCAGGTGCGGATTAAACAAGCGAAATTGTTGTTGCTGACGACGGATTTGAAAATCTATGAAATTGCGGAGCGTTGTGGCTTTGAGGATATCAATTATTTTTCCCAACGCTTCAAACACTTGGTTGGGCAAACACCTAGACAATTTCGCAAAGGGGAGGGGAATCAGTGAAAAAACAAACCTTATTTGTTCGACTGCTGACCTATATTTTCCCAGGCATTGTCATTCTTTTGGCCCTGGTTGGATTTGCCTACTATCAGATTAGTGCAACCACCATCAAGAATTTGACAGAGAAAAAAACCAGCGAAACCATCCAACAAAGTGCCCAATTTGTGTCATCCTATGTTGAGAAATTGGAGCAGGTCAGCTCTAGCTTGGCCCAAAATAGCATTCTTTTAACCTATGCCAAGTCTCCTAGTGATCGTCAGGTTGCTAACCTTAAATCTTTAATGGAAACCTTGCTAAATACCAACTCTGATTTGATTTCTGCTACACTGGTAACCAAGACTGGGGAAATTGTATCCACGGATCAAAGCATGACCATGCAGACCTCCAGTGATATGATGCAGGAAGCTTGGTACATGGCTGCTATCGCTCAAAAAGGGATGCCTGTGTTGACACCTGCTCGGAAAAATACGACCAATCAAGATAAATGGGTAATCTCCGTTACGCAAGAAATCGTTGATGAACAGGGACAAAACTTAGGAGTCTTGCGTTTGGATATTGACTATGGGACCATGGCTGATTATTTAAACCAACTAAATCTGGGTAAGAATGGTTTCACCTTTATCATCAACCAGGAGCATGAATTTGTCTACCATCCCCGGAAAACAGTTTATTCCTCAAAAGCGGATATGGAAAGCATGAAGCCCTACATAGCAGTAGAACAAGGCTATGTGACGGGGAAAATTTTTGTATCACAAGCCAGCATTAACCATAGTGAATGGACCATTATCGGGGTGGCTTCACTGGATGAATTAGAGAGCATTCGCCAGAATATCATTCGTTCGATGTCGGCCATTGCTATTCTGGCCTTTCTCCTCTCAGCTGGCGGCCTTGCCCTCCTCCTTCGTTATTGGATGCAACCCTTACGGGATTTGCAAAACATCATCCTTCGGATTGGACAGGGAGAGACTCATCTGAGGGTTCAAGAAAAAGGATCTGTTGAATTGGTGGACCTGGCCCATCACTTTAACCTGATGCTGGATCAAATTGATCACTTGGTTTACTCTGTACAGGAGAATGAACAAGCCATTCGCCAGTATGAGTTGCAGGCTTTAGCAAGCCAAATTAATCCGCACTTCCTATACAATACGTTGGACACCATTGTCTGGATGGCAGAATTTAACGAGAGTAAGCGAGTTGTAGAAGTGACAAAATCTTTAGCGACCTATTTTCGTCTGGCTCTCAATAATGGTAACGAGCAAATCCAGCTAAAATCAGAAATTGAGCATGTGCGCCAATATCTGTTCATTCAACAACAACGGTATGGTGATAAGTTGAACTATCGTATCGAGGAGTTAGCAAGTTATGATGACTATCTGCTGCCCAAATTGATTTTGCAGCCCTTAGTTGAAAATGCCATCTACCATGGCATCAAGGAAGTGAGTCGTCCAGGGGAAATTCGACTACGAGTTTACGAAGATGACAATCAATTAGTCATCAGCGTTTATGACAATGGTCAAGGTTTTGATTCTATCATGAAGGAACAAGCGAGAGATAAGCTAGTCCGTCAAGGCGGTATTGGCCTATCTAATGTAGATAAACGATTGAAGCTCCAGTTCGGTGAGGCTTATCATATGGAATGGGAGAGTCAGCCTGATCAGTTTACAGAAATCAGACTCTATTTACCCCTCAATCCTTAATGAGGAATCCGATTGTTGGAAAGGATATGCTAGCTAGGCTCCTCCAATCCGGTCGATAGAAAAGAGATGAAAGCAACTGTTGGGAAACGGTTGCTTTTGTGTTATACTAAGGAAAGATAAAAGGAGGAGTGACCATGAAACAAATTCTCGGAAGTACAGGTTTAGAGGTGTCGCGTATTGGCCTTGGATGCATGCGGATGGCGGCCTTGGAACCATCAGATGCGACCCGTATCTTACAGACCTGCTTGGAAAATGGCATCCATTTTTTTGATCATGCCGATATTTATGGCGGTGGTCAGTCGGAAGTCCGCTTTGCTCAGGCAATGAAAGAGTTGGGCCTCGATCGGGAAAAGCTGGTCATCCAGTCCAAGTGTGGTATTCGGAAAGGCTTCTTTGATTTTTCAAAAGAGCATATCCTAGATTCTGTGGATGGCATCCTGTCTCGCCTGCAAAGCGATTATCTGGACCTTTTGGCCCTCCACCGTCCAGATGCCTTGATGGAAGCTGAGGAGGTGGCGGAAGCCTTTCGAATTTTGAGAGAATCTGGTAAGGTGCGTCATTTTGGTGTTAGCAACCAAAACCGTTACCAGATGGAACTTTTGCAGTCTTATCTGGATGAGCCTCTGGTGGTTAATCAGCTGCAGCTTTCTCCAGCCCACACCCCCATGATTGATACTGGTTTTCATGTCAATATGAAGGATGATGCAGCTACCATGCGAGATGGCGGCATCTTAGAATATTGCCAGTTGAAAAGGGTGACGCCTCAGGCCTGGTCTCCATTTCTGATTAGCCTGCAGGAAGGGATTTTTGCCAACCATCCGGCTTATGAGGAGCTAAATCGCACCATTCAACACTATGCGGATGATTATGGAGTTGCGGCAGAAGCTATTGTGGTGGCCTGGATTTTGCGGCATCCGGCCCAGATTCAGACCATTGTCGGTTCCATGAATCCAGAACGCCTGACCAAGATTGCCCAGGCCTTTGATGTTCAGCTGACACGGGAGCAATGGTACCATATCTACAGAAGCGCAGGAAATGTACTGCCATGATGAAAAAGATGTTTGTGTTATTAACAAGTGCCTTGACCATTTTCTTGTTGGCGGCATGCCAACAGAAAACAGAAATAGGAACAGACTGGCTTGAGGGGGATTGGTATGGTGCAGAATGGGAGATAACCTTTACCGTTGATGAGGAAGATGGCCGATGGCTAATCAAGGATGGCGATACCGTCATTGCCCAAGATGCCAGCTTGTCTGTTGAGGACAACCTTTACACTCTGACAGATGAGAAAGGCATGATTTATGAGATTCAGCAGATTAGTCAGACAGAAATCAAGTATCGCCAAATTGCACCGGATGGAGTCTTGGGAACAACCGTTCCAATTGCTTTTGAAAAAGTGGACAAATAGGGAGTAGGCAAGAAACCCAAACATTCTAAGTTTGGCTCGTCAACAAATCTTCATACCTAGGCTCGGGCACATTGTAATCACTTTACAATTTCAAGGTGGCTAGTTGAAAGGGGCTGGGGATAGACCTTTTCACTCCCCTGAACTGTTAAAATCCACTCACTTGCTGCGTCGAGATATTATTGCAAATCATGAGAATAGAGGTTGGACTTAACTCCAACCTCTATTTTACTGATGATACAAGACAAGGGCAGTGACGGCCATAGTAAGGCCCACCAACTGGAAGAGAAGAGCAACTAGGGCCCGGCGTTTGCAGGTCTGGAAAGTCAGAAAGTCTTCATCAGATAGCTTGTTGCGCGGGTAGTTTCTGCGTTTGAGCAGGTAGAGAATGAGCCCATCTCCTCTTTGGCCAGCACCGGCAAAGAAGGCCCAAAGTTTCGGGTGGTTCATACCGCGGTAGAAGGCATCAATTTTGACCATTTGATAAACTTGGACGTTCAGATAGATTCCTGCCAAGATGGCCAGGGAGATTCCTGCAATCAGAAAGAGTAACATGTCAATCACCTCCTAAATCCGGTTGATAATTTGATAGAAGAGGAAACCGCTACTGATGATCCAGGCTAGAACACAAGCCAAAATCAAGTAACGATTTCCGATAATCCAGGCATTATAAATGAGGAAAATGGCCAGTAAAACGACATTGCAGGCTACAGCTAAAATCAACTTATGGTTGCTGGCCACTACATCTGTACTATTTGCTAAATGCTTGATCATAGCATCATCTCCTTTCACTAGGCTGTCCAGACTCACTTCGTAAAAGTCACTAAGCTGAATCAAACTCAGAATATCTGGATAGGATTTATTATTTTCCCAGTTAGAAATGGTCTGTCTGGAGACCATCAATTTGTCTGCTATGTGCTCCTGAGTGAGGTTCTGTGCTTTTCTGGCTGCCTGTAATTTTTGTCCGATATTGATAGAATCTGTCATGGTTTTCCCTCTTTTCTTACTCTTATTCTAAAAAATTTAGGGGTACTTGTCTATCAAAATTCTTGTACTTGGCCTGATTTTTTTGTCAAAATTTTTTGACAAGAGAAGCTTTGGGGCAGAAAATTGACATTTGGCCAAAAGAAAGAAAAAAACTCCTCTCAATGGGTGGGGTTTTTGGGGGCTTTCTGCTATAATAGGAGGGAATGAAAAAACTTATGATGCGAAAGGAATGGGAGCCCTCTAAAAAGTTGTGTCAGACTTTTGAAGGCTTGAAAGAGTATTTATGAAACGTTCGATTTATGCTGGCCGTGTTCGTAGTGAGCACATTGGAAATCAACTGACCCTCAAGGGATGGGTGGGCCGCCGCCGTGATTTGGGAGGCTTGATTTTTATTGACCTTCGGGACCGCGAGGGAGTGATGCAACTGGTCATCAATCCTGAGGAAGTATCAGCTGAGGTGATGGCCAAGGCGGAGAGCCTCCGCAGTGAGTTTGTCATTGAGGTGACAGGTCTGGTGCCTTCGCGTGAACAGGCCAATGATAAGTTGCCAACTGGTGCTGTGTAGCTCAAGCTTCAAGAATTGACCATCCTCAACACAGCCAAGACCACCCCATTTGAAATCAAGGATGGCTTAGAAGCGGCAGATGATACCCGCCTGCGTTACCGTTACTTGGATCTGCGCCGTCCAGAAATGCTGGAAAACTTCAAATTGCGGGCCAAGGTGACCCATTCGATTCGGAATTACCTGGATGAGCTGGAATTTATTGATGTGGAAACGCCCATGCTGACCAAGTCAACTCCAGAGGGGGCCCGTGATTATCTGGTGCCAAGCCGTGTTAGTCAAGGTCATTTTTATGCCCTGCCTCAAAGTCCGCAGATTACCAAGCAGCTTCTGATGAATGCAGGATTTGACCGTTATTATCAAATCGTCAAATGTTTCCGCGATGAGGACTTGCGGGGGGATCGCCAGCCTGAGTTTACCCAGGTGGATTTGGAAACCTCCTTCCTCGATGAGAAGGAAATTCAGGACATTGTCGAGGGCATGGTTGCCAAGGTCATGAAAGATACCAAGGGACTGGATGTAAGCCTGCCCCTGCCCCGTATGACCTATGACCATGCTATGAACATCTATGGTTCCGACAAGCCAGATACCCGCTTTGAGATGCTTTTACAGGACTTGACAGCTCTTGTAAAGGGTGTTGATTTTAAGGTCTTTTCGGAAGCCCCAGTTGTCAAGGCTATTGTAGTCAAGAACCAGGCAGACAAGTATTCTCGCAAGGACATTGACAAGTTGACAGAAGTGGCCAAACAGCATGGTGCCAAGGGCTTGGCCTGGGTCAAGATGACAGATGGTGCCATTGCCGGACCAGTCGCTAAGTTCTTGACAGCCATCGAATCAGACTTGACAGCAAGTTTACAGCTTGACAACAATGACCTGGTCCTCTTTGTTGCAGACAACCTTGAGGTTGCCAACAACACTCTTGGTGCCCTCCGGGTCCGTATTGCCAAAGAATTGGACATGATTGACCAAACTCAGTTTAACTTCCTTTGGATTGTGGACTGGCCTATGTTTGAATGGTCTGAAGAAGAGGGCCGCTACATGTCTGCCCACCATCCTTTCACCCTGCCAACAGAAGAGTCCGCCCATGAGTTGGAGGGAGACTTGTCCAAGGTTCGTGCCGTGGCCTATGACATCGTCCTCAATGGCTATGAATTGGGTGGCGGCAGCCTGCGGATCAACCAAAGAGAGATGCAGGAACGCATGTTTGCAGCCCTTGGCTTCTCCTCTGAGGAGGCTCAAGACCAGTTTGGCTTCCTTTTGGAGGCTATGGACTATGGCTTTCCTCCGCATGGTGGTTTGGCCATCGGCCTGGACCGTCTGGTCATGATTTTGGCTGGAAAAGACAACATTCGTGAAGTTATTGCCTTCCCTAAAAACAATAAGGCATCCGATCCAATGACCCAGGCTCCGAGCCAAGTCGCTCAAAAACAGCTGGAAGAGCTGTCATTAACAGTAGAAAGTCATGACTAAACAAGCACCCTTTATCAAACGCTTAAAATTTACTATCAATCGCTGGGCTAAAAAGGTGGGACTTTTTCGAACCCTCAAGGGTATTTCCAAAGAAAAATATGCAGAGAAGTTTTCGGCTTCTCTCTTTTATGGCCTCATGTCAGCCATTGCTGTCAATTTTTTCTTTGAACCGGGCCATGTCTACTCCAGCGGAGTGACCGGTCTTTCTCAGGTTGTTTCGGCTATTAGCGGACGTTATCTGGGCTTTACCATTCCCGTTGCGGTAGCTTTTTATGCCATCAATCTGCCCCTCCTAATCTTGGCCTGGTACAAGATTGGTCACAAATTTACCGTTTTTACCTTTATCACCGTGACCATGAGTTCCCTCTTTATCCAGTTGATTCCCCAGGTGACGCTGACCACTGATCCCCTCATCAATGCTATTTTTGGGGGCCTGGTCATGGGAACGGGCATCGGCTATGGGCTCAAGTCCAGGATTTCCAGCGGCGGAACCGATGTTATCAGCCTGACCATTCGCAAGATGACAGGACGGAGTGTGGGCAGTATTTCCCTGCTGGTCAACGGGATTATCATGCTCTTTGCAGGACTTCTCTTTGGCTGGCAATACGCCCTCTATTCGATGGTGACCATCTTTGTCTCCAGTCGGGTGACAGATGCCCTCTTTACCCGACAGAAGAAGATGCAGGCCTTGATTGTGACCAGCCGACCAGAGCGGGTCATTCAGATGATTCACAAGAAACTCCATCGGGGTGTGACCTGTATCAATGATGCCGAAGGGACTTATCAGCACGAGAAAAAGGCAGTTTTGTTGGCCATTATAACTCGGGAAGAATACAGTGATTTTAAGCACTTTATGGCTAAGGCAGACCCGTCAGCCTTTGTGTCGATTGCAGAAGATGTCCATGTCATGGGACGTTTTGTGGATATGGATTAATTTAAATGTAGAGGTGGCATACAATGTCTCATGATTACAATTTACGTCTGAAAAATTTTCTCCTAATTGGACTGGGTGCGGCCATCTATGCCTTTGGTTTTGTTTATTTTTATATGGCCAATCAGGTGGCGGCCAGCGGGATTGCGGGCTTGACCCTGGTTCTTCACAACCTTTTTGGCATCAATCCAACCTATTCGGGTTACCTGATCAACTTCCCGCTCATTCTGTTGGGGGCCTATCTCTTTGGGAAAAGAGCCATGGTCTACACTGTTTATGGAATTGCCTCACTCTATCTCTATGTCTGGATTTTTCAGCAGATTCCCTTCTTTGTGGATCTGAATCAAGACTACCTAGTGGTATCTCTGATTGCTGGCAGTATCGGTGGTTTGGGCTCGGGGCTTGTATTTCGTTATGGTGGAACCATCGGTGGTTCGGATATCATTGCCCGTGTCATCGAGAAGAAATTTGGCATCCAGCTCAACCAGGCCCTGCTAGGCTTTGATATATTTGTCATGCTCCTCTCCTTGACCTACATCTCTATTCCCAAAATGATGTACGCCCTGATTGCAAGCTTCATTTACAGTCAGGTGGTCAATATGGTCCAAAATGGTGGTTATTCTGTGCGGGGTATGATGATTATCTCCGATCAGGCAGAGGAAATTTCCAGGCAGATCATGGAGCAGTTGGGTCGCGGGGTGACCTATCTCAAGGGCGAAGGAGCCTATTCTGGCAAGGAAAAGAAGGTCATGTATGTGGCCCTCAGTCCCCAAGATACCCGCGAAGCCAAGAGCTTGATTCATGAGATTGATCAGCTGGCCTTTGTGTCCATTTTCAATATCGATGAGGTCCAGAGTCCAGAATTTATCGCCTCTAGAAGCAAGTACCGTAAGCGGATTAGATAGGAGTCAGCATGAAAAAGATTTATTTGGTTTATATCAGCCTCAGTGGCAATACCCAGAGCTTTGTCCGTCGCTTGATTAGCTACCTCCAGTTTCAGTCTGATCTTGAGGTAGAAGAAATCCACGTCAAGGACTTGGTCAAGCAGGACATTCCCTTTTTTGATCTGGATGCTCTTTGCGTAGTCTTTTTGCCAACCTATTTGGAAGGTGGCAATGGCGTGGACAATGGGGATACGGAAATCTTGACCAATCCCTTAGGAGATTTCATCGCCCACGGAGAGAATGATAAACGCTGCTTGGGAGTGGTTGGCTTTGGTAATCGTAATTTCAATCACCAGTACTGCCTAACGGCCAAGCAGTATTCCCAACGCTTTGGTTTCCCAGTCCTAGATGAAGTCGAACTCCGGGGCCTCAATAATGACTTAGAACGGGTCGGCCAGAAAATTTTGGCATTAGTAGAAAAAACGTAAAAACCACTCACTTGAGTGGTTTTTTGCTTAATTAGGATAAATATAGGCTGTAACTCCGTCTGCAACGGGATTGAACCATCCACGGTAATCGCCGACAGTCATATAGCCGGCATAATTGGATTCCTTGACACGGATCCGAGTTGGGCTGCTGACTTCTGTCACGACCGCCACGTGGCCATAGTAACCACTTGTCCAGACAGCGACTGCACCAACCTGCGGACTGGTTCCGGTGCGGAATCCAACTCTTCTGGCAGAATTGACCCATTGGTTGGCATTGCCCCAGTAATTTTGGACCCAAGGAGCCGCTTCTTTTGCTCCCCAGGTACATTGGCCGATAGGATAGGTGTTGGGACCACTATAACGATGGCTATAGGTCACCTCCATGCTAAAGGCCCCCAAACCACGCCCTCCTTGATAGGCATGAACATGGTACTTTCCAATCCCCTTGTGATAATTGAGGAGAATATTACTGGAGTGGGTACGTTCTGCTAGCTTACTGGCATCATACCACCGGATATCATCCTGGCCGTTTTCATCGGACCAAACGGCCAAACGAACCGCTTGAGGGTCATAGACATTGGATAGGGTGGCTTGGATGGTGCCAATTGTGGCTAGTTTTGAGTTAAAGAGTAATGGTAGCCGTGCAGAAGACAAATCAACGGGGTCAAGGGTATAGCCGATGCGGCTACCATCTGTATAGGTTACGTAAATATGATTTTGGTACAGACCAGAATGGTTTTGGTGCTCTTGAAAATCCACCGCCACTCGGTATGTTCCATTTTGCAGGCTGGCTGTCCGCCATTTGATATTCTCTTGCTTGTCCATAGACCAGGTAGCCACTTGGATAGATTGGATGGGTTTGCTGGTAGCTGTTTCCTGAATCGTCACCTGATATTTGCCCCTTCCAGCATCAAGATTCTCAATAGCAAGGGCTGGCTTTGGGTTGGCAGGAACATTCTCTTGGGCGACAGAACTGGTGATGCCAGTGACAAAGCTTTGTCGGTTTTGTGCATCCTTGGTATAAAGATGGATGAAATAGGTTCCAGTATTGAACTGGTGGTGTTTCAGAAAGACACGCGCAGTATAGGTTCCATCTGCTTGGCGCTGGGCTGTGTACCACTTGATGTCATCTTGACCATTGGTATTGGACCAGACAGGCAGTAAAACTTCATGGGTATCTGGCGCAATGTTCTGGATGGCAATATCCAGAACGCCTTGTTCACTGATATTGGTGGTTAGGCTTGGTTTAGGTCTGGTAATATTGACATCTAGTCCTTGTAGAAAGATGGATTTGGCGTCAATGGTGATGTAGGCATGGATAGCATATTGTCCAGCCTTGAAATTTTGCAGAGAGATATCTGTCTGGTAATCTTGC
This sequence comes from Streptococcus sp., assembly GCF_041802885.1. GTDB lineage: Bacteria > Bacillota > Bacilli > Lactobacillales > Streptococcaceae > Streptococcus. Next base: position 17,062 of record NZ_JBHCHN010000036.1, read on the forward strand.
GCTTGAATCCATTTTAAATCATCCTGACCATTTTCGTGGGACCAAATGGCGTATTCAATTTTCAATCCTTTTTGCAGGGCTGATCGTTGATAGAAGATGGAAAGGGTGTTGCCGTTTTGTTGGGTACTTATATTTTGGTTGAGCTGACTGGCTGCAGCGGATTCTGTCACAGCAGTAATCGGTGCGGTTTCTGAGGCGGTTGTCTCCGATACCTTGGTCGTGTTGGAAGATGTCGTTTTAGGAATCGTAGTAGACTGTGTACCTTCTTGAGGCCGGGTGGTCTCCGTGACCTGGGTGGTCGGTGCATCATTTTGAGCAGCAACCAGAGGGCCATTGGCCAAATGAGCCAATAAGAGTGTAGACGATAACAATAGTGTAGAATATTTCTTCATTCAAAACCTCCTATTTAGACTGTTCGTAAAAAGGAGGAAGAACGTCAAAGAAAGAATAAAAACCCACCAAACTGTTAGGAATGATGGGTTGGAGAGAGCTTAATCAGCCTTGGTTTCGGAAGGTTTTTTCCGATCCACGAGGGTGCAGATGCTCTGGCCAGCAATCTGAAATGTTTGCTGAGACTGATCCATAGGCGGCGGATAAACAAAGTGAACATCTTGTTCTTCTCCCTTGGTAAAGGAATAATCCTGCATAGAGAAGTTGATGATGAACTGGAGCTTTTCTGTTTCTGAACGAACCTCATAGCGCAGAACATATTCAGAAAGCCAGTAGAAGCTGCAGGTCTCTTCAATGCTGTAATAGGATTTCTGGGACAAGATAGGATAGTTCTTGCGGAATTTGATTAGTTCGCTGATAAATTGTGTATGTACTTGATAGCGCAGGGCCCTAGTCCAATCCAGTTGGTTGATGTCATCAGAGATATTATAGGTGTTATCAATGCCGTCCTTGGTTCGGAAAAATTCCTGACCGCTTTGAATAAAGACCATACCCTGACTAATCAGTATAAGCTGTAGTCCAAAACTAGCAGCCCGCTTCTGGTCATGGTGGGACATGTTTGGATTTTGTAGGCCCAGATAGTCGTAGAGGGTGGCATTATCGTGGCATTCCAAGTAGTTGAGAGACTGCTTAGGATTGATAAAGTGACCATTGATACTGCCGGCCAATAAATCCTCAATCTTCTCTTGTTGCTGGTGCTCCAAGATATAGTATGGATTTACAAGGATTTTCTTAAAAGTATCTCGGTAGTCATCATTGAAGAAACTGGTGTCAGGTAGTTGGTAGGCGTTGTACTGGTGGGCCAATTTTTGCTCAGACAAGCCAGTCCCCATCTTCCAGCCCTCCCCATAAAGGAAGATATTAGGGTAAATGCCGGAGAGCTCATCGTGGATTTCTTGCAAGGTCTTGCTGTCGATAATCCCCATCAAATCAAAGCGGAAACCATCAAAGCCGTAAAGCTCTACCCAAAGTCTGACAGATTGCTTGATATAATTGCGGACCATGCTGCGCTCACTGGCTACATCGTTGCCACAGAAGGTTCCGTTTGTACGCTGGTCCTGCTCGTTGTAGCGGTAGAAGTAACCAGGAACAATTTTTTCAAAGGCATAGGTTTCAGCATGGTAAACGTGGTTGTAAACCACATCCATAATCACACTGATATCCGCATCATGATAGGCTTGAATAGCAGCCTGCAACTCCAGGATACGGGCATAAGGGTCGTTTGGATTGGAAGCAAAGGAACCTTCGGGGACATTGTATTGGACAGGGTCATATCCCCAGTTGTAAATCAACTCGGGGTGCTGTTCGTCCACACTACCAAAGTCGTAGAGGGGCATGAGTTGGATATGGGTCACACCGAGATTTTTGACATAGTCTAGTCCCAAAACCTGCTTGTCAAGGATTGGCGACTCTGTCAGGCCTTTGTACTGACCAGGATGTTGGAAACCAGCTTCTTTTTGCCAAGAAAAATCACGGACACTCATCTCATAGATGATAGCCTGCTCCATTGGAATCTGGTATTTGGCCCGCTCGGGTTTATGTAGCTTTGCTGGGTTAATGACAACGCTATGACCAGAATTGGCCAGAGAGGAGAGAGTGTAAGGATCGTGAACTTCTATCCATTGACCGTTCATACGGTGCAAGTAATAGTAGGCTTTTCCATCCCAGTCGCCTGAAACAGTCCTTTCCCAAACGCCATGGTTGGTTTTTTCCATGGGATAAGGAGTCCCATCCAGATAGAGGATGACCTGCTTGGAAATAGGAGCCCAGAGTTTGAAGAGAGTCTCAGAAGGTTGATAGGTTGCCCCTAAATCCTTGCCAGAATAGGTGAAGGTTTGTTCAAACAGTCCGCTGCGGACAATGTGCCCATAGGCTAACTCAGCATGATTACGGTCCTGATCATAGATGATATAGTCCTCATCCAAATTGAATGGATAGATGCTGGTTAGGTGGTAGGTGATGGTTTCCCCTTCCTCCGCCCGACGGCGGACAAAGAGTTCAGCAGTGGAGGTTGTTGATTCAATAGTAAAGGACATCGAGTCCACATCAAAACGTTTTTCCATTACCAATCGAATGGTTGCCACATCATCAAGATAGGCTTGGAATGTTCTTAGGGCCATGGTTCAGAGGGCTCCTTTCTTACTTGAGTTTGGTAATTTTATGAGGGATGACGTGACGGTAACAAACCTGCTTGCCATCCTTGTCATCGCTAATAATTTGCAAAAGGGTACGGAAGGACTCTCGTCCCAGTTCCAGAGCATTGATATCCACGTAAGCCTCAATATCAATTTTAGGTTTCACAGAGTCAAAGGTGATAATCGGAATGTGAAGCCCTTGCTCCTTCAAATAAGAAAGAGCACCTTCGGCCACCATGGCATCGGTGGTCACAATGGCATCAATGGGCTGCTTGGTCAATTTTTTCATGACCTTATAACTGCTGTCTTCCAAGAGGAAACCAGGAGAGAACTTGACCATGCTTTCATCTAGAGGTAATTGATGGGCTTTTAGGGCCTGCTTATAGCCTTCGTAGCGGTCTTGAGATACGACCAGCTCCTTGTTTCCGGCCATAAAGGCGATATGCTCGTAACCTTTGTCAATAAAGTAGGTCGTCGCTTCATAGGCAGCTCGGATATTATCATTGTCCACTAGGGAAACAAATGGGGATGCAGCCTTACCGAGGATAAGGAAGGGAAACTCCCGCTCAATAGCCAAATCGACCAAGGGGTCGCTGGGCATAGAATAGAGGAAGATAAGACCATCTACCCGCTTGCCATAAACCATCTGGTAGATAGCTTCCATCCGCTGTTTCTCGTCTTTACCAGTACTGATTTGGATGGCATAGTTGTGATCTGCTGCAGCCTGGGAAATTCCCCGCAAAGCTTGAGGGAAGAAGGGATTTTGATAAAAAATATCTGAGTCTTCAGGCAAAATGAGGCCAATCACCTGGGTATAGGAATTGACCAGACTTCTGGCATTGAGATTGGGATGGTACTGGAGTTCTTCCATGGCCTTGTGGACTGTCTCCTTGGTTTTTTGGCTGATAGAAGAGCTGTTTTGAATGACGCGCGTGACAGTAGAGGGCGAAACTCCCGCTAATTTAGCAACATCTTTAATGGTAGCACGCATAGGAACCCCCTTTCTTATTTTGAATCAGGTAAGGTAGAAGAGGAACAGCATGTTAAAAAGAATTTAAGCAAGCGTTACCATACCACTTTTCAATGATAACTATAATAGATTTAACCTAGAATGTCAACCAAAGAAAGACCTCATATTTTTTGCTTTTTAAAAATTTTTAAAAAATTTTTAAGAAAATGCTTGACTTTTATTGCAAACGGTTGCATAATAGGAGTGTAGTAAATTTTATTTTTATGTTTTAGGAGGAAACAAAAACATGAGAAAATGGACAAAACTTGTCACAAGCGGTGTCGCTTTGCTTTCGGTTGCTACATTGGCAGCCTGCTCATCAGGTGGTGATAAAGCCGATACAGGAAAATCTGGCGAAGTTACCTTAAAACTCTGGGTTCCAACAGAATCTAAGAAATCTTATGCGGATACGATTGCTGAGTTCGAAAAAGAAAACGAAGGCGTTAAGGTTGAAGTAGTGGAATCTGAAGACCCTAAAGCGCAAGAGTTGGTAAGTAAAGACCCTGAAGCAGCGGCTGATGTATTCTCTATGCCACACGATCAATTGGGTGGTTTGGTGGAATCAGGTATCATCCAACCAGTATCTGACAAATACGCGAGTGAAATCGCTGAGAACAACGTAGAAAACGCTGTTGCAGGTGCGCAATATAAGGGTAAAACCTATGCCTTCCCATTTGGTGTAGAATCACAAGTCTTGCTATACAATAAAGAAAAATTATCTGAAGAAGATGTCAAAACCTATGAAGGTATCACTTCTAAAGATAAATTTGGAGCAAGTCTTGAGTCTGTCAACGCTTATGCGATTGCACCTTTGATGCTGTCAGTTGGCAATACCCTTTTCGGTGAAAATGGTGAAGATGCAAAAGGTACCAACTGGGCAAATGACAACGGTGTTGCTGTTATGAAATGGTTGGCAGCCCAAAAATCAAACCCTGGTTTTGTAAACGTACCAGATGATGCTGCAGTATCTAAATTCGGTAACGGTGATGTTGCTGCCATCGAAACAGGTCCTTGGAACTATCCAGATTCAGTGAAGGCTCTTGGTGAAGATAAGATCGGTGTTGCAGTTTACCCTAAAGTGAAAATTGGTGATCAAGAAGTACAACAAAAAGCCTTCATGGGTGTTAAATTGTACGCAGTCAACCAAAAACCAGCAAAAGGCAACAAAGAACGCATCATTGCAGCCTACAAATTGGCTTCATTCTTGACATCTGAAAAGAGCCAAGAAAACCAATTCGCAACGCGCTCAATCGTACCTTCTAACAAAAATGTTCAAGCTTCAGAAGCTGTAACATCAGATCCATTGGCGAAAGCAGTTGCTGAAATGACTGGTTCAAGCGACCACACAGTCGTTATGCCTAAGATCAGCCAAATGGGTACTTTCTGGAACTCAGCTGCACCACTTCTCAGCGGACCTTACTCAGGTAAAATCGCAGAAGCTGACTACATGGCTAAATTGGAACAATTTGACAAAGACTTGGCAGAAAGCAAATAAGCCTCGTCATTCATTATTCATTAAATCAGTAAAGGAGCTTGGCTCCTTTACTTGATTTTTAATAGGGAACAGATAGGTATTCTCTACTAAAATTTTCATTTCTTCGGAAATCTTAGCAGTGGGTATCTATTTGTATAACGACTTACCTTTGGAGGGAGATGTATGAATAACTCTAAATATTATGAAAAGGTATCTGTCTTAGAAGCGCTCAAAAAGGGGAGCATAGACATTAAGCTCTCAGCTCTCTTTATGGGATTTGCCAATCTTGCAAACAAGCAAATCATTAAAGGCTTACTTTTCCTTCTTTCAGAAATTCTTTTTCTCATCACCTTTGTCCTACAAGTGATTCCAAGCATTCATGGCTTGATTACTTTAGGAACACAAAAGGCAGGAGAGGTTGTGGATCCAGATACAGGGATTACCATCACGGTTTCTGGGGATAACTCTTTCCTTTTCTTACTCTTTGGTCTAGCTGCGCTCATCTTTTGTGCCGTATTTGCTTATATCTATTGGTGCAACCTGAAGAGTGCCCGAAACCTCTATGTCATCAAAAAAGAGGGACTGAAAGCACCAAGTTTCAAAGAAGATTTGGCGACCCTTTCAAATAGCCGCTTCCACATGACCATGATGGCGGTACCTCTCTTGGGAGTCTTGGTCTTTACCGTCCTTCCCTTGATATTGACCATCTGTTTGGCCTTTACCAATGCTGATAAGGACCACTTCCCACCAGGCAACCTCTTTAGCTGGGTTGGTTTTGAAAACTTTGGCAATATTATTACTGGTCGGATGGCGGGAAGTTTCTTCCCCATCTTGTCTTGGACCTTGATTTGGGCGGTCTTTGCCACTGTGACAAACTTTTTCTTCGGTATTCTCTTGGCCCTGGTCATCAATACAAAAGGCTTGAAATTTAAAAAATTCTGGCGGACGATTTTCGTCATCACCATCGCAGTGCCTCTCTTTATCTCGCTCCTGATTATGCGAAACCTCTTGCACCCAGATGGACCATTGAACGAACTCTTGAAAAACTGGGGCCTAATCCAACAGTCCCTTCCTTTCTTGACAGACCCAACCTGGGCCAAGTTTTCGATTATCTTCGTCAATATGTGGGTGGGGATTCCCTACACCATGCTAGTGTCGACCTCCATCATCATGAACTTACCGCAGGAGCAATTGGAGGCTGCTGAAATTGATGGAGCGAGCAAGTTCCAAATCTTCAAGAGTATCACCTTCCCACAAATTCTCTTGATTATGACCCCTACCCTGATCCAACAGTTTATCGGCAACATTAACAACTTTAATGTCATCTATCTCTTGACAGGTGGTGGTCCTGTGAACCCAGAGTTCTATCAAGCGGGTTCAACCGATCTCTTGGTAACCTGGCTCTACAAACTGAGCTTTGAATCGAGCCGAGATTACAAGTTAGCATCTGTTATCGGGATCTTGATTTTTGTGCTTTCAGCAACCTTTAGTTTGATTGCCTATACAAGAACCAATTCGTACAAGGAAGGGGCTGTGAAATAATGAAGTCAAAAAAACATATTAGATTAAGCCTGACCTACTTGCTCTTGACGCTGTTGTCCATTGCCTGGCTCTTTCCGATTGCCTGGGTGGTTTTGACCTCCTTCCGTGGTGAAGGCACTGCCTTTGTGGGCTATATTATTCCCAAGACCTTTACCTTAGACAATTATGCCAAACTCTTCAACAACGAAGCCTTTCCATTTGCTAAATGGTTTTTGAACACCTTCATCGTTGCAGCAGCAACCTGTGTGGTTTCGACCTTTATCACGGTTGTCATGGCTTATTCCCTCAGCCGTATCAAGTTTAAATTCCGCAATGGCTTCTTGAAATTAGCGCTCGTCCTCAATATGTTCCCTGGCTTCATGTCAATGATTGCCATCTACTACATCTTGAAGGCGCTCAATCTGACCCAGACCCTCTTTGCCTTGGTCTTGGTATACTCAGCAGGTGCAGCACTAGGCTTCTATATTGCCAAGGGATTCTTTGATACGGTGCCCTATTCATTGGACGAATCTGCCATGATTGACGGTGCAACTCGTAAGGATATCTTCTTTAAAATTACTCTTCCCTTGTCAAAACCCATTATCGTTTATACCGCTTTAACAGCCTTTATCGGGCCATGGATGGACTTTATCTTTGCCAAGGTCATTCTTGGAGATGCGACAGATAAGTACACAGTAGCTATCGGTCTCTTCTCTATGCTGGCTCAGGACCGGATCAACGTTTGGTTCAAGTCCTTTGCGGCCGGCTCCGTTCTCATCGCTATTCCGATTACTCTTCTCTTTATGTATATGCAAAAATACTATGTTGAAGGGATCACTAGCGGTTCTGTAAAATAATCTCATACCCAATCCAATAGAAATGAAATAGGATCTAGTGTGAGGCAGTAAAATGATAGATAGACCTGTTCCTTTCTTACAAATGCTAAAGTTTCAAAACTTTTGATATGTATTGAAATGACAGGTCTTTTCTATACTTTGGGAATAAATGTTGTAGGAAATATCGGATTGAACAAGAAAAAATAACAAATAGTTCTTGATTTATCTGATAAGGCATTGTATAATAGACGCAACGCAAACGTTTGCGTTGGCTATTTGGAAATTAAATACAGAGGAAAAGAACATGAAAGAACGTCAAAGTGGAGTTCTTCTACATATCTCATCTCTTCCAGGAAAATACGGCATCGGTTCACTTGGTCAAGAAGCCTTTGACTTTGTTGATTTTCTGGTTCGGACCAAACAGCGCTACTGGCAAATCTTACCACTCGGCCCAACGAGTTATGGTGATTCACCCTATCAGTCTTTTTCGGCCTTTGCCGGGAATACCCACTTGATTGATTTTGATACTTTAATCGAGCAAGGATGGCTTTCGCATGAAGATGTAGATGGCATAGATTTTGGTAGTCACCCTACAGAAGTAGACTATGCAAAGGTTTTCGTTGGTCGTCGTCCTGTTTTGGAAATAGCAGTTGCCAATATGAAAGCTAAGGGCCTGCCGGAAAGCTACTATCGTTTTGCAGAGGAAAATGCCTTCTGGCTCCACACCTTTGCTGAATACATGGCTATCAAGGAATCCTTTGGACTCAAGTCTTGGACAGAGTGGGATGATGAACATATCCGTCTACGCCGGCCAGAAGCCTTGGAAGATTATCGTCAGCGCTTGGCAGATCAGATGGACTACCATCGTCTGACCCAATATCTCTTTTTCCAGCAGTGGCAACAGTTAAAAAACTATGCTAACGAGAACGGAATCGAGATTGTAGGAGACATGCCCATTTACATCGCAGCAGATTCGGCAGATATGTGGGCCAATCCTCATTTCTTCAAAACAGATGAACAGGGTCGACCGGCAGTTGTGGCTGGCTGTCCGCCAGATGACTTTTCTGCAATCGGCCAGCTCTGGGGCAATCCGATTTATGATTGGGATGCCATGAAAGCAGATGGTTTTACTTGGTGGATTGCTCGTCTCCGTGAGAGCTTTAAGCTTTATGACATGGTCCGTATCGATCATTTCATCGGCTTTGCATCCTTCTGGGAAATTCCGGCTGGAGAAGAAACAGCTGTTAACGGCTACCGTGTGGAGGCACCAGGCTTTGAACTCTTTGATACCATCAAGGCTGAGTTGGGAGACTTGAATATCATTGCTGAGGATCTGGGTTCTGTCACTGATAAGGTTATTCAGTTGCGGGATAAAACCGGCTTCCCTGGTATGAAAGTACTCCAATTTGCTTTTGATCCTGATGGAGATAGCATTGAGTTACCCCACAATCACACCAATAACGTAGTGGCCTATACTGGTACTCATGACAACCATACCATCAAGGGCTGGTATGAGCAGGAGATGGGAGATGAGGCACGCGATTTCTTGGATCTTTATAGCAATCGCAAGTCAGATGAATCTGTTAACCAGGCCATGCTTCGCCTTCTCTTCTCGTCCGTAGCCTTCATGGCCATTGCGACTATGCAGGATTTATTGGAACTGGGAAATGAGGCAAGGATGAATCTGCCAAATACCGTTGGTGGCAACTGGATATGGCGAATGACCAAAGACCAGTTAACCCCTCAAGTTGAGGAAACTCTGCTAGACTTAACGACAACCTACCGTCGCACCAATAAAAAGCTAGTTGAGAAGAAACATTAGCAACAAATAGAAAGTGAGCACAATCGAACAATGACAAATTTACAAGCATTCGTGGAGAACAAGTACGGAAAAACGATTCAAGAGTCCAGCAATGAGGAACTTTACTATGCCCTCTTAGAGTTGAGCAAAGAGGCTAGTAACGCGAAACCAACCAATTCTAGCAAGAAAAAGGTTTACTATATCTCTGCAGAATTTTTGATTGGAAAACTCTTGTCCAACAACCTGATCAACCTTGGTCTTTATGAAGAAGTGAAGGCCCAATTAGCTGAAGCTGGGAAAGACCTTATCGAGATCGAAAGCATGGAAATGGAACCATCTCTTGGGAATGGTGGTTTGGGCCGTCTGGCAGCCTGCTTCCTGGATTCCATTGCTACTCTTGGTCTCAACGGAGACGGTGTCGGTTTGAACTACCATTTTGGTCTCTTCAAACAGGTTTTTCGTGATAATCAGCAGTTTACCGAGCCAAATGACTGGATTACTGACGAGAGCTGGTTGGTCCGCTCTAGCAAAAGCTATCAGGTTCCATTTGCTCACTTCAATCTGACATCAACCCTTTATGACATTGATGTGCCAGGTTACAAAACAGAGACCAAGAACCGCCTGCGCCTCTTTGACTTGGACTCAGTTGACGGCAGCATCATCCGAGATGGGATTGATTTTGACAAGACAGATATCTTGAAAAACTTGACCCTCTTCCTCTACCCAGATGATTCAGACCGTCAAGGGGAATTGCTCCGTATTTTCCAACAATACTTCATGGTCTCCAATGCAGCCCAGCTGATTTTGGACGAAGCTATTGAAAAGGGCAGCAACCTTCATGATTTGGCAGACTATGCAGTCATCCAAATCAACGATACCCACCCATCTATGGTTATTCCAGAAATGATTCGCCTTCTGACAGAGCGCGGTATCAGCTTAGATGAGGCCATCGAGATTATCAAGGGCATGGTTGCTTACACCAACCATACTATTCTGGCAGAAGCCTTGGAAAAATGGCCAATGGACTTCTTGCAGGAAGTGGTACCGCACCTAGTGCCGATTATTGAAGAATTGGACCGTCGTGTCAAAGCAGAAGTGGCTGACGCTTCTACCTACATCATCGACGAATCAGGCCGTGTCCACATGGCTCACATGGATATCCACTATGGCTACTCAGTAAATGGGGTTGCAGCCCTGCACACTGATATCCTGAAATCATCTGAGTTGAAGGCCTTCTACGACCTTTACCCAGAAAAATTCAACAACAAGACCAATGGTATCACCTTCCGCCGCTGGCTCATGCACTGTAACCCACGCTTGGCTAGCTTCTTGGATGAAATCCTTGGCCATGGCTACCACCATGATGCGGCAGAATTGGAAACCCTGTTAGATGTCAAGGAAAGCGGCCTGGTTAAGAAAGAGTTGGAGAGCATCAAAACCCACAACAAGCGCAAACTTCAACGCTACTTGCAGGCTCATCAGGGTGTTACTGTCAATCCAGACTCTATCTTTGATATCCAAATCAAGCGCATGCATGAGTACAAGCGCCAACAGATGAATGCCCTCTATGTTATTCATAAGTATTTGGACATTAAGGCTGGTAATATCCCAGCTCGCCCATTGACTGTCTTCTTCGGTGGTAAGGCGGCACCTGCCTATACTATTGCCCAAGACATCATCCACCTCATCCTCTGCCTGTCTGAATTGATTGCCAAGGATCCAGAAGTAGCACCACACTTGCAAGTGGTCATGGTGGAAAACTACAATGTCACAGCGGCAAGCTTCCTCATCCCGGCAGCGGATATTTCAGAGCAAATCTCCCTGGCTTCTAAGGAAGCATCAGGTACCGGTAACATGAAATTCATGCTCAATGGTGCCCTGACTCTGGGTACCGAAGATGGAGCCAATGTGGAAATCCATGAGCTCGTTGGCGATGACAACATCTATGTCTTCGGTCAAGATAGCCAAACTGTTATCGACCTCTATGCAAACAATGCTTATGTAGCGCGTGACTTCTACGAAAAAGCAGCCATCCAACCACTTGTTGACTTCATCGTGAGTGAAGACCTCTTGGCCCTTGGAAATAAAGAACGCCTGGAGCGTCTCCACAATGAACTCATTGTCAAGGACTGGTTCATGACTCTTCTGGACTTGGAAGACTATATCGCCACCAAGGAAAAAATGTTGGCTGACTATGAGAACCGCTCTTGCTGGCTGGACAAGGTCATCGTTAACATTGCTAAGGCAGGTTTCTTCTCAAGTGACCGAACCATCGCCCAGTATAATGAAGATATTTGGAAACTTTCCTAATATTCCTAAAGCTCAAAACCAGCTTCGGCTGGTTTTTCTTCATTTTTGCTGAAAAACGTTTTCCATTTTATATTGACAACGCGAACGCCAAGGTATATAATTGTATCAACAATTTAATACAAAAGGAGATTGATATGAAAAGACCGATTCACCTTTACATTTTTGCTGCCCTATCGACCATTGCTAGTATCTTAAGGATTCAAGGAACTTTCTTCACTGTATTTGACGAAGCAAAGTCTCGGGAAATCTTTAAAGGAATTGAGGTAGAAGGAGTAGACAACCTAGTCGCTATGGCTAAGGATAGTGCTGCTTTTACAAGCAACCTTATCAATAAGGGACTAGTCATCTTGTTGGTAATCTTACTTGCAGCCACGATTTTTTTCCTCTTCAAGAAAGCTAATGAGCGTGCATCTTATGCTTATATTGCCTATCTGTTTGGAACCTTGATTTACTTCACCTATGCTTACATCGGTAGCCTTCAGATTTCTAAACAGTATCAAACCACTGACATCTACGAGGCTACGAAGTCAGGTGCCCTAATGGGTTATGGATTTAACATCGCCCTCTTCGTTATTTACTTTGGTGTGACGGCCTTCTTCCTATTCAGAAAACCAAAGGAAACACCAACTGTGTCACAAACATCCACCGATATTTAAGTCTCATCAGTTTCTCAAAGGCTGATAGGAAGCTGTCAGTCTCTGGCAGGTTTTTTTGGAGGTAAGGCCATGAATCGGTATGACTTTTCACTTAGAGGCCGGCAGGACTTACAGTCTGGTCATGCGGCAGAAAATTAAAAAACCAGCTACGAGCTGGTTGGAGGTAGGCAAGGTCGGACCTTTACAGCCCTTTCATCTGCCTCTGGAGCTCCCTTCTTGGAAATGATGGAAGTTTCAGAATAACAGAACATGAAAAGAGTTTGAGCCAGACTCAAACTCTTTTAGTTTACATTTTTTCAGGAGCATCGACGCCGAGGAGGCGGAGTGCTTCTTTGAGGACGACGCCGGTTGCGTAGGCCAGGGCCAGGCGGCTGTCGCGTTCTGGATTCTCATCCAGGATGCGGGTGTGGGCATAGTATTTGTTGAAGGATTGAGCCAGGTTGATGGCATATTTGGCAACGACGGATGGGTCGTATTTTTCTGCGGCCCGTTGGATGATGCTTGGGAAGTCTTGCAGGAGCTTGATGATATCCCAGCTTTCAGCATCATTGAGGGCATAGTTTGCATCGCTGGCAGGCACAAATGCAGCCTTGCGCAGGATGGATTGAATGCGGGCGTAGGCGTATTGGACGTAAGGCCCGGTTTCCCCTTCAAAGGAGACCATGGCCTCCAGGTCAAAGTCATAACCATTGTCGCGGTCGGTCTTGAGGTCATAGAACTTAACAGCCCCGACACCGACTGCGTGGGCAACAGCCTCCTTGTTTTCAAGGCCAGGATTTTTGGCTTCGATCTGGGTCAAGGCTCTTGCTTCGGCTTCGTCTAGGGTTGGTTCCAAACGGATGATATTGCCCTTACGGGTGGACAGTTTCTTTTTGTTCTTAGTGACCAGACCAAAGCTGACATGAATCATGTCGTCTGACCAGTCAAAGCCCATTTCCTTCAAAACTGCCTTGAGTTGCTTGAAGTGGTGGGATTGTTCCTGGCCGACCACGTAGATGTTTTTGGCAAAGTTGAAGGTGCGGTGGCGGTACATGGCGGTGGCCATATCACGGGTGATGTAGAGGGTAGCACCGTCTGATTTCTTAATCAAGGCAGGTGGTAAATCGTATTTCTCAAGATTGACGATTTGAGCCCCTTTGGATTCCTGGAGGAGGTTTTTATCCTCCAAGATTTGGATGCCTTCGTCCATCTTGTCATTGTAGAAGGCTTCGCCATGGAAGTAATCGAAGGAAACATCCAGCTTATCATAGATGCGGTTGAACTCAACCAAGCTTTCATCGCGGAACCATTGCCATAGGTCTAGGGCCTCTTGGTCACCGTCTTCTAGTTTCTTGAACCATTGGCGGGCTTGTTCGTCCAATTCAGGATTTTCATCAGCTTCTGCATTGATGCGGACATAGAGTTTGAGGAGTTCGTCGATTGGGTTGGCTTCAATGGCTTCCTTGTCGCCCCAGAGTTTATAGGCAACAATCAGCATGCCAAACTGCTTGCCCCAGTCTCCTAGGTGATTGATCCGGATGGCCTTGTAGCCCAGTTTGGAGTAGATGTGGCCGAGAGCATCGGCGATAACAGTGGAGCGCAAATGCCCAACGGAGAAGGGTTTTGCGATGTTGGGGCTGGACATGTCTAAGGTGACATTTTGCCCGTGACCGATGTCTTGCTGGCCATAGTCAGCCTTTTCAGAAATAACAGCCCTAAGGATGTCGTTAGAAATAGCCGCCTTGTCCAAGAAGAAGTTGATATAGGGACCGGTAGCTACGACTTTTTCAAAGCCAGCGGTGTCGATTTTTTCGGCAATCTCGCTAGCGATGGCTTGAGGGGCCTTACGCTCTACTTTTGCTAATGAAAAAGCAGGGAAGGCGATGTCCCCCATCTCTGATGATTTTGGTTTTTCTAAAAGGGCAAAGATTTGGTCTGCTTCTAAACTGGGAATAACAGCAGCCAGTCTTTGCGCAACAAGTGTTTTGTGATCCATGGTATACCTCCAGATTTCTTAGTTCTATTCTACCACAATTTAGCGACAAAAAATGAAAAAAACTCCAAAATTTGGTATACTATTGATAATTATACATTACGAGGTGAAAGATGAATAAAGCAGAAAGACAGGACCTAATCAAGAATATGATTCAGGAACAGAAGATTGGTCGTCAAGCGGATATTCAAAGAAACTTAGAGGAAAGAGGCATTTTTGTGACCCAGACAACCCTGTCCAGGGACCTGAGGGAGATTGGCCTGGTCAAGGTTTATGAAAACGGCAAATCCTTCTATGCCTTGGCTGAGGAAGAGGGGGAGCGCTCCTTTACCCAACTCTTGGCAGACTATGCCTACAAGGTCCAGCGGGCCAGCTTTATTTTGGTCCTGCACTCAGACTTGGGTGAGGCAGCCCTGATGGCCAATATTATCGATGCGGAAAAGCCGGAGACCATCTTGGGCACCGTTGCTGGAGCGGACACGCTCTTGGTTATCTGCCGTGATGAGGCAGCCGCCCAAGCGGTGGAAGAAGAAATCAATCGCTTTTTACAGGAATAGGACGGTTCATGACAAAGGAAAAAATTTCTCCTGGAATGCAGCAGTATCTGGATATTAAAGCTCAACATCCAGATGCTTTTTTACTCTTTCGCATGGGAGACTTCTACGAATTATTTTACGAGGACGCAGTAGAGGCGGCTCAGATTTTGGAGCTGACCTTGACCAGCCGCAACAAAAATGCTGAAAACCCCATCCCCATGGCAGGCGTACCCTACCATGCCGCCCAGCAGTACATCGATACCTTAGTCGAATTGGGCCACAAGGTGGCCATTGCTGAGCAGATGGAAGACCCTAAAACAGCGGTCGGTGTCGTCAAGCGGGCTGTGGTGCAAATTATCACGCCAGGAACGGTGGTTGACTCGGCCAAACCAGATGCGGAAAGCAATTTCCTAGTGGCCCTCGATCAGGAGGGAGCATCCTATGCCTTGGCCTATATGGATCTGGCCACGGGGCAGTTTTTTGTGACCAGCCTAACCGATTTTGCTTCTGTCTGCGGAGAGGTCCGCAACCTGAGAGCTCGTGAGTTGGTCCTGAGCTTTGAGTTGACGGAGCACCAAGAGCAGATTCTCAGCAACCAGATGAACCTCCTGCTCTCTCAGGAAAGAGAAGCGGTGGAGGATACAGGACTCATCGATAACTCCCTGTCTGCCTTAGAAAAGGCTGTGGCGGGTAAGTTACTCAGCTATGTCCAGCGGACCCAGCTGCGGGAATTGTCCCATTTGCAAAAGGCCCAGCGCTATGAAATCAAGGACTATTTGCAGATGGACTACGCCACCAAATCCAGCCTGGACCTGCTGGAAAATGGGCGCACAGGCAAAAAACACGGCAGCCTCTACTGGCTCCTGGATGAGACCAAGACAGCCATGGGCATGCGGCTTCTGCGTTCCTGGATTGACCGCCCCTTGGTGGATAAGGAAAGGATTATGGAGCGGCAGGAGATCGTTCAGGTTTTCCTTGACTCCTTCTTTGAGCGGAGTGATGTGACTGAAAGCCTCAAGGGCGTCTATGATATCGAACGCCTGGCCAGTCGAGTTTCCTTTGGAAAAACCCTGCCCAAGGACCTGCTTCAATTGGCCCAAACCCTCAGCAATGTCCCTGCTATCAAGGGCATCTTGCAGCAGATTGGCCACCCAGCCCTAGATCTCTTGATTGGCCAGCTGGACCCCATTCCAGAACTCCATGCCCTCATCAGCGCAGCCATTGACCCAGACGCTCAAGGGACCATCACCGAGGGCAATATTATCAAGGCCGGTTTTGACGAGACCCTGGACCAGTATCGCCTCGTTATGCGAGAGGGAACAGGATGGATTGCCGAAATCGAGGCCAAGGAGCGGGCTCATTCAGGCATCAACAATCTCAAAATTGATTACAATAAAAAAGACGGTTACTATTTCCACGTGACCAATTCCAATCTCGGCCAGGTCCCAGATCACTTCTTCCGCAAGGCTACCCTGAAAAATTCAGAACGCTATGGCACGGAAGAATTGGCCAAAATTGAGGGCCAAATGCTGGAAGCGCGGGATAAATCCTCCAATCTGGAATACGAAATCTTCATGCGCATCCGCCAAGAGGTGGAAAAATACATCGGCCGGCTCCAGTCGCTGGCCAAGGCCCTCGCGACTGTCGATGTCCTCCAAGCCTTCGCAGTGGTAGCCGAAACCCAGCATCTGGTGCGACCAAGCTTCACCGATAGTCAGACCATCGCCATTGAAAAGGGCCGCCATGCGGTAGTGGAGAAGGTCATGGGGGCTCAGTCTTACATTCCCAACTCCATCTATCTAGACAGCCAGACCAATATGCAGCTGATTACTGGCCCCAACATGAGCGGAAAGTCCACCTATATGCGTCAGCTGGCCATTATCGTCGTCATGGCCCAGATGGGTTCCTACGTTCCAGCTGACAGGGCTGAACTGCCGATTTTCGATGCCATCTTTACCCGCATCGGGGCAGCGGATGACTTGGTCAGCGGCCAGTCCACCTTTATGGTGGAGATGATGGAGGCCAACAAGGCAGTCCGTCTGGCCAGTAAGGATTCCCTCATCCTCTTTGACGAGCTGGGCCGGGGAACGGCTACCTATGATGGGATGGCTCTGGCCCAGGCCATTATCGAGCATATCCATGACCAGATTGGGGCCAAGACCCTCTTTGCCACCCATTATCACGAACTGACAGACCTGGAGCGGGACCTGACTCACCTGGAAAATGTCCATGTCTCTACCCTGGAACAAGATGGACAGGTGACCTTCTTGCACAAGATTGCAGCAGGTCCTGCCGACAAGTCCTATGGGATCCATGTGGCCAAGATTGCCGGTTTACCAACTGTCTTGCTGAGACGGGCGGATAAGATTTTACAAAAACTGGAAAATCAAGCAGCCCAGGTTTCTACCGATAGAGTGGTGCCCGATTCAGCTGCGTCTGGTCAACTGGACCTCTTTGCCCCAGAACACCCTGTATTGGAAAAATTAGGCCAGATTGACCTCAATCAGATGACCCCCATGGAAGCCTTGATACTCCTTTCTGACCTGCAGAAGGAGTTGTAACAATGATGACTCAAAATCTCAAAAGATGACAGAAAAATCTTCACATCTGCGAGCTTACGGACTGATAAACTAGCATAAAGCAACTCTTCGGAGTTGTTTTATTTATATTTCAAGCGATAATTTACCATAGTGTTACATTTTTCTTACAAAAACCTAACAAAAAACTTGCAATTTTGGAGTGGGATGGTATACTAGATATGGTAGTTTGAATTATAATATTATTAAGACTGCACCAAATGTAGTAATAAAACGTCAGGTTGAATTACTATAACATTAAACTTATTACAGGAGAATATATGATGAAGAAAAAAATCATAGGATTACTTTTGTTTCCTTTGACCGTCTTGTTGGCTTTCTTCTTAGTCCAAGAAGCTACGATCCACGCAACCGAACATGCGGATGTCATCACGAAGATGTACTTTACCGATAAGGATGGAAATGAGCTCCCAGCTCAAGATATCCGTCAGTGGCAACAGTTCCGTATCAATGTGGACTTTAATCTGCATAACAACGAGGTAAAAGCAGGGGATACAACAGTCCTACAATTACCAGATGTAGTCGCATTCCCGTCAGGTGTTGCCTTTGATTTGTTGGATAAAGATGGAAATGTTGTTGCTAAGACAACCATTGATCCGACAACGAAAAAGGTAACTGTAACTTATGAACCTTACGTTGAAACCCATTCGGATGTAAAAGGAACCTTGTATTTCTACGTTCGTATGGACCATGATGTCGTTAAAGAACCAAAAGAAGTACCGATTGATATCACTGTAGACGGCAAAATCTTCCCAGCTGGAAAAGTTAATTTCCAAGGAATTGGTCAACCAACTAAGGAAGATATCAATAAGGTAGGTTGGCAAGATTCAACTGATCCGAAAGTTGGTTATTACTCTATTGCCATCAACCGGACCAGCAAGTATATGACTGGTGTGAAGGTAGTAGATATTTTGGCAACTCCAGGAGTTCGCTACAGACAAGATACTTTCCGTGTTTACAAGGGGGTTTGGAACTTCCGTGATGGAGATTGGCATCTAGATAATGCAGTTAATATTACTGACCAAGCACCTGTTGTTTTTACAGAGACCTCCTTCTCCGTAAATCTGCCTGATTTAAATCCAGATGAGGGCGTACGCATTGCCTACACAGTTGATCTTCCTTATGAACCTTCAGATGGAGAAGGATTTAGAAATTCAGCAACATTGACAACTACCAATGGTATTGATCAAACACATAATTCAGGTTACACTTTTTACCGTGGTGCTGGTAAAGCACAAGGTTATGTCTTCAAGATTCAGATCAAAAAGACAGACGAAGAAGGCAATGTGTTAAAAGGTGCGAAGTTTGATGTCATTAGAGACCGTTCAGGTGTTGTCGTTGGACAGTTGGAAACTGACGAAAACGGACTTGCTGAAGTAGGCAATCTCTTGAAGGATAACTATACAATCAAAGAAACAGAGGCGCCAGCTGGTTACATTGCTTCTGGAGAAGTAAAAGTTACTCCGGATGATTTTGACTCAACCTTGCTTCTTGCTAGTAAGACAGTTGTCAACAAGAAGGTGACCACAACTACAACCACTACCACAACGACAACTGAAGCAACCACCACCACTGTTGTTCCGACTACTACTGTTCAAGAAGCAACAACCACAGCTGTTGTTCCGACTACTACCGTTCAAGAAGCCACTACGACAGTAGCAGCAACGACAACTGTCCAAGAAGCTACCACAACAGCGGCGGCAACGACAACGACAGTAGCACCAACGACAACCATTCAAGAAACGACCACAACAGTAGCTCCAACAACCACTGTTCAAGAAGCTACCACAACAGTAGCTCCAACAACCACCGTTCAAGAAGCTACTACCACTACTGTAGTTGTTCCAACAACCACTAAACAAACTCCTCCGCCATCAGCTAAAAAAGGTAAAACTTTACCGAAGACTGGTGAGGAGAATGGTCTGGTGACAAGCTTGCTTGGCTTGGGTCTTCTGACTGTTGCAGGTGTAGCAGTCATGCTGTATCGTAAATCTAAGAAGGCTTAACCTAAAATGGATTCTAAAGAGAGAATGATTTCTCTCTTTTTTGTATTCTTAATGTGATTCCAAGGATAGATTGGCAAAAACTCTGTTAAAGAAACTCAAAGTGGCAAAATGACTTGAATAGTGAAGAGCTAAGATGGTATAATAAGGGAGATAGTGAGTGGATAATAAGTAACGGAGGAAAATAGGATGATTATTTTAAAGAGGCTGATGAGTATATTCTTAGCTTTGCTTCTAGTATTTTCGGCTTGGTCTGCTCCTCTTTTTGCAAATGAATTGACAACCGGTTATACAGTGAATACTGTTTTAACCATCAATAACAATCCCCTGGTGAACAATGCTTCTTACGGAGAAGGAAAGTTTTATGTGAATCCGACCTTCACTTTTGACGATGCTACTGTCTTGAAGAATGGGGATACCCTTGTTTACCCAGTTCCTTCTGTCTTCAAGCTGGAAAGGGCTATGACTCAAAATATTGTTGCACCTGGTGGCGAAGTCATCGCGCAGCTGGTTATGGATCCGACAAGTAGCAAGGCAACAGTAACAATTACCAATGAGGATTATTTTGCACGCTTAAATGAAAATAAACAGCTTTCCTTTTTAATGACAGTTGTTTGGAATGATTCAACACCTTACAACGTGCCACAAACCTTCAGCTTCTTAGGTGCACCAACTTATACTTTGACACGAATCAAGGTGGATCAAGAGCCCCAAGGGTATTCCAAATGGGGTGTTCAGGATTCGGCGGACCCGAACTATGTCAACTGGCGTATCCGCATCAATCGCGACATCAACAATCTGGGTCAAGTGGTGATTTCAGATATCATCCCTGAAGGTCAAGAATTGGCTAGTCCAATCACAGGATATTACTTTGCAAACTGGGATAATGGACCAAGAACATCCTTTAAAGCCAATGACCCGTCAATTATCACCATTACAGATTCAAACAACTTTACAATCAATGCTGGTGATCTGAGTAACCGTGGAATCTATATTATTTACAAAACATTTTTGACGGCACCGGTTGATAAAGTTGATAAAAAGGTTTATAACGATATCACGGTCACTTCAAACGGTACTCCAATGGAAAAATTGGTTTCTCGACCATTTGCCCCAATTTCAATTGTCGATGGTGTTGGTTCTGGCGTCCGCTCAGATGAAGCGAAATTTACTGTTCACAAGATTTTGAATGGTCGGAACCTAGAGGCAGATGAGTTTACCTTTGAATTGATAAACGATGAGACTGGTCAGATTCTGCAAACTGCAAAAAATGCTGCAGATGGAAGTGTGACCTTTGGAAAATTAAAGTTTTCAACAGTAGGTGAATTTACTTATACGATTCGTGAGCTGACTAGCAACCTAGCAGGAATTACTGATGATGCAGATTCAGACATTAAGGTAACCGTTAAGGTAACGGAAAGTGCTGGCGTAAAAACGGCTACTACTACTTATGACCGATCTGCCTTTACAAACACCTACAAGGCAGAACCAGCTAAGGTTGTTTTGAAAGCAACCAAGACCTTAGAAGGTCGAGCGCTAGCAGATCAGGAGTTTGAATTTAGACTGATTGACAAGGCTAAATTTGAAGTAATCGATACTGTTAAAAATGATGCGGCAGGTCTGGTTAACTTCAAGGAATTAACATTTACAGCTCCAGGTACCTATACTTATACAGTGAAAGAAGTCATCGGGACTGCCGAAGGTATTCAATACGATGGTGTTGAATATGATGTCACCGTTACCGTAACAGATAATGGCAATGGGCAGCTTGTAGCAACTGTTGATAAGGATGAGTCAGTGGTGAAATTTGCTAACAAATACACACCAACACCAGCCAAAGCCACACTCGAAGTAACAAAAGCATTGAGTGGTCGTTCATTGAAAAATGGGGAGTTCACCTTTGTACTGAAAGACGACAGTGGTCAAGTCCTTGAAACAGTTCAAAATACGCAAGATGGTAAAGTGACATTCCCAGAAATGTCATTTAATCAAGAAGGGACTCACACCTACACCATTATTGAGCTGAATGATGGTCAGGCCAATGTGACTTATGATGAGCTTGAAGTCAAAGTAAAAGTAACCATTACAGATGATGGTAGCGGTAAATTCGTTGCAACAGTTGAGTATCCACAAGATACTGAATTCAACAATCAGTATGTGGTACCTACCACCACCACTACAACAACGACTACTACCACCACTACGACAAGCACAACAACTGAAGAAACAACAAGTACAACGACTACCACAACCGTGGAACCAACGACTACAGCGGCAGCGACTACCACAACCGTAGAACCAACGACTACCATGGCAGCGACAACTACGACAGTAGAACCAACAACTACAGCGGCAACGACTACCACAACCGTAGAACCGACGACTACAGCGGCAGCGATTACTACAACCGTGGAACCAACGACTACAGCGGCAACGACTACCACAACCGTAGAACCGACAACGACTGTGTCAGCCATTACAACAACCGTAGAACCGACAACGACTGTGTCAGCCATTACAACAACCGTAGAACCGACAACGACTGTGTCAGCCACTACAACAACCGTAGAACCGACAACGACTGTGTCAGCCACTAAAACAACAGTAGAGCCAACTACAACAGTGCAACCGACTACCATAACAGCAATGACAACAACAACAGCAACTGTTCCAGGAACAATAGGCGTGACTCCTCCACCAGCAGGTGGTAAAAAAGGTAAAACTTTGCCAAAAACTGGTGAAGAGAGCGGTTTGACTACCAGTCTTGTTGGATTTGCTTTGATGAGCATTGCCGGTGTGGCTGGTGTATTGTACCGTAAATCAAAAAAGGTTTAACCTAAAATAGATTATAAAGAGAGAATGCATTCTCTCTTTTTTGTAATCTGACAATCATAAAACTCTATCCTCCTTTGGAAAAAACAAAGTAAATCTGCTACAATGGAGAAAAGCAAATGATGAGGAGACCCTATGAGGACATTTCAACTGATATTTTTCGGATTCTTTCTAGTATTTAATACCATTTACATCCTCTACAATCTGGCTACAGGCTTTGACTGGTCAAAGGCCTTGCTTCCTTTTGTATTCGCCCTTTTTAGCGGACTCACTCTCCGCTCCCTCCTCAAAGAAGGCCAGCAGTCCAAATAAGGGCTGCTGGTTCTTTATGGTATAATAGGAGCTATGAAGAACGAGAAGAAAAAAACAAGTCAGATTATCGAATTGCCAGAAGTGCTGGCCAACCAGATTGCTGCTGGTGAGGTGATTGAGCGGCCCGCCAGTGTGGTCAAGGAGCTGGTGGAAAATGCCATCGATGCAGGTTCTAGCCAGATTACCATCCGTATTGAGGAGGCAGGCCTGAAAACCATTGAGGTCAGGGACAACGGGGCTGGAATTGCCCCGGATGAGGTCCTGCTGGCCCTGCGTCGTCATGCAACCAGCAAAATCAAGACCCAGGCCGACCTCTTTCGGATTCGGACTCTAGGTTTTCGTGGTGAGGCCCTGCCTTCCATCGCCTCCGTCAGCCACCTCACTATCCAGACAGCCACAGCAGAAGCCACCCATGGTTGGTTCTTACTGGCCCATGGGGGGGAAGTCGTAGAGGAAAAAGCCGTCAGTCTGCCGGTGGGAACCCAGATAATGGTAGAAAATCTCTTTTACAACACGCCTGCCCGCCTCAAATACATCAAGAGCCAGCAGGCCGAGCTTTCCCATATCATCGACTTGGTCAACCGCTTCAGCCTGGCCCATCCAGAAATCGCCTTTCACCTGATTAACGAGGACCGGACCCTGATGCAGACAGCAGGAGCTGGCAACCTTCGCCAGGCCATCGCTGGAGTCTATGGTATTGGGACGGCCAAGAAGATGGTGGAAATCCACGCAGAAGACCTGGATTTTCAGGTCTCTGGCTATGTCAGCCTGCCCGAGCTGACCAGGGCCAACCGCAACTACATCACTATCCTCATCAATGGCCGCTATATCAAAAACTTTTTGCTCAACCGGGCCATTCTCGATGGTTACGGTAGCAAGCTTATGGTGGGGCGCTTCCCCATCGCGGTCATCGACATCCAGCTGGACCCCTATCTGGCAGATGTCAATGTCCATCCGACCAAGCAGGAAGTTCGCATTTCCAAGGAAAAGGAGCTGATGCTGCTCATTTCCCAGGCCATTGCACAAGCCCTGCGGGAGCAGGATTTGATTCCAGATGCCCTAGAAAACCTGGCCAAGTCCAGCACCCGAACAAAGCCCCAGGCTGAACAGACCGTCCTCCCCCTGCGGGAGACCAATCTCTACTACGATAGGGTCAAACAGGATTTCTACCTCAAGCCGGAGACGGTGGCCGAGCCGATTAAACCTTTAGAGGATAAGCAAGTCAGTCCAAAGTCAGCTAGCGTACAATTTACCCAGCGAAAGGAAAGTCATTCGGACAACCTTGACCATCCGGATCTGAGTCAAAAGGAGCTTGTCAAGTTGGTTGACAGGCTGGACCAGGAGGAGGCTTCGACCTTCCCTGAGTTGGAATATTTTGGTCAGATGCACGGGACCTACCTTTTTGCCCAAGGTAGGGAGGGGCTCTTTATCATCGACCAGCATGCGGCCCAGGAGCGGGTTAAGTATGAGTATTATCGGGAAAAAATCGGTCAAGTTGACAGCTCAGCCCAGCAGCTCCTAGTGCCCTACATCTTTGAATTTCCGGCCAATGATGCCCTGATTCTGTCCCAGAAGATGGACCTCTTGTGTCAAGTTGGTGTCAACCTGGAGGAGTATGGTGTCAACCAGTTTATCCTGCGGGAGCATCCCATTTGGATGAAGGAGGAGGAGATTGAGGCAGGAATCTATGAAATCTGCGACATGTTGCTCCTGACCAATGAAGTCTCCATCAAAAAATACCGAGCAGAGCTGGCCATCATGATGTCTTGTAAACGCAGCATCAAGGCCAATCATGCCCTGGATGAGGCTTCAGCGCGTGACTTGCTGCGTCAATTAGCCCAGTGTAAAAATCCCTATAACTGCCCTCACGGGCGGCCAGTCTTGGTTCACTTTAGTAAGTCCGACATGGAAAAAATGTTCCGCCGCATCCAGGAAAACCACACCAGCTTGCGGGAATTGGGGAAATATTAAGAAGAAAGAAAAATTATGTTTGAATATCTCAAAGGTCGCTTGACCAAAATCACTGCCAAATACATCGTTGTGGAGGTGGCTGGTATCGGCTATGTTCTCCACGTTGCCAACCCCTATCGTTACAGCGATGCTATCCAGCAGGACATCACCATCTACACCCACCAGGTCATTCGTGAAGATGCCCATCTTCTGTACGGTTTTGCCACCGAAAGTGAAAAAGATGTCTTCCTCCGTCTCATTTCCGTCTCCGGCATCGGCCCAACCACAGCTCTGGCCATTATCGCCGTAGATGACAACGAAGGTCTGGTCCGAGCCATTGACCAGCAGAACATCACCTACCTGACCAAATTCCCCAAAATCGGTAAAAAAAACGGCCCAGCAGATGGTGCTGGACCTGGCAGGTACATTTGTGGATACCAGTGTTCAGTCAGACGCCGTCAGCCAAACGGCTGTAGCCAACAATCAGGCCCTAGATGAAGCCATGGAAGCCCTCCTAGCCCTAGGCTACAAGGCCAATGAAATCAAGAAAATCCGCACCTTCTTTGAAGGCACCAGCGAAAGCGCAGAAAATTACATCAAATCTGCCCTCAAAATGCTGATGAAATAGCAAGATACAAAGGCCGTAAAATGCAAAGTCAAAATAGGAGATTGTTGCAGTGTGCAAACACACAAGGCAATCTATCTTTTTGACACAGCATTTAGGCCGTGTTCAATTCAAGAAGATACAGAGCCCGTCACACTCAAAGTAAAAAAAGGAAACTTGACGAAGACGCTTGCGTCTAGGATAAGTTTATGCCTAAGGTATCCACACCTGTAATTCTGCTAAAGCAGAAATAGTTGTGTATCTTTTTTACACAGAGTTTAGGGCGAGTTCAATTCAAGAAGATACAAAGGCGTAAGCGACTTATTAGCTCGAACCTAAAATAAAATCGATTTTAGGTTCTCACGTCACAAAAGCTACACCCCTAGCATCTTCTATTCTTATTCCCCCTTTAACACTGAAAGGAGTTCCTATGACCAAACGTTGTGGCTGGGTCAAAATGACCAACCCCCTCTATGTTGCTTACCATGATGAAGAGTGGGGGCGCCCTCTCCATGATGAGCAGGCCCTCTTTGAATTGCTCTGCCTTGAAACCTATCAGGCAGGCCTTTCTTGGGAAACCATTCTCAACAAACGGACCGCCTTCCAGCAAGCCTTTCATCACTATGATTACCATCAGGTAGCAAAAATGACCGATGAGGACTTGGAGGAAATCCTGCAAAATCCAGCCGTTGTCCGCAACCGCCTGAAAATCTTTGCGACCAGAGCCAATGCCCAAGCCTTTCTCCAGATTCAGCAAGATTTTGGCAGCTTTGATCACTATATCTGGTCCTTTGTCGATGGCAAAACCATTCAAAATGACCTGCTGGATTACAAACAGGCCCCAGCCAAGACAGCCTTGTCGGAGCTGATTTCCAAGGATATGAAAAAACGAGGCTTCAAATTTGTCGGCCCCGTCGCTGTCTATTCCTTCCTCCAAGCCGCAGGCCTGGTCAATGATCATGAACGGACCTGTGATTTTCACAGCCCTCACTAACAAATACCGCTGAGTTCTCTCAGCGGTATTTTTTGACTTCCTCTTCCAACATGGTCAGCAAGTCCTGCTCATCCGTCAAGCGCAAGAGGGCCAAACCATTCTCAATCAAGGCCTCATCCCCACGGCAGATACCGAGGCGGACCTGAGCAAAACCAAGGGAATCATAACGTTTCAACTCTTTGGCTAAGTCCAAAATCTTCAAAGTCACTTCTTCACATTCATTTTTTAACTGATTGTAGAAGTAGATGGTTGATATATTTGTAAGTATATTTATTTGAGCTTCTTTGATATTTTGAAAATCTTTGTATTTTTCTAAACTTTCAAAAATACGTTTTGTCAACTGTGGCAGATTTTCCACAGGAAAAGCATACAAAATAGTTTGTAAGAGTCTTAGGTCACTCATATACCAAGTATCTTGCTTATCCAAATAGTGATAAATTTTTTCAGTCAAATGCCCAAAATCCCTATCTTTTTTATTAGGGCCATGTTGTCGCATAAATAGAACAATTTTTAGGATACTTCGTAGATGCTCAACAGGAACATCATGTTGTTTGCTTAGATAATTGTCACAACTAACAATTAAACGCTGAATTTCATCAATTTTTGGCTTTTGAGCGACTTTTCGATATTGAGAAAAAATTTTTTGGCGTTCACTTGGCTGATAGAAATTGCAGATGTAATGAAATTCTTCGACCGACATGTTTATCTGATCCAGCAAAAAAATCATATGCTCAACACTGGGCACAACATGATGATTCTCGATTTTTGAAAGAGTTGTTGTTGATAGAAATCCCCCGCAAACCATTTTTTGAGTCAGTCCTTTAGAACGCCGAATAGTTTTATAAACACTTCCAAAATTCCATGTAAACATACGAACCTCCAAAAAAGTTGAATATTGTTTATGTTTTGTGAATAACCTTTCAAAGTATTGTACCATAGATTTACAAAAAGGAGGAGGTTGTCATGAAAGACAATAAAATAATTCTATTTTATCTAGCAGTTTTGCTCTATATCACATCAATGGGCTGGCCGTGGGGGTTCCCTTGGCCATAGTGGCAATAGTCATCGTAGAAAGGAGATGAGTTCGATGGATTAAACAGTTTTTGATTGTTGATAATAATTATTTACGAGTATAGAAAGGACTTTTATTATGAAAAAGATAAATATTGTAAAGTGTATCGCGCTTGGCTTCCTGGGGGCGTTGCCTCTATATACTGTTTACGCAGAAGGACCGTCAATAGACATAGGTATTTCGACTCTTGAATCGCAATACTCGCCTGAGTAAGTGACGGCCTGGAACGCTGAAGTTCCAAAACCTGTTGTTGGAGATTGGAAGGTTGAGAATGCTGGAGCAGCAAATGAAGCTAGAGTCGGCAGTTGGTCATGGAGGGATGGTGTAATCTGTATCACGGATGCAAAGCTTTCTGGAATTATCAATCATGGACATGCGGGCATTGTGGCTGCAGCACCATACTATTATGCAGTTATTGAAGCGAATCCAGGAACAGGCGTGAAACCACACTATGGAAGTTGGGTGTCAAGGTTTTCTGGTCAGGTTTGGCAAGTAGGAGTTAAATCAACATCTGTTGCACAAGACCAAAAGGCAGCTCAGTGGGCAGCTAGACAGATAGGGAAGCCTTATAATAGGGAATTCTATAACGTATGGACACGAAGTAAATTCTATTGTTCTCAACTGGTTTGGGCAGCTTACCGAGACACCGCAGGTCCTAGTGCCGATATTAGTCTCAATTCCTATGGTGCAGCTATCCATCCATTTGAATTGCGAGACCATCCAAACACAGCCCTCATTTACCGCAAATACTAATAGAGGAGAACCTTTGTATGTCGGGAAAAATTATCCAAAAATCTATTCTGGGTCTATCACTACTATTCTTATTTGGTTGTCAACAAACCGAATCTCCAAAAGGTGCTGATTTTGTTATCTTTAATCGGCAAAAATCCGTTGCCTTCTCTTTTTACGGTGATAAACTGAAGGAGATTGGTGAAGCTACTGAATTAAAGGATGATAGGGTTCCCCGTTGGGACTATGTAAAGGAGACTGATGAGGCTGTTTATGGGAAAACAACAGAAACAAGCCACCCGGGCTCTCCTTTAATTTATCGTTATGATAAAACGAAGCATTCATTTAAGACGATTGATGATGGGGATGCTTATGCGATGGGTTTTGATGGAGAATTTCTATATCGAACGGATGTATTTACGGATAAGGTCGTCTTTTATAAGCATGATGAGCTCCTTAAAGAGGTCCTGAAAAAAGAATTCTCGGCAGAAACAGCACTTACACTCACGAATGGCATTCTTCCTATCGGCGATAAACTCTATGTTTTAATCGGGAGTGTGGACAAAGACAGTGGTCAACACGAGAATCGTCTTTGGATTTTGGACAAAAACTTAAATAAATTAGAAGACATTGCTATTGACTATACCGATCAAGATAGGGGAGGTTTCCTTAGAATGGTCAATGTTGGTCACAAGCTTTATATCGTAGAGCCAAGCAGAGGTCTTCGGGATGATGGTGAACCAGGTCCAGGAAATACGATTGTGACCTATGATATAGAAAGCAGAGAGTTAGGCCAAATTAAGGTTGATACACCTTACCCTCATGATATTTTCTACGACGAGGAGCGAAACCTTTTAGTCATCTACCACTATACCCTCTATGTCAAAGATGCCAAATGGACCTTTGTTAACTTGGATGACAATAGTCAACGAACCATTTCCTTAGCAGAGGGTTTTGATCAAGACGCGTCCTTTACCCAGCACAATGGAGACTATTATTTCCTCTTTAAAAATAAATTAGTCAAGTACAACTACGACAATGACAAAAAGACAGAATACGATTTGAAACAATATGGTATCGAAAATGCCTCCGTCCTTGTCTTTGAAAAATAAATGTGGAAGTTGAGTGAATCAACTTCTTTTTCTATCCCTTCTTTCCCTTTTTCTGTTACAATGAAAGAAAAAATCCGAACAGATGAAGTAGGAGGTTCTATGAGAGCGGAGTTGATAGCAGTAGGGACAGAGATTTTGACGGGGCAGATTGTCAATACCAATGCCCAATTCTTGTCCGAAAAATTCGCGGAGCTGGGGATTGATGTCTTTTTCCATACCGCCGTGGGAGACAATGAAGAGCGGCTCCTGTCTGTCTTGGAAACCGCCCGCCAGCGCAGCAATCTGGTGGTCTTGTGCGGTGGATTGGGCCCAACCGAAGATGACCTGACCAAGCAAACCCTGGCCAAGTTTTTGAATCGTGAACTGGTTTTTGATCAAGAGGCCAGTCAACGGCTGGATGACTTTTTTGCTACCCGCCCTCAGTATGCCAGAACTCCCAACAATGAGCGCCAGGCCCAAATCATAGAGGGGTTTACCGCCATTCAAAACATCACAGGCCTGGCTGTCGGTGGCTTGCAGGAAGTAGACGGAGTGACCTATGTGGTCTTGCCAGGACCCCCCAGCGAACTCAAGCCTATGGTCAATGAAAACCTAGTCCCTCTCCTCTCCACCAACCACACCAAATTATACTCGCGGGTTCTGCGCTTCTTTGGTATCGGGGAAAGCCAATTGGTGACGGTTCTCAAGGACCTGATTGAGGGTCAGACGGACCCGACCCTAGCTCCTTATGCCAAGACAGGTGAAGTCACCCTGCGCCTGTCGACCAAGGCCAAGAGCCAGGAAGCGGCAGATGTTAAGCTGGATATGCTGGAAGCCCACATTGCAGCTATCCCCACCATCGAAGGCCAACCCTTGGGGGACTTGATTTATGGTTATGGAGAGGACAATAGTTTGGCCAATGTCGTCTTCCAACTCTTGAAAGACAAGGGCCAGACCCTCACCGCCGCTGAAAGTCTCACCGCAGGTCTCTTCCAATCCAGTCTAGCGGATTTTCCAGGCGCATCCCAGGTCTTCAAGGGCGGCTTTGTCACCTATTCAATAGAAGAAAAGGCTAAGATGCTGCAGATGCCTTTGGAAGATTTGCTGGAAGAGGGTGTCGTCAGTGCCTTTACAGCTGAAAAAATGGCTGAGCAGGCCAGACTCCTGATAGGCTCAGACTTGGGAATTGGCTTGACTGGCGTTGCTGGCCCAGAGGAGCTAGAAGGTCAGCCAGCAGGAACTGTCTTCATTGGCTTGGCTACCAAGGAAGGAACCCATTCTATCCGCATCGTCATCGGCGGCCGTAGCCGTTCGGACGTCCGCTATATTGCAACCCTCCACGCCTTTAACTTGGTGCGCAGGGCTTTATTAAAAAGCTAAAATCTGATATAATAGATAAGCTATATCTCACGTTGAGAAAGGAAATTATTTTGGCAAAAAAAGCAAAGAAAACTGAAGAAATCACTCAAAAATTTGGTGATGAACGCCGCAAAGCGCTAGATGATGCGCTAAAGAACATTGAAAAAGATTTTGGTAAGGGTGCAGTCATGCGCCTGGGCGAGCGCGCCGAGCAGAAAGTGCAAGTCATGAGTTCAGGTTCCCTGGCTCTGGATATTGCTCTGGGTGCTGGCGGGTATCCAAAGGGCCGGATTATCGAAATCTACGGACCAGAGTCTTCTGGTAAAACAACCGTAGCCCTCCATGCCGTAGCGCAAGCGCAAAAAGAAGGCGGCATCGCAGCCTTTATTGACGCTGAGCACGCTTTGGATCCAGCCTATGCAGCGGCCTTGGGTGTCAACATTGACGAACTCCTTCTCTCCCAACCAGATTCTGGTGAGCAAGGTTTGGAAATCGCCAGCAAGCTGATTGACTCAGGAGCAGTTGACCTCATTGTCGTCGACTCTGTAGCAGCCCTGGTACCCCGTGCCGAAATCGATGGTGACATCGGTGACAGCCACGTAGGGTTGCAGGCTCGTATGATGAGCCAGGCCATGCGCAA